>JBFHJA010000357.1:0-5090 GCA_041596165.1 Draconibacterium sp. | reverse complement strand
TTTTTGACAAATATTTTTTTCATCGCTGCGGGTTACTTGTTCAATTCAATCAATTCCATGCTCGATGCAAGTTTTCCTTTTTTATCGTAAGTTTCCGATTTAACCATTCCAATTCCTTTTGCATACCATTCTGTGTTCTGGGTATTCATACTGATACCTAAAGCTGTGGCGGTTACGTTACTAGTGAATTTGTATGTTTTAAATGTTCCCGCTGGCACTGTTACATCTTCTATTGTTTCCATTTTTCTGTCGGTAACTTGTGCTCCCATTTTCATGTTCATGAATCCCATTTTCAATTCCATTTCAATATTGGCATCTGGCAGTGTTTGCCCGGGGCTAATATTTGTTGGGAGTTCCATATTATTGCCCGTAACTTTAATATCTGCAGGCATTTGACCATCCTGTTGAAATGCCGCTTTGTTTACAAAATTGCTCATGTCCACGTATAAAACATCTCCCCGTTGATGAATTGTAATTTCATCTTTATAAACTAATTCATCTTTGGGGTTTAGTGATTCGATGAGGTAAGTGATATCCACGTTATCGCCATCCTTTTTTACATTTTTGATGGTGTATTTTGTGCCGCTACTTTCTTTCCCTTTTTTGTCGAATGATTTGTAAACCAAAATAGTACCCTCTGTGGTAGGGAAAAAGGTTTCCTGTGCTCTTGCGCTGAATGCAATAAATGCAATTAATGTAAATACGAATAATTTTTTCATGATAAATGATTTTTAAAGAACAATACTTTCGAATATGCACTTAAGGTAATCATTTATAAGATGATATGCTAGTCAAAAACAGGGGAAAAACAAAAATGAGACAAGAAAGTGTTTTATTGTGAGAAAATCGTTTAAAAAAATATTGTGGAAATGGAGAAAAGAAAACCAGGATTTCTACACTTAGCACTAAATAATCAAATCATTGTACTCAATACTGAATATCAATTTAATTCTTCGAAACCATCAGTTTTTTGATTACTATTTTGTCCTCGGTGGTTTTTATTTTCAGAAAATAAATTCCGTTGGGAATGTCGTTCAGTTGAACTTGTTTTTTTGTTTCCGTAAATGGGTAGGTTTTTAAGAAAACCTCTCTGCCGGTAATATTTGTAAGGCTTATCTCTTTAATTTCCCTTTTGTTGAATTCAACGGTTACATATTCACCTTTGGCAGGATTTGGATAGATTTTAACTTCGGTATTAATGCTATTCTCGTCAGCACTAATAGTGTTCCAACTTATGTTATTTCCGGCGGTATTTTGCGAAAAGCCTGAAATACTTATTGTAATAATGAATATAAAAAGTATAATTTTTTTCATTTTCTCGTTTTTCTGTTGTACTCTGCAAATAATGTGCCTCTAATTAAGAGACAAGTTTGTTTTTTAAAAGTTGCATTGCCTGAATTAAATCTTCAGGTGTGTCAATCCCAATACTTTGGTGCTCTGTTACAGCAGTTTTTATTTTTAATCCGTTCTCAAGCCAACGTAGTTGTTCAAGCGATTCTGCTATTTCCAACTCTCCCTGTTTCAATTTTGAAATTTTTTGAAGCACATCAGTTTTGTATGCATACATTCCAACATGAGCCCAAAAAGTTTGTGCCGATAACCAATCCTCAGTTTCTCTGCCACGAACAAACGGAATAGTTGAACGACTAAAGTATAACGCATTTTGCTTGTTGTCGGTTACAACTTTTGGCCGGTTTGGGTTAAACAATTCTTCGGTTGTTTCAATTTTTTTAATCAAGGTTGCTATATCAGCATCGGTTGAGAAACATGATTTTAACAATTCAATTTGTTTGGGTTGAATAAATGGTTCGTCGCCCTGAACATTAATAACCACATCGAAATCAGTTTTTTCAGCGATTTTTCGAGCTGCTTCTGCACAGCGGTCAGTACCGCTTTGGTGAGTTGAAAGTGTTTCTACTGCCTTACCACCAAAACTCTCGACTGCTTTAAAAATTCGTTCATCATCAGTAGCTACCCAAACCTCGTTAACAGCTTTTGCAACATTTTCATAAACCCACTGAATCATTGGTTTATTGTTAATAACAGCCAGCGGTTTCCCTGGGAAACGCGTGGATTGATAACGTGCTGGTATTATTGCGATAAACTTCATCTGACAAAGATAAAATAGAAAATTGAATTCTGATATTGAGAAATATACCAATTTTCATACCCACATTTTTCAATAAAAAAAGTTAATAATAGCCGTTGGGAAAGTTTAACGGGTAAAAATTGTAAATTTGCACTTTATTCACCATGAAATTATGGATGTACAGGGTATAAAACAGAGATTTGAGATTATCGGAAACTCGGCTATGCTAAACCGGGCAATTGAAGTTGCCGTGCAGGTTGCGCCCACCGATTTATCGGTTTTGATAACCGGCGAAAGCGGGACAGGAAAAGAGATATTTCCACAAATAATCCACCAGTTTTCGAGCCGGAAGCACGGTAAATATATTGCTGTAAACTGTGGTGCAATTCCTGAAGGAACAATTGACTCTGAACTTTTTGGTCACGAAAAAGGAGCATTCACGGGCGCCCTTGCTGATAGAAAAGGTTATTTTCATGAGGCCGATGGTGGCACTATTTTTCTGGATGAAATTGGTGAATTACCACTTGCTACCCAAGTACGTTTACTACGCGTACTCGAAACCGGTGAATTTATAAAAGTGGGTTCGTCGAAAATGATCAAAACAAACGTACGTGTTATTGCTGCCACAAATGTTAATTTGCCCGAGGCAATTGAAACCGGTAAATTCAGGGAAGATTTATATTACCGTTTAAATACGGTGCCAATTACAATTACTCCTTTGCGCGAAAGACCGGATGACATTAATTTGCTGTTCAGAAAATTTGCCCGCGATTTTGCTGAGAAGTACAGGATGCCCCCGATTATTCTGGATGAACCGGCAAAATCGTTACTCTTAAATTATCGGTGGCCAGGGAATGTTAGGCAACTCAAGAATATTACAGAACAAATTTCAATAATCGAAAAAGAAAGAGATATAACGGCAGACATATTAAAGAATTATTTGCCTGTGGATGCTACCAAAAACTTGCCTGCAATTTTTTCAAAGACCGAAGAAAGTTCGTTTTCAAACGAGCGCGAAATTCTGTACAAAGTTTTGTTCGATATGAAACGCGACATGACTGAATTGAAGAAGTTGGTACTGGATATAATGGAAAACAAAGAATCACCAATTACAGGGGATCAGGCAAGGATTTTCAGGAATTTGTACGATACCGATTCAGGTAACTTTGTTTCAAAGGAACAGGCGTCAAAACACATTCATATTGATCCGGTGGAAAAGGAAAACATTCAGGACACCGAGGAATTTGTTGAGGAATCACTTTCGTTGGAAGATAAGGAGATTGAATTGATAATAAAAGCGCTTGAAAAACACAACGGTAAACGGAAATACGCTGCACAGGAATTAGGAATATCTGAACGTACGCTTTACCGAAAAATCAAGGAATATGATGTTAAAGGATAAAAATAAAGTGAAACGTTTATTCATCTTTGCAGTAGTTGTTACGGCTATTGTACTTGTCGCCCAGGCCTGTAAAGTATCATATTCTTTTACCGGCGCCAATCTTTCACCAGCAGTAAAAACATACAGTGTATATTATTTCCCCAACCGGGCAAGATTAATAAATCCAACATTGAGCCAGAATTTTACTGAAGGGTTACGCGAAAAACTGCAGAGGCAAACCTCACTTAACGAATTGTCAGAAGACGGAGATTTGGAATTTGAAGGGCAAATTACTGGTTACGAAGTTCGGCCAATGGCGATACAAAAAGATGACCTTGCCGCGCAAAACAGGTTAACGGTTACTATTAAATTAAAATATACAAATAATAAATCGCCGGAAGAAAATTTTGATCGTAGTTTCTCGGCCTATGAAGATTACGACAGTAACCTGACAATCAGTGACATAGAGAATGAATTGTCTGAGTTGATTATTACGAAATTAACGGATGATATTTTTAATGCAACAATAGCAAACTGGTAAAAATGCATACTGAAACTTTTTATAACTTACTCAACAATCAGCATCTGCTGAACAATGAAACAGAAGCTGAATTAAAACTAATAACTGAAAAATATCCGTGGTTCAATTTGGGTTGGATGCTGTATCTCAAAAATTTGAAACAAAATGAATCGCCCGATTACAAAATAGTTTTAAAAAAAGTTGCAGTGCGAATACCCGACCGAAAGCTGTTGTACAATTTTGTAAATACTGAAATTCAAAAAAAAGCGGAAAAAGCAGAAATTGAAAATCCGCTGAATGCAATCGATGGATATGATGCGACGTATGATGAAAGTATTGGAAATCCCTTGATCGATAATTTTTTAAATTCAAATCAAGGTACAATAAGACGTACACAAGGCGATGAAGACCATGATGAAAAGGGGAATAGAATAAATATTATAGAGAAATCGGATGCCGAAAATGAAGAATTAATAACAGAAACTTTGGCAGGCATTTATTTTCAACAGAAAAACTACGAAAAAGCTTTGTCGGCATATAAAAAATTAAGTTTGAAATATCCGGAAAAAAGTATTTACTTTGCAACCCAAATTGAAGAAATTGAAAAATTAAAGAACTCTAATTCATAAGAAAATGTACACACTAATAACTGTTTTAATATTTATCGTTTGCGTGCTTTTGGTGTTGATTGTTTTGGTTCAAAACTCAAAAGGTGGTGGTTTGGCAAGCAACTTTCAATCAACCGGTCAAATAATGGGTGTTCGCAAAACAGCCGATTTTCTTGAAAAAGCTACATGGGGATTAGCTGGCGCATTGTTATTCCTTTCAGTTATTGGTACAGCATTTATTCCTCATGGCGAGGATGGAGTTGAAGGTTCACGTGTTAGCAAACAAATTGAAAATGCAATTGACCCAACTCAGGTACCAAATTTCCCAACAACAGCGCCGACGGATACAGCGCAATAATCTGATAAATTTTATTTAAAATATAAAAGCCGTTTGTCGCATGACCTACGGCTTTTTTCGTGGAGAAGTTTATAGATTTATATCAGGTTCCCGACTGTGCATCTACAACTGCAATTGCAACCATGTTTATTATT
>JBFHJA010000356.1:0-5119 GCA_041596165.1 Draconibacterium sp. | reverse complement strand
GGCAGAATTTCAGGAATAATGGATAAACTTGGACTGAAAGAGGGTGAAGTTATTCAGCACTCGATGATTTCCAAATCGATAGAACGTGCGCAGAAAAAAGTTGAGGAGAACAACTTTGGTATCCGTAAACGATTACTTGAATACGATGATGTAATGAACTCGCAGCGTGAAGTTATTTACAAAAAACGTAAACACGCACTGTTTGGCGAACGTCTTGAAGTTGATTTGCTGAATATGATGTATGATTCGGTTGAGGAGTTGGTTCAAGAGTATCATGGTTCAGATAATTTCGAAGATTTCAACATGGAAATGTTGAGGTTGCTTTCCATTGAATCGCCGGTGAATGCTGATGATTTCAAAAAATTAAACGCAGCAGAAGTTTCAGAAGTAGTTCTGGAAAAAATGATTGCCGCGTACAACCGGAAAGTAGAAGCAATATCGAAACAGGCTTATCCTGTAATTCGCGACGTTTACGAAAACAAAGGGCAAATGTATAACAACATTGTTGTGCCAATTTCTGACGGAAAACGGGTTTATCAAATCATTTGCAACCTTGAAAAAGCTTATAAAAACAAAGGGAAGGAATTAGTTAAATCATACCAGAAACAAATTGTTTTAAGGACAATTGACGAAGCCTGGAAGGAAGAGTTGCGTGAAATGGATGACTTGAAACAATCGGTTCAAAACGCATCTTATGAGCAAAAAGATCCGCTGTTGATTTATAAATTCGAGTCGTTCAATTTGTTCAAAGCGATGGTTGCAACTGTAAATAAAGATGTGGTTTCAACATTGATGAAAGGTTATATACCAACACAAAACCCGGATCAAATCCGGGAAGCGGAAGCAAGGAAAAAATTGGATTTGAGCCGTTTTAAAACGCAAAAATCGGAATTGCCGGGAGCTGATAATCCGATGGAAGGCGCAAATTCGCAAACGCAGGAACGCGCCAAACCACAACCTGTAACAGTTGAAAAGCAAGTCGGCAGAAACGATCCCTGCCCGTGTGGTAGCGGTAAGAAATATAAACATTGCCACGGAGTTGGGGGAGTGTAAGAAGTTTAAGGTTTCGAGTTTAAAGTTCAAAATTAAAGACACAAACTTAAAACTTTGAACCCGGAACTATGAATCGGCAATTCGTAATAAAATAAATTTAAAACAAAAGAATACACTACATGATAAACATTCTCAACTTTATACACTGGAATGTAAACCCTGAGATTTTTCAGTTGGGCCCATTTTCTGTTCGTTGGTATGGATTGCTCTTTGCATCAGGTTTTTTAATTGGTTATTACATAGGCGAAAAAATGCTGAGATCGGAAAATGTCCCCCAAAAATGGATCGACAGTGCTTTCTTTTATATCATAATTGCAACAATTGTTGGCGCACGTTTAGGGCATGTTTTCTTTTATGGCTGGGAATATTATTCACAAAACCCATCAGAGATTATTAAGGTTTGGCACGGTGGATTATCAAGTCATGGCGGAACTTTAGGTATTTTAATTGCCATTATTATTTATTCTAAATTGGTTACAAAACGTTCCATGCTGTGGATACTCGACCGCATTGTAGTACCAACGGCTTTGGTTGCAGCTTTTATCCGTTTCGGAAACCTGATGAACTCTGAAATTTACGGAGTACAAACTTCATTGCCCTGGGGTTTTATTTTTGAACGCAATGGCGAAACCATTGCCAAACACCCAACTCAGTTGTACGAGGCGCTTTCATATTTGGTGGCTTTTGTAATTTTAACATACATGTATTGGAAAACAAGGGCGAAAAATAAAGAGGGTTTAATTTTCGGATTGTTTTTTATGTTCATTTTTGGTGCCCGGTTTTTCATCGAATTTATCAAGGAAGATCAGGAAGCATTTGAAGCCAGCATGGCTTTGAACATGGGCCAGTGGTTAAGCATACCATTTGTTTTAGGTGGTTTGTTTTTAGCAATACGAGCGGTAAAATTGCCCGAGAAGTTTTATAAGAACAAATAATTTTCCTATAGTTTCCGATATACGGAATCTCGAAATAAAACGAATTTAATGAGACTGCTATTTAAAACAATAGCGGTCTTTTTTGTGTTTAAAATATATGCGAATCAAAAGTTAAAAATTATAATGAAAATTAATACCGAAGGTTTGACAGGATTTTGCCACCACTTCGTGGTTTTAGAAATTTTGTGCTATCCGTTTCCATAATCATTTCAATCCTTCAGGTATTAAAATCAGCTTTTTGTTCACATCATTTATTCAATAAAATAAGATATGTATCAAACACATAAAACATACATTACTTCCGACATGAAAGTGGTGGATTTGATTAATGAAAACTCGAAACTATTATTGCTGCTTGAACATTTCGAGATTGACTTTGCGGTAAAGGATAAATCGGTTGCACAACTTTGTGCTGACAATAAAATCGAACCGGCAGTTTTTTTGGTTTTTGGAAACTTGTACAATGGGTTTTTCCCCGATAAAAATGAAATAAATGCACTCGAAGATATTTCAACTATCATCAGGTTTTTGAAAAATAGTCACCGTTTTTACAAACACGATAAATATCCCGAGTTAAAATCGTTTTTGGTACAGCTTCATGAAAGGCAAAATTCAGAAGATATTCTGCTTGTCGAAAAATTCTTTAATGACTATTTTGAAGAAGTGCTTGAACACCTTGATTACGAAGAAAGTATTGTGTTTCCATACATTTGCAGGTTAATTGAAGACGGAAAATTTGAACTTAAAAATAATTTTTCCGCCAATGAATACCGCGAACATCACACCGACATTGAAACAAAACTTACTGACTTAAAAAACCTTTTGCTAAAACATATTTCGCTCAAAGACGACTTTTCGCTGCGAAGAAAATTTCTGTTTAGCCTTTTCGAATTAGAATTCGATTTAAATGTGCATTCCTTAATCGAAGATAAAATTCTGCTTCCACTTGTTGGTAAAATTGAAATTGAGCCATCAAATGGATAAAAGCCGCATCAATATTGCCATTATTGAGCCGTCGCATATTGTTTTCGAGGGTATTACAAATGTATTGATGAAGTTTAAAAAGGACTTTTATTTGTACCGTTTTAGTGATCTGGAAGAATTGAAACATTCAACTTCAAAAGAGAGTTTTAATGTTGCAATCATCAATCCATCAGCAATTCAAAACCGGTTAAACGATTTTATAAAACTAAAAAACAGTTGCCCGGGTATTTTATGGATTGCTTTGGTTTATTCTTTTTTTGATGACGATTTGCTTCAGAAGTTTGATGATTCACTTTCGGTTAACGCCTCTCTCGATCAGATTTTCAACAAAATTGGACAACACAATCCTGGTTCCGATAAAATTCAACAGGAAGATTTATCCGATCGCGAATTAGAGGTTTTAATACAGTTGGTAAAAGGGCTTGCCAACAAAGAAATTGCCGATAAATTAAATATCAGCATCCACACAGTAATCAGTCATCGAAAAAATATTACCGACAAAACTGGGATTAAAAGCTTATCGGGATTAACTATTTACGCCATTACAAAAAAAATAGTGCCTTTGGATTACAATTCTGTTTAAAAATAGCCACCGACAAAAGCAATCAATAAACCTCAAAGGTTGTTTCCAAAATGAAGTAAGACAGGTTGCCAAAAACGCGTTCGGATGACACTGCGTGCCACCCGAACGTTTAATGTAACTTGATTTTATTTTATGTCCTGTTTATTTTTCAGACAAATTCTGCTTTTTACTATAAGGTTTATCATTACTTCAATTGGCCAGACAAACTTACCAAAGCTAAATCGTAATTTGGCTCGTCAGCTATTTCTGCTACTTGTTCTGTGTAAATAACCTTTCCTTCAGCATTGATTACAGCAATACATCTTGAATTTAAACCTGCTAAAGGACCATCTAATATTTCTAAACCATAGTCTTTGCCAAATTTCCCGGTATTAAAATCCGACAGCATTACCACGTTTTCAATTCCTTCAGCTCCACAGAATCTTGCCTGTGCAAAAGGTAAATCTCTGGAAATACATAAAACACTTGTATCTGTAAAATTCGCGGCAGTTTTATTGAAATTGCGAACAGAAGCTGCACATGTACCTGTGTCGATACTTGGGAAAATGTTTAATACTAAATTCTTTCCTTTAAAGTCATTCAGTTTTTTTACAGATAAATCTAATGCTGTCAAATTGAAATCCTTTGCCAGTTCTCCAATTTTTGGTAATTCGCCACTTGTATTTATTTCGTTTCCTTTTAATTTAATTTTCGCCATTTTTCTAATAATTTTAATCGAAAGCCGTTCAGTTTAATCCTCGGCTATTATTGTTTATGTATTGTGTTACGCTCTACTTTCTTTAACCAACTATTCAAAAACAGTTACAAGATCTTTCTTGCTTTTTCGAACTTTTGTAAGATTTACCAACCAGTCATTTTTATCGTCGCGATAACCTAAGGGGAGCATCACACAGCTTCGAAGTCCTTTTTCCTTAAGGTTTAAAATTTTGTCTAATGCATCGGCGTCAAATCCTTCCATCGGTGTACTGTCAACTTCTTCGAAGGCTGCAGCTGCAATGGCTTGCGAAAATGCGATATAAGCTTGTCTTGCAGCATGGTTAAAATTCACTTCGGCATCCCGTTGCGGATATGAATTCAAAAGTTTTTGACGATAATTCTCCCATCCCTCATTTTTGAAACCACGCATCGTATTGGTATAATCAAATACTTTATTTATTCGCTCGGGTGTGTAGGTATCCCAGGCTGCAAATACCAATAAATGAGAACAATCGGTAATTACTGATTGATTCCAGCCAATTGCTCTAATTTTTTCCTTTAATTCCTGATTGGTTATAACCATTATTTCGAAAGGTTGTAACCCACTTGATGTTGGCGCAATTGAGGCTGCTTCAATAATCGTATCTATTTTGTTCTGTGCTACTTTTTTCCCATTCATGGCCTTTGTAGCATAACGCCAATTTAATTTTTCTAATAATTCCATATTCTTTTTTTTATTTACATTGTAATCTAATTGTCAACTTGTCTTTATATAAATTCAATCTGTTTCTATTTTTTCTGAAGATTCATTTTTATTGGTGAGTACCAAAATCAATTCGCCAAGTATATCTTTCAATTTAAGCAGATC
>JBFHJA010000355.1:0-5176 GCA_041596165.1 Draconibacterium sp. | reverse complement strand
TGCCAAATCTTTTGTCATTTTCCCACTTTCAACGGTTTCAACGCAAACTTGTTCCAGTGTATTTGCAAAATCAATTAGTTTTTGGTTGCCATCCAGTTTTCCACGGAACGCTAAACCTCTTGTCCAGGCAAAAATCGATGCGATAGGATTGGTCGATGTTGGTCTTCCTTTCTGGTGTTCGCTAAAGTGACGGGTAACAGTTCCATGTGCAGCTTCTGCTTCCATAATTTTTCCGTCGGGTGTAACCAATGTTGAAGTCATTAAACCAAGTGAGCCAAATCCTTGTGCAACAGTATCACTTTGCACGTCGCCATCATAGTTTTTACAGGCCCAAACATATCCGCCTTCCCATTTCATACAAGCGGCTACCATATCATCGATTAACCGGTGCTCGTAAGTTATTCCAATTTCATTGAATTTTTCTTTAAACTCGGCATCAAAAATTTGCTGGAAGATATCTTTAAATCGTCCGTCATATTTTTTCAGGATTGTGTTTTTTGTTGAAAGATAAAGAGGCCATTTTTTTTCAATTGCCTGGTTCATGCATGAACGTGCAAAACCCCGAATTGAATCGTCTGTATTGTACATGGCCATTGCCAAACCATCTCCTTCGAAATCAAAAACTTCGTGTGAAATTGGTTCGCTGCCATCTTCTGGAGTAAATGTAATTGTAAGTTTTCCTTTTCCTTTTGTAAGAAAATCGGTTGCACGGTATTGATCGCCAAAAGCGTGACGCCCAATGCAAATGGGTTTTGTCCAGCCCGGAACAAGGCGAGGTACATTGCTGCAAATTATAGGTTCGCGGAAAACAGTTCCTCCTAAAATATTACGAATTGTTCCGTTGGGTGATTTCCACATTTTTTTAAGTCCAAACTCTTCAACCCGGGCTTCGTCAGGTGTGATTGTTGCACATTTTACTCCCACGCCATATTTTTGGATTGCATGCGCCGAGTCGATTGTTACCTGATCGTTTGTAGCATCTCGGTTTTCCATTCCTAAATCGTAATATTTTAAATCGATATCGAGATATGGAAGAATTAATTTTTGTTTAATGAAATCCCATATTACTCTTGTCATTTCATCGCCATCGAGCTCTACAACAGGGTTTTGAACTTTAATTTTCTGCATTTTTAATATTCTTATTTATTTTGAAATTTATTTTTTTTCAATAGTTATTGGCCAATCTCTAATTCTTTTATTCACGCATTATTCTGCTTCTTAATCAAATTCAATGCAGAACCGGCTCTGAACCAATCAATTTGTTGTTCGTTATAGGTGTGGTTCAATTCAATTATATCTTTTGTTCCATCTGCATGAACTACTTCGATTGAAAGTGATTTTCCGGGGGCAAATTCCACTAAATCAATAAAATTGATAGTGTCGTCTTCCAGTATCAAATCATAATCTTCTTCATTCACAAAAGTTAAACCTAGCATCCCCTGTTTTTTAAGGTTGGTTTCGTGAATTCGTGCAAATGATTTTACAATTACAGCTCTTACCCCAAGATGACGGGGTTCCATAGCAGCATGTTCGCGCGATGAACCTTCACCATAGTTTTGATCTCCAATAACAACAGTTGGTATTCCTGCAGCTTTGTATTTACGCTGAACCGCCGGAACACTGTCATATTCGCCTGTTAGCTGGTTTTTTACCTTATTTGTTTCGCTATTGAATGCATTTACTGCTCCAATTAACATGTTATTTGAAATATTATCGAGATGACCACGGAATCGCAACCAGGGTCCTGCCATTGAAATATGGTCGGTTGTACATTTACCGAGTGCTTTAATCAGCAACTTTGCTCCGCTGATATTTCTGCCATCCCAGGGTTCAAAAGGATATAATAATTGTAACCTGCCTGAATCGGGTGCAACAGAAACCTGAACCTTAGAACCATCGGCAGCCGGAGCCTGATAACCTGCATCCTCAACCGCAAATCCTTTTGAAGGCAACTCTTCTCCAACCGGTGGATTTAATTTGATTTGCTCTCCTTTAGTATTTGAAAGTGAATCGGTTATCGGATTAAAATCAAGCCTGCCAGCAATTGCCAGTGCTGTTACCAACTCGGGTGAAGTTACAAAGGCATGTGTATTTGGGTTTCCATCAGCTCGTTTCGAGAAATTCCGGTTGAAGGAATGTACAATTGTATTTTTTTCTCCTTTTTCGGCACCTGGCCTTGACCATTGACCAATACACGGTCCACAGGCATTTGCAAAAACTTTACCTCCCATTTTTTCAAATATCGAAATAAAGCCATCACGTTCAATCGTGTAGCGTACTTGTTCCGAACCTGGTGTTATTGTAAATTCAGAGTTGGTTTTAAGGTTTTTCTCAACTGCTTGTTGTGCAATTGATGCTGCCCTCGAAATATCTTCATAAGAAGAGTTTGTGCAACTTCCTATTAATCCAACAGATACTTCCAGTGGCCAGCCATTTTCTTTGGCAACTTTTCCAATCATCGAAATTGGAGTAGCACGGTCGGGAGTAAACGGACCGTTGATATGTGGTTCTAATTTCGATAAATCGATTTCAATAACCTGATCATAATAGATATCAGGGTTTTCGTAAACTTCAGGGTCAGCATCCAAATAATCCTTAACAGCATTGGCATGTTTGGCAACTTCTTCACGTCCGGTAGCATTCAGATAACGCTCCATGCTTTCATCGTAGGCAAAAATACTTGTAGTTGCTCCTACTTCAGCGCCCATATTACAAATTGTTCCTTTTCCTGTCGCAGAAATCGATTTGGCACCTTCGCCAAAATATTCGATAATAGCACCGGTTCCACCTTTAACAGTAAGGATTCCGGCCACTTTCAAAATCACGTCTTTTGAGGCTGACCATCCGTTCAGTTTTCCTGTGAGTTTAACCCCAATTAATTTTGGCATTTTCAATTCCCAGGCCATTCCAGCCATCACGTCAACTGCGTCAGCACCGCCAACTCCAATGGCGACCATTCCTAATCCACCCGCATTTACAGTGTGCGAGTCAGTTCCAATCATCATTCCGCCGGGGAAGGCATAATTTTCCAGAACAACCTGGTGAATAATTCCGGCACCCGGCTTCCAGAATCCGATTCCGTATTTGTTTGATACCGATTCTAAAAAATCGTAGACTTCCTTATTTGCGGTTTGTGCAACTCCAAGGTCGGTTTTGCCGTCAACCTGAGCCTGAATGAGGTGGTCACAATGCACTGTTGATGGAACTGCAGTTGTTTTTTTGCCTGAATTCATAAATTGCAGCAACGCCATTTGAGCAGTTGCATCCTGCATGGCAACCCGGTCGGGGGCAAAATCAACATATGCTTTACCGCGCTGATATACTTCAATTGCCTTTGAATCAAATAGATGGGCGTAAAGTATTTTTTCGGCATAAGTTAATGGACGGTTGAGTTTCTTTTTAGCACTTTCAACTTTTGCAGGCAATTCTGCATATACTTTTTTAATGAGTTCTAAATCAAACATATTATCTATTTTTTATTAATTGAATTATCAAAGGATAGTTGAAAAAATTAACAACAAAAATGGCTAAAAGTTGCGTCATTTAAAAAGATTTTTGATTTTACCGGCTTTAAATATATAGATTATTGTATATGTTCAAATGTACTCGTGCTTATTTAGAATGAATTAATAGATTGTATAGTAAATTTTACCTTCTTTGTTATTCAAATATTCCCTTTTAGCTCTTCTTTTACACTGTCTTTTACCATTAAATAATTATCTTCCATTTGTAACATATTTTCAATAAAGAAGTTATAAATATCAGGCCAGTCATTTATACGATGCCAGTCAACATTGTTTAGCTGCGTGTAAATACGGCAAACCTCATGTTTATTATCTTCCCGTTGATGATAAAACTCCCAGACCAATCCCGCAGTAAAACCTTCTTCGATTATAATTTTGTAACGTTCAAGAATTTCAAAAATCTGAAGCCGCCGATCTTCACTTTTGTTTTGTAATTCAAGTATAACTTTTGCATTTTCCCGATTTACATCAAATCGCAAAGCTACACCTCGAATTTGTGTCTCATTTAATATCCATCTTTTCTTTGTGAAATTCAATGAAGGATGAGTTTCGCTATGGTTTTTAAAATCTTTCCAGAATTTTTGCCACAATTCCCTTGTTTCTTCTTTTGAAAACATCTTTTTATAATATACATCAATTAGTTCAACAAGAAAATCAAATTTATTTACTTTTGAGAGATTGCTTGTGTTTCAATTCTTACCAATCAAAAAAAAAATACGATGGTTAAACTTTATATACTTGTAGTTTTAAGTTTTATTTGGCTTGAGAATAGTGCTCAATTTGTTGAAGTACAATATGATTATAACAATGTTGGCGATTGTATATTTGGTGCAAGTAACAACTCAAAAACACCAGTTTATCTTAATCTGATATTTACAAGCCTTGAAAATACAAGGTTCACAGAGAATTTGCCTTATATTAAAAAACTTGAGCCGGGATACAATAGTTTATTTACACTTTTAAGAGAACCCGATTTAGCAGCGCCATATTTTATTTTCGAAATCAAAACATTTCGTTCGAATCCAGTCCCCGAAATCAATCTTGATTTTCCGTACCTGATTCCATTTGAGCCGGGGAAAATTGTGAAACCTGTAAACATTACTAACATAAAAGGTTTTTGGGGAGTTGAGGAACCAAAAAGTTGGAAGGCAACTGGTTTTGAAGCGACTCCGGGCGATCTTGTTTATGCAGCGAGGCAGGGGCAGATAGTTGAGATTGCAGGTGAAAAACGTGGTGGGGATCCAAAAAGCTGGTACAATACCTGGTCGAATTCGATTACACTTTTACAGCCTGACGGAACTTTGATTACCTATAAAAATGTAATTGACAAGAATAAAAATCTGGAGATCAATCAAATAATTCAGGCAGGAGAAATGCTTGGTGAAGTTGCAAAAAACTCGACTGAAGTTGTTTTGATGGTTTACCATAATTTGTTGAGTTCAAATGATTTTCAATTTATCATCCCTGTGTTTGTTACAGCTCCAGGTAAAACTGAGTTATTAAATTCGGCATTAAATATTAAAGTAATTCATCCAAACGAAGTAAGGGCTTTGGAAATGACAAAAAAGGAACAACGAAAATTATTGAAATAAAACCTGTCAGCAAAAAGAGAGGATATTTCAATTTGAAATATCCTCTCTTTTATTTTATGC
>JBFHJA010000354.1:0-5219 GCA_041596165.1 Draconibacterium sp. | reverse complement strand
TTATTGAGGTCAACGAGATATTTATCTTCGTTTTGAGGCCCGGGATCCGCCGCCAAAAAGGATTCCTGCACCCAAAACAAAACCGAAATCATACCAGCCTCCGTTGTTATTAACCGCATACATTGCGATATTGTCACTAAAAAGACTACCGAAAAAGCTGAGTGGCGCTATAATTCCATGCCACAAACCACCTAAAAAACCATATGGTTCGAATGTTACGCATGCCTGAACATCGGTCACATCAGCACATGCTGAAAAAAAGAAAAGTACAGCAATGAAAATAAGTGCTTTTGTGAAAATGGGGAATTTTGAGAATTCAGTTTTCATAATATGGTTGTTTAATGTTTTTATCAATAATTAAAAATACAGAAATTCAGCTTGAAGAAAAAATAAGAATTTTATAAATACAACGCTGAAAATGGCATAGCAATCCAATTTAATGGCTGCTGCTATTTCTGTTTTTTTGCCAGTTCAAAAACCTCGTCAGATTCCCAAATGGTTTTTTCTGAATTTGGGTAAATAACTGCGTTTATCATGGCCTGCGCCACTATTTTGTCACTTATTGGACGATATTTCCTGAAAATAAAACGTGTTAATAAATTCAGGATTGGGATAGAAATTTGTTCGACAATTCGCTTGTTTTTTCTATCACCGGTCAGTGATGCAGGACGCAAAATTGCAAGATTTTTAAACCCGATTTTTGCTACAGTTTCATCCAACTCGCCTTTCATTTTTGTGTAAAATACCGATGATTTAGCATCGGCGCCAACAGAGGAAACCAAAACATATTTTTCAATGCCATTTTCTTTTGCTTTTTGCGCAAAATTCAGGTTAAAAGTGAAATCGATTTCATATTGCTTTTCCTTGCTGCCAGCCTGTTTTAGCGTAGTTCCCAAAGTTGAAAAAAGTACATCTCCATTTAGTGAGTTTTTCCACGTTTTATCATCACTAAAATCGACAATTTGTTGTTCAAGTTTTGGATTTTTTAACCCCGATTCACGCCGCACAAAAATCCTGACCTTTTCAAAATTATCGTTTGCCAAAAGTTGAAGTACTAATTGTTTACCCACTAAACCAGTAGCGCCAATTACATTGGCAGTTAATTTAAGGCTCCTGTCCTTATTGTTTTCCTTGGTTTCCGAAGGCTTTTTCTCATTTACTGTAGCTTTCATAATAAATACATGGTATTTTGATAGTGCAATATAGTTGTGTAGTTGTAATTGATTGTAATGTTTTACAAAATATGTCTATTTTTAAAGAAAAAACTTTACCAATGAACCGATTTATTTTAACCACAATTTTTATACTCATTTCGGGTGCATTATTTGCACAAACACAAATCTGGACAAAACACGAAATTCAGTTTGAAAGTTCAAAAACCTATGAAAACCCTATATACGATATAAGAGATTTTAAAATAACTTTCACAGCGCCTTCAGGGAAAGTAAAAACAGTACGTGGTTTTTGGGACGGTGGCACCGATTGGAAAGTCCGTTTTTTGCCCGATGAAGTGGGAACATGGAAATGGAAAACAAATTGTTCTGACAAAGAAAACTCCGGTCTGAATGAAAAAAACGGGAATTTTGAATGCATAAGTAATTCAAGCCCTGATCCGGTTTTTCAAAAAGGAGCAATTCAACATGAACAAGGTAAATACCACCTTTCTTATGCCGATGGAACACCATTTTTCTGGTTGGCATGCACGGCATGGAACGGAGCATTGAAATCAAACGATGAGGAATGGGAGCACTATCTTAATCAACGAAAAAAGCATAATTATAACGTAATTCAGTTGGTTACTACCGAATGGCGCGGTGCCGATAAAAATGCTGAAGGGTTAACTGCCATTGACGGAGCCGGATATATTCGTGTACATCCGGAATTTTTTAAAAGAATCGACAAAAAAATTGACGAAGCAAACGCCAAAGGATTGGTTGTTTCACCGGTAGTATTGTGGGCGCTGCCAACCGGGCAAGGTCGTCATTTAAGCCCCGGATATTCATTGCCGCTTGAAGAAGCTGTTTTGTTGGCAAAATATATTGTTGCCCGCTACCAGGGCAATCAGGTAGTCTGGACTTTGGGTGGTGATGGCCGTTATTACGATGACCAGGAAGTAAAATGGAAGGAAATTGGCCGCCGCGTTTTTAACGATATCGATCATGCTCCTGTTACCTTGCACCCGCATGGCAGTTCGTGGGTTGGCGATATTTACGATCAGGAGGAGTGGTATGATTTGATGGGCTATCAATCATCGCACAACAACGGTGAAAAGGTTGTTAACTGGATAAACAAAGGACCGATGGCCGAAATGTGGAGCAAATTAAAACCCATGCCTTATATAAATATGGAGCCAAATTACGAGGAAATTGGTTTTCGGATTACTGCAAAAGATGTGCGGAACGCAAGCTATTGGAGCATTTTTGCTACTCCAATTGCAGGAGTTACTTACGGTGCAAACGGTGTGTGGCCATGGTTGGCTGAGGGTGAAAGAATTCTAAATCACAATGACAAAGGAGGAGTTACCGGATGGCGAAAAAGCATAGAATTTCCTGGAAGCATTCAAATGGGTTATTTGGCTGAATTTGTGCAGAAATTTGATTGGTGGAACCTTTTTCCGGCAAATGAAATTTTGGCTGAACAACCCGGTGAAAAGGAATTTAATCATTGGATTTCAGTTGTAAAAAGTGCTGACGATAAAACGATTATTGCCTACATTCCCGAAAAGTGTTCCGTGAAATTTTTCAATTCTAATGGTTATAAATATTCAGCAAAATGGTTTAATCCGGTAATGAATGAATATACCGAAGCGGTCATTAATTCGAATGTAAATTCAATCCAATTCAACCATAATTTTGAAAACGATATGTTAATAGTTTTAAAGAAAATGAAAAATGATTAAGAATTTATTCCTCACGTTAATTTCAATTTTTACAACTTTAATAAGCTGTCAAAGTTCAGAAAAAGGGCGAATAAAACCCTGGGCCGAAAATCAGTGTTACTGGCAATTTAAGGGTAAACCTGTTCTGCTACTGGGAGCAAGTGGTGACGACAACCTTTTTCAGTGGCCGGAAAAAATGCTGATTCCACATTTGGATTCAATGAAACTGATTGGAGCAAATTATGTTAGAAACACAATGAGTGACAGGCAGGACAAAGGTTTTGAACTCTATCCTTTTGCCCGGCTTGAAAACAGAAAATACGATCTTGAACAACTAAACGAAGACTATTACAATCGCTTTGACTTATTTTTGAAAGAAACTCAAAAACGCGATATTATTGTTCAGATTGAAGTTTGGGATCGGTTTGATTATGCGCGAAATCATTGGCCAATTCATCCCTACAATCCAAAGAATAATGTGAATTATACTTCTGAAGAATCTGGTTTGGATTTGGAATATCCCGATCATCCGGGACAAAACAAACAACCATTCTTTTTTACAACTCCAAAGCAGAAAAACAATGATTTGCTTTTAAAGTATCAGAAAAGCAGGGTTGAAAAAATACTTGAGATTTCTTTTAAATACGACAATGTGCTGTATTGCATTGACAATGAGACTTCGGCAGAAGAAGAATGGGCAATTTACTGGACCGATTTTATTTTAAATAAAGCCAAGGAAGCCGGTAAAGAAATTTGTATTACCGAAATGTGGGACTCGTGGGATTTAACTTCTGAAGAGCACAAACGTACTTTCGATCACCCTGAACGTTACTCATTTTGTGATGTTTCGCAAAATAACCAGAAGAAGGGACAGGTGCATTGGGATAATTTTCAATGGGTAAGGAAATACATTTCATCGCAACCGCGCCCTTTGAATACTGTAAAAACGTATGGTTCCGACGGCGGCCCACACGGAAACACAAAAGATGGGATTGAACGTTGGTGGCGACATGTTTTAGGTGGTGCGGCAACCGCACGGTTTCACCGCCCTGAATCAGGTTTAGGTCTTTCCGAACTGTCGATGAATTGTGTAAAAGTTGCCCGTGACATTGAAAAAATCATAAAATTATGGGAGTTGAAACCCGGAAATGATTTGCTTTTAAATCGCCAGGAGAATGAGGCTTATCTTACTTCAAAACCCAATGAATATTATGTGTTGTTTTTTACAGATGGCGGCGAAGTTGGGATTGATTTAACCAAATCGGAAAAAGAGTTTAACATAAAATGGTTTGATGTACGAAAAGGAAAATTAATTTCTGAGAGTAAAATCAAAGGAGGCAAAATTGTGAATTTAAAAGTACCCGGAGAGTTGGAATGGGTAGCTGTGTTAGCCGAAAAATAGGTTGTGTTAGCTAATATTAAACCATTTTTTGAAAATCAATCAACTGGAAATCAAATGAAAACGAAATTATTTTTTTTATTCTCTATTTTGCTTGCAATTAATGCAATGGCTCAACGCACGGAAACCACTCTTGAAAAAAACTGGAAATTCTCAAAGGGCGATTTCCCGGATGCAATAAATGCAACTTTCGATGATAGCAAGTGGGAGAATGTAACCGTTCCTCACGACTGGGCAATTTATGGTCCGTTTGACAAAACTGTTGATATGCAGGTTGTAGCAATCACTCAAAACAATGAACAAAAAGCAACTGAAAAAACTGGACGAACCGGTGCACTTCCTTTTATTGGTGTTGGTTGGTATCGTACAAATTTTAAAGTTCCGGAGTTTAAAAAAGGCAAACGTGTTTTGTTGACTTTCGATGGCGCAATGAGCGAAGCACAGGTTTTTGTTAACGGGAAAAAAGTGGGTGAACGTCCGTACGGTTACAGTTATTTTTATTTCGATATTACTTCGTATTTGAAAATTGATGGCGACAATTTACTGGCAGTTCGATTGGAGAATCGCCCAAAATCATCGCGCTGGTACCCAGGTGCAGGCATTTACCGAAAAGTGCAAATCATTGTAAAAGATGAGGTTAGTTTCGAACAATGGGGAACTTTTATAACCACTCCTTTTATATCGGATGAAGTTGCGAAAGTGAATATTAAAACCAAAGTAAATGGCAATGAAGTTAAACTTGTAACTATCATAAAGGATTCCAACGGAAATGAAATAAGTTCAAACTCTACAACTCAAAAGTTTGGTGATGAAATGGAGCAAAATCTTGCTGTACAAAAACCAAATTTATGGAGTCCCGAAACTCCATATTTATATACTGCCGTTTCGAAGGTTTATCAGAACAACGATTTAAAAGATGAACAAACCATCCGTTTTGGGATT
>JBFHJA010000353.1:0-5233 GCA_041596165.1 Draconibacterium sp. | reverse complement strand
TTCCCGAAAGAACACCACTCTCCAACAATACATTACAGGTATTTTTGGGGAAATATTCAGGGATATCAATTTTCAAATGAACCGGGTAGTTTGATAAATTAACGATGGTTATAATTTGTTCCTCTCCTACTTTTCTTACGTTTGACAAAACTGATTCCGGATGATTATTCTCCAGCCATATTAATTCACCTTCAATTAAGGCTTGTTCGTTTTTATAAATCTCGCACAATTTTTGAAGAAACGTGAGGCGTGTTTGCCCGGCATAAGCACTTGCCCTTTCCCAGGCAATCGGAGCTTTTCCGAAAATGCTGTGTCGTGCAGTGTCTGCAATTTCCTGACCATTGTAAATAAATGGAATCCCATTTAAAGTAAAAAGATGCACAAAAACTGCGTTGCAGGCGTCAAAGCCCCAGTCCTTTTCCCTGCGATTGTGCCAATCATCATTCGAAATATCATGGTTATCAAAATAGCGGATAAACCGGGAACCGATTGGACACATGTTTGTAAATTCATTCCATTTATTCCGTAAGTGAGAAACCGGATAATTCCCATTCATAACACTCTTTAGGGCCGTAAAATATTCAAAGCTATAACCGGCATCGAAAGCTTGTAACTGGTCTTCAAGTCGACTATCCTCATGCGCTTCAGATAACATACCTATATCAGGCCTTATTTTTTCCAGTCGTGTTCGTGCTGTTTCCCAAAAGTCCAATGGTACACCAAAAGCAACATCCAACCTAAAACCGTCCACATCAAACTCGTTTACCCAGTACTCCATGTTTTGCCACAAATATTCTCTGAGTTGATTGTTATCGAAATTTAAAGCAGGCCAGTTCCATCCAGCTTTTACGGCTCCACCTTCGGCATCACGCTTAATAAAATCAGGATTTTCCTTGAGAAATACTGCCCTGGAACCGCAATGCAGATATACCATGTCCAACATTATCCTCAATCCCAGATGATGGCATTCATTAACAAAAGCTTTCAAATCGTCATCGTTTCCGTATTCCGGATCAACGTGGTAATAATCCATCATCCGATAAGGATTTTTGGCATTATTCATTTTTGATGCTTTCTGGCGGGGACTCCAGGTTCGTTGGTCATCATTATCATCGGACACAAAAACCGGACACAGATAAACAATTGTTGCACCCAATTCAGCAACGTTTTTTAGTTGTTTTGTTGCTGCTGGCAAGGTCCCTTCAGGAGTAAATGCCCGGGGTTGTATCTGATAGATAATTCCTTCAGCAAGCCAAGCTGGCGGAGTTCTGGCACTTTTCAAATTTGGAGAAACCTGACCAGAAACTCCTATGTACATCAAACAAAAAACAACAGTCCTAAATATATTCTTCATAATGTCCTTCTTTATGATTTTCGAAGTAATTATTTTTTAGTTCATATTGATAAAGCATGATTTTGATTGCGATGAACCGGTGCACAGAAAGTTATTGCTTCACATAAATCGGACTCGAAACGGAACATTCCCTGTTATCGGTGGCATAGAAAAACGCATATTTAAGATCAATGTCGGGCAGAGTGCAGCTAATCTCCTTTTTTTCCATGTCTATTTTTGCGGCTACGTCAAACCATTCTCTGTTAGCATTAGTCGATATTGTATCGGAGGAATAATAAAAACTAACGGAACGTAATCCAACAAGAGAGCTATAACTGGTGCTAATGGTTGATTCACCGACTTTTAATTCCCCTATTTTGGGCAGGGGCACTCCTCCGTTTACTACTGATTCAAAGAAATAACGTATTTCTACTGATTGCCAACCTTCCACATGTCCATGTTTCATATCTGGTTGCAAACGAATGTTTTTTTCACATTTTTCAGGCAAATTAAAGGTTTTGTAATAGGGCAAGATATTGTAGAAGTAGTCTTTATTCCCGTTTACAAATAACAGAGATGGTTTGGCAAAAGGGAGGTAAACTGAGGGATCAAAATATTTCATCCACTGATCTTCATAAAAAAGAGTAAGCTCCGACAAAGGTTTTCCAAAGGCGTCAGATTCATTGTAATATCCACAGCCATAAACAGGGGCTGCCGCTTTAAAACGGTCGTCAAGACCCGCAACGATACATGTCAAATAACCGCCCCAGCTAATACCTGTCAAACAGGTTTTTTCGGGATTAACTTCGGGTCTGTTTAGTACAAATGAATGCGCCAGGATTACACTTGCTACAGCATGATAACTCCATACATTTTTTAAATCGCCTTTTTCAATGAATGTAAACTTATTTTCATGAGATTGATCGGGGCCCGACATTGACAATGGTTTTCCGTTGGCATCTTTTCCGCCCAAATCCATGGCAATTGCCGCATAACCATCAGCAGCCCATTTCTCCACCCATTCTTTATATGCTTTTCCTCCTCCTCCGTGAATCAATACAACAGCGGGAAACGAATCTCCTGTTTCTTTGCCTTGCAACAAATCCGGAGTGGAATAATAAGCAAATACCTGCGTGGGCTTCGCTTCAAAAGGAACACTTTCGTAAAGTAGCGAACGTACAGAAGATGTAGAATCAATCCACGAAAAACCCGGGGGTTGACTCAAAGACTCCAAATCCCAAAGAATTTCGGATTGTTGAAACCTGGTAAGATCAATATTTACAAACTTGTTTCCTGTATCTACGCTACAGGAAACAAAAATAAAAAGCAAGAGAAATGTATATAGACGTATCATTTTGGGTTATTTGATTGTTTGTGATTTTTATTCCTTAGAACTGGCATCCCGTTCAAGCCTTTCAACGGTTTCATCGAATTTGGCAGCTATTCCCGGATCGAATTTTGCCAGTTCTTTCCAATCGTCTGAGCCATAAACACCTGCTTTCGAAAAGTCAAAAGGTTCGAAATCAATTTTTTTCAAGACTGACTTATTTTTAATTGTGAAGTCAAATTTTTGCGGGTCGGCAAAACCGGGATCGGCAATAATTGAATTTTTATCCTTGCCTGATTTTTTCCAATCTGCAAACGATAATCCGTAAAATTCCGGGTGCGGCTCGCTTGCTTTCCAATAGCAATTGCGATCGAAATTCACCTTTATTTTTGTTCCATTATCACCCTCCCACACATCTGATATTACATCTCCATTTTCCTGATAAATGATATTGTTTGTAAATGTATATGACAGATGCTCTTCCACTTTTGACACCTGAATCGCCGATATGCGAATCAAGGCGAAAATATTGTTCCTTATCATATTATCCTTGCCATAATGCTGGTGAAATCCGGCACTTTTACAGGCATAAACCAGGTTATTTTCCATCACTATCCCGGTTGATCCTTCGTCGGTGTATAAGCCCCAGCCGCCATATCCGCGGGAATATACGTGATGAATAACATTATTACTTACCGTTGTTCCTACCGAATTACCAAGGGTATAAACACCACCCATATCGCTGAGATCTCCCCATCCCAAGTGATGAAGATGGTTGTATTCGATTGTATTTCGTTTTGTTGGACTATTTGCATAACCCCAAACCCATCCAACAGATATACCGGAATAACGGAAATCAGCAATCTCGTTATGGGTAATTTTATTATCGCTTGCCTGAAAAATGATAACTCCAATAGCACATGGAAAAACAAAACCTCCCGATCGGATTATATTGTTATCAATCGTGATATTACGGGTTAAATCGTCAAGATTGTCAGGAATCTGAATATCACCTATTTTAATACCTCCGGCACCCAAATCGTGTATGTAACAGTGCGAAACAGAACAGTCGGCACAAGCTTTTCTGAACCAAAAAGCATTTGTTGCAATTTGACTGAACTCACAATTTGCAAAATCAATATTTTGTGCATAATCCAACATAACTGCTGCTTCTAATGGCGCTGCCGCCTGAGCAGGTTCGTTACCCCATAATGGAGTGCGATATCCGGCAACCTCGAAACGAAGATTTTCGAAACGAAGATTTCTTACTTTTTTCCCATCCGATCCGTTTATAACAAGAAACTGATTGGTAACCGGAGCAAATACGTTGACGTCGGCCAAATTTTCCCCTGGTCTGGGGATATAAAATAAATCGCCGTTGCGCTCAAGAAACCACTCTCCACAGGTATCAAGCCCGGCTTTATAGTTATCAATCGTAAACCGGGTTATGCTGTCCAGTGAATTCCACGGTTTCATTCCCGCACCCACAATAAAAACAGCAGAACTGTCGGCACTGAAGGAAGATACCCTTTTACGTGTATTGTCCCATTTATGATAAAGAGTAAGCAGTGCATCATTAAAATCATTTTTCGTAAATGAAGAAAAATCGGATACCGCCTGCGGAAAAAGTTTTAATTGTTGCACAGCCATTGCTGCTGTGCGACCTGTCCCCTTGTCGATGACTGTTTCATTAACTTCCTTCAAAAAATAAAATCCGGTATTCGGTGATTTTGCCTGAACAGCTCGTTGACCGTTTATATATAACTGCTCAAAATATAAACCATACCGGCTTACTTCAGGAACTTTCGCTTTCCATAATTTATCCGAAACTTTCTCCCAGTTTCCAATTTGAATTCCACCCACAAAAACAGGTTCTTCTCCTTTTGCAGCAACAAAAACAACGGGAGAATTGTCACTTCCCGAATCAATATCTGTCAACACCAAAGGTTCTGCCATGTAATATGTTCCACCCGAAATAATTACCTGTATCTCTTCATTCAGGTTGTTTGTTTCTCTCCATTGACGGATTAAATCGCGGGCACCATATAAACTTGCCACAGGTTGATCTTTGGTTCCGGGAGAATTATCATTTCCGTTTACAGAAACATAAAGATTCTTTCCGGAAAGATTAACGCTAAGTAAAATTGTCAATATCAGAAAAGGAAATCGCTGAAAATTCATTTTATTATAGTTTTTAGTTTTTTATCAATTAACCTTTGTAACGCAGGAAAACCTGACTTTAATTTTTCCTCTTATTTCGTTTTAAGGGCAATACTTTTCAAATAATCAGCCGTTTCTACCGACATGTTTTCCGGAACAAAACTTATTTCCTCCGGCGAATGGACACCAAATAACTTTGTAAACCAGACACAACCTGCCAAAAAGCATCCATTTGTGTTAGCATGGAAACGATCCTTTTCGGTCCACAAATTAATTTTATTTCTTTTGTGTGCCTTGTGAAAAGCATCACCCGAAGGTAAAATTTGCGAATCATACCGCTTGGATAAACTTTTATAATTTTTCCGTAATTTCTTGTACATTTTTTTTTGCGTTGTTTTCAACTCCTTAAACCG
>JBFHJA010000352.1:0-5257 GCA_041596165.1 Draconibacterium sp. | reverse complement strand
TCAACCTCAGCTGAAATTTTAACTCGGTTTTGTTGTTTCCCGAGATTTCGTTGTAACCTGAACTTATCACTTCGCGGTCGCTCCACGATGTGTTAGCAATTTTGAACCAACAATCAATATTCTTCGAGATTTTGTAGCTGATGTTCAGATAAGTTCGAAAACCACTTCCATAAAATGACGGGATTGAAAACGTGTAAAGTAAATCGCTTTCGTAGGCGTAAATGCGCGAATAGTAACTATCAGTGTTGAAATAGGCAATTCGGGCAGAAATGTTTAATGGTATTTTAGAAGGAAGAAATTGAATGTCCTGAAAAACCAAAAAACCTTTTTCCTTTTGCAACCCTCTGTAATTTATATGTTCAAAACGGGTTTTCAGTTTTATTTTTTCAGAATATTTAAAATTAAAGTGAAATCTCAATTTTTGGGTTTGTACAGGAAGGTTTACATATCTTTCGTTTTGAATAAATTTTACCTCTTTTTCTTCATTTTTATATCGAATATAAAAATCCACTTTTCGCGATAAAACTACGTTTGCCTGTGTCAGAGCGTCCCAGCCCGTTGAGGGTGCAGCGGTTGTGTAGTCTATCCAGTTCGATTTGTATAAATCGGCATAAGCAGAAAATGTTACAAATTTCACAGGCAATACTTTTGCGCCGAAATAAAGTCCCGATTCGTTGCTGATATTGCTTCCTTCAGCAAAGGTGTTTGCCCAAAGCGACTGGTAATTTCTATCGAAATGACGATACAGGAGCGAGAAACTCAACTGGTCATTTAAATTGACAATTGCACCCTGAACAAATGCTTTACCCTTCGATTTTGACAAAGCAGCTTCACCAAAAAACTGGTATTTACCTTTATTGAAAGTATAATCAACACCACCGGTCAGGTTTTCTGTGCCCCTAAACCGAAACTGGTTGTATAACTGACTTGCCGGAACAAGTGGGATGTTCAACTGTTGGCGAATCAAGGTTGTACCAACTTTTAAGTTGCTGAATGTCCACGAAAAAATCCCGCCGAAGTTTGTGTTTCGAACCGAGTTTTTATCTTCAATTTCACTGTTTGTTCGGTGATATCCAGAAGTTTGCAGGCTTGTAACAAAGTAGCCGGTGGAGTTAGTGCCTTCAACATTTCCATCGTCATTTTTTTGGGAATAGAAAATACTGAGTTTTGCTTTTCCCAAGTTTAGAGAAGTGGCTGCTCCCCTGAAATACAGATTTTCGTCAACAGCTGTGGAAGGCCGGATTCCCTGATTGGTTTTTGAAATTGCCAGCACATTTTCCGATTTTCCGGTGGTGTAGCCCTGCCATAAAACAAGTCCCTGCCCTGCGCGAACCAGAAAATCGCCGACAGTTACCTGCTCAACAGTCTTGTTTATTTTCAGACTGACGTGCGCAGAGTAAAAGTCGAACCCTTTTTTGTTTGACCCCGAAAAAAATGATTCCCCCTGATCTTTTTCAGCCGTAAATCCTGCCGAAAACTGATCTTGTGCTTCGAATTTGTAACGTGTATAATATTTGTATTGATTGCCTTCGTATGGTTTTTCACCTTCGTCGTTGGGTTTGTAACCGCGCGCTTCCTGCACATTTCCAAGGGTTCGTAACATGAGTTGATTTTTGCCATATTGAAAAGCATCACCAAAATTTTGTTTTTCTTCCTTCGGTCCAAACTGAATAAAAGGTTCAATCTTCTGCAAAAGATTGGGTGTAAATCCGTCAATTGTTTTTAGTTCGAATATTGAATAGGCAGGGCCAAAATCTGCAAGATATTCAAGCAGTTTGTTGATTTGAACGTCATTCAAAACATACAAGCGTGAAAGTTCAGATGCAGTTGTTGCATTTATATTGATTGGGTTTTCTAGAAATCCTTCAAGATCTTCGATAATTAATGCAACGTCTGTTTGTTCGTCTATTTTATCGAGCTGCGATTCAATTATTGCTTCAATTATTCTGTTTGGGTCTTTTTCCTGAGCGGTTAAAATTGTCGTAAATGCAACACAACTGAGAAATAATATTTGACGGATTCTTCTCATCATCACAATGCTATTTGAATTGAAACCGAAGGAGTTAATCCCAGGTTGCCATGATAGCTAAAGCCGATATCGGCAGTTATATTACCAACCGAGTACCCAATTCCGGCAGTGTAGTTGACAGGTTTTCCTGAAACGCCAAATCGCAATGCAAGATTTTTAACTGGTGAAAACTCAATTCCTGTTTTTATGAGGAAGGGATTTTCAAGGTTTTTCTCGGTTTCAAAAGTCAAAAGTACCATTTTTGGGAATTGGTAATGGCCACCAAGGCTAATAACTGCGGGCAATTTTTGAATTCCTTCGGGCAAGTCAAAACCATTGGAAATTGGGTTGAAAACATGAGCGCCAAAAAACAGGTTGTTTGTGGCCGCAAAAACAGCCCCAACTTCAAAGGTTGCAAAACCAAAGGCATTTTCATTTTCGGGGAATCTGGTTGAAAGATAATCGAGCTGGATTGCAGCATTTAGCTTTTTAGTAAGTTGTATTGCATAAGCCAATCCCAGTCTGTGTTCTTTGTACGTGCCTTTCCCAAATTGTGAAAAACTAAAACCGAAAGTTCCCGCTTTTACCGGTGCAACAAATGTTCCCGCCACATGCGAAAGTTCGTCGATCATGAATCGCGACTCATAAAAAAATCCGGCGGAAAAATTATCAAGACTGGCAAGTCCGGCCTGATTATGAAATGTGCTCCAGGGGTCGGAAATTGATACAAAAGCATTGGAAAGTGCCAGGGCTCGCGCTCCTGCAGGGTAGTTTTCGATTGCTTCAAGCTTCAGAATGAAAATTAGAAAAAATAGTCCGGTTAAAAAGGGCTTTTTCATACGTAAATAAAAGAGGTGTACTTTTTAAATACACCTCCCCTAAAATACTGAAATATTTTATTTGAACGTCAATTCGTCTTAAATTTATACTTCACTTCCGAGAGGTCTTTGTTTGCCTGAACTATCTTCTTTTTCAAGCTTTCTTTGTAGTTAACGAGTTTCTGCATCAATTCCTCATCGCCGGTAGCCATCATTTGTGTGGCGAGGATTGCAGCATTCATGGCACCATCAACGGCAACTGTTGCAACTGGAATTCCGGGAGGCATTTGGAGGATTGCCAAAATGGAATCGAAACCCGATAAGCTTGCGTTGATTGGAACTCCAATAACTGGAAGAGGTGTCATTGCCGCAATTACTCCGGGCAAATGAGCAGCCATTCCGGCACCTGCAATAATTACTTTAATACCACGATCTTTGGCGCCTTTTGCAAACTTTTCCACTTCATCGGGCGTGCGATGTGCCGAGAGTGCATTAATTTCAAAGGGTATTTCAAACTCTTCAAATAATTTAGCAGCTTTCTCCATTACACCAAGGTCTGAAGTGCTACCCATAATTATACTTACTTTTGGTTTCATGTTTTGTATTTTTAATTTTTAGTTAACCGAATAGTTTCGTTAATTTGCGCCTTTAATTTTCAAATGACGAAATTACAGCAATTTAGCAACAATCAAAAATCAATTTTTATACAATGAAGCAGGTAAAAATCCACGATAAAACATTCGAATTATATATTCCTTACGAAAAAATAAGAGGAGTTGTTGAAAAAATGGCGGAAAAAATGAATACCGATTTTGAGGGAAAAAACCCACTGTTTGTGTGCATTTTGAACGGCTCTTTTATGTTTGCTGCCGAACTTTTTAAGAGGATTGAATTGATTCAAACTGAAATAACTTTTGTGAAACTTGCATCATACAGGGGTGACAAAACTACTGGCGAAGTGAAACAGTTGATCGGGCTGAACGAAGATATCGAAGGACGTACCGTTGTGATTTTGGAGGACATTGTGGATACCGGAATTACAATTGAGAATATTCTTGTACAATTGAGGAAAATGAATCCCAAAGAAATAAAAATTGCCACTTTGCTTTTAAAACCCGATGCACTTCAAAAAGAAGTACAATTGGATTATATTGGGCTTGAAATACCCAACGACTTTATTGTAGGCTATGGTCTGGATTACGATGGTCAGGGTCGCAATTTGATAAATATTTATTCAGTAATTAACGATTAAAATATGTGCCACTATGTTAAACCTTGTATTATTCGGGCCTCCTGGGGCAGGAAAGGGGACGCAAGCTGAATTCTTGGTTGAATCATTTGGATTGGATCATCTTTCAACCGGTGATTTGCTGCGGAATGAAATTGCAGCAGGAACTCAACTCGGACTTGAAGCAAATCGCTTTATGGAAAAGGGCGAATTGGTGTCGGATGCTGTTGTTATTGGAATAATTGAAAGCAAACTTAAAAGCAACAGCAAAACAAAAGGATTTATTTTCGACGGTTTTCCACGTACTGTAGATCAGGCAATAGCGCTGGATAAGTTGTTAAACGACAATGGGACACCAATTTCAGGAATGTTGAGCCTCGAAGTTGACAAGCAGGAATTGATTGACCGGTTGATGTTCCGTGGCTTAAGTTCGGGACGTGCCGATGACCAGGATCGGTCGATAATCGAAAACCGTATCAATGTTTACAACGAAAAAACTTTGCCTCTAATTGAATATTATAAACCACAGGGCAAACATTTCGGTATAAACGGAATGGGTAGCATTGAAGATATTGCCGATAGATTAAAAGCGGTAATATCAAAACTTTAAAAAATAAAAATGGCTGAGTCGAATTTTGTTGATTACGTTAAGATTTTCTGTAAATCTGGGAGCGGTGGAGCCGGTTCAGCGCATATGCGAAGGGAAAAATTTGTTGCCTACGGCGGCCCTGATGGCGGCGACGGTGGTCGCGGCGGCCATGTTATTATTAAAGGTAATTCGCAAATGTGGACATTACTCCACCTTAAATACAAACGTCACATAAAAGCTGGAATTGGCGGTCCGGGTGGCAAACAAAAAAGTTCGGGCGCCGATGGCGATGATGTTACAATCGAAGTGCCACTCGGAACAATCGTAAAAGATGCTGAAACCGGAGAAATAATTTTCGAAATAACAAAACACGACGAAACCCAAATTTTAATGAAAGGTGGTCGTGGCGGATTGGGTAACGAACATTTTAAATCGGCAACATTCCAAACGCCACGTTTCGCTCAGCCGGGCGAAGACGGGGAAGAGGGTTGGAAAATTCTCGAATTAAAAGTGCTTGCCGACGTTGGTTTGGTGGGTTTCCCAAGTTCAGGAAAATCTACACTTTTATCCGTAGTTTCAGCGGCAAAACCAAAAATTGCCGAATATCATTTTAC
>JBFHJA010000351.1:0-5267 GCA_041596165.1 Draconibacterium sp. | reverse complement strand
TAAGCTGATAATTTGAGTTTTGAGGAAGTTCTAATGAGATTTTCCATAATTTCCAGTTTATTTTTTCGACAAAACAAGAATGTCTTTAGGATGCAATACTTTCTTTTCGTAACCTTTTAACATCGAATTAATCATCGCCAATCCAATTTGTGTTGTTGAAACCACTGAGTTTGGCGAAATTGCTTTAACGATTTTTACGAGCCACATAAAATAGTCGTACATAAACTGGTAACTTTTTGTTGCCGATTTTATTCCACGCAGAGGAATAATCATTCCCGGACGAAACATAAAAGCCTGTTTGAATCCCAACTTTAACAAGTCGTTTTCTGTTTTACCTTTTACGCGTGCCCACATCATTCGCCCTTTTTCAGTTGAATCAGTTCCAACGCCAGAAACATAATTAAATGTCATTTGCGGATTGATTTCGAAAAGTGATTTTGCAAGAGTCAATGTAAAATCGTAAGTAATTCGTTTGTATTGCTCTTCAGTTAAGCCAGCGGCGCTAATTCCCAGACTAAAAAAACATGCATCGTAACCTGAAAAATTTGATTGAACACCAGAGAAATCGGTAAAATCTGTATGAATCAATTCCTTTAACTTCGGATGTGTCATTCCCACAGATTTTCTCCCCACAACCAAAACCTGGCTAATTTCAGAATGGTCCAGGCATTCCAGAAGAATTCCTTTTCCTACCATACCAGTTGCTCCTGTTATTATTACTTTTTTCATTGTTCTCAATATAGATTAAAATGTTTCAATTTTTTTGTTTTGATTCAAAAGGAAATGTATGAATGTATTTTTTTTGAACTACTCACCCTGATTATTTCTGCGAAATAATCGTCCCTCACTTCGCGAAGTGAGGGAGAAAAGGTAGAGTTAAATTCTGTTCATTACTCAGATTTTAAAGTTAAAACTGCCAATTCACTAATTGTCCCAACCCGCATTGGTGGGCCAAACGTGCCTGTTCCCTGTGATACAAATATCTTAGTTCCATTAAAATTGTGCAGTCCTTCATTGTACGCAAAAATCAGGTTGGCAATGTATTTTATCGGGAAAAGTTGTCCGGCGTGCGTGTGTCCGGCCAGATATAAATCAACTCCATGTTGGTTTGCATATTTAATTCCGTCGGGACTGTGGTGCAACAAAACCGCGGGTTTGTTTTTGTTGATTGGTAAGGAATCAAGTACACTTTTTATGGTTGAATGATTTCCGGCAGCGTGCATATCAAAAGTTTCGCTGTCAGCCCGCATGTGACTTAAACCGATGATTTGAAGTTCGTTCCAGTTAATCAGTTCATTTTCCAATACATGAATTCCTGTTTCGCGCAGGTATTGTTTAATTTGGCTAACACCAGTGTAACGGTCATGATTTCCTTCAATAAAATAAATTGGAGCTTTGAGTTGTTTTAACGGAAGCAATTCTTCTTTTGAAAGATTAATTCTACCATCAAATAAATCGCCGGTTATAAAAACTACATCCACATTTTCTTTGTTTGTTTTATCAACAATTTTTTTCAGGAAGTTTTTTCCCCGAAAATGACCAATGTGAATATCGGAAAGGTGCATTGCCCGAATCTCTTTTTTCAGCCCTTTCATCCCAATTTCCTGCTGGGTTACCTTTGTATTCCATGAATTTATGATTCCATACGTTGAAATCAAAATTGTGATAGCCAATGCTGATATTCCGTATGCTTTAGGATTAAAATCAGTGAAAATCCCGATTAAATCAACAAAAAGAACGGATAAAACAAGATATAACAAAACGCCCATTGTAATTGCCGCCGTTACATAAACAAAACTTCCAAATCCACTGGTGGTATTGGTAAGCGGGAACATGCCAAAAATCATAAAAGCACTTAATGCAGGCAAGGTAAAATAGAGGATTTTTATGTTTTCGATACTGAAATACCAATTAAAACGCCGCGCGAGATAAATGTTGGCCGCTATCAGTATTCCGATAAAAACTGTAAAAAACAGGAGTGGAAAAAATTGTTTCATTTTTATGTATTGAGTATTTAGTATTTAGAATCCAGCTACAATTGGTTTTATACTTCCTGCATTTGACGAATTTGTTTGAGCAGCAGTTTTTTAGGTGTAACCGGTATTATCGACATCATCATTCTTTGGGCAAAAGTAATTCCTGAAATAACATCAAGTTTGCCGGCTAACATTCCATAATATCCATCTTCGGCAACCTTTCGCGCGCTTGCGGTATTCTGAAACATAACGGTTTTATCCATTCCTGAAATTGCTCCGAATTCTGTTTCGGTAGCACCGGGTAAAAGTGCCGTTACAGTAACTTTTGTGTTTTGCAATTCTTCGGCAATGGCATTGCTGAATGAAGTTACGTAAGCTTTTGTTGCAAAATAAACGGCCTGCAATGGACCGGGCATTAAACTTGCTGTTGACGATACATTTAAAATTTTTCCTTCGTTACGTTTTACAAAATCGGGCAGGAAAAGTCGGGTTAAAGCTGTTAATGCAACAATATTCAGGTTTATCATTGCCAAATCATCTTTCCAATCCCTTTCATGAAATTTTCCAAGGCCGCCAAAACCCGCATTATTGATTAAATAATCAACGTGTATTCCGGCCATTTTAACTTCGTCGTAAATTTCTTGCGGGGCTTCCGGTGCGCCAAGATCTTTTGCAATTACCATTACTTTTACTGAATGTTTATTTTCCAATTCAGTTTTAAGTTTTTCAAGTTTGTCTTTGCTGCGTGCTACAATAATTAGATTACCACCTTTTTCTGCATGTATGGTTGCCATTTCTTTTCCAATACCTGTTGAGGCTCCTGTTATTAATGCTAATTTTTTCATTTTTGTTATTCTTGTTAAGTGATTAATTACTTACTATAATTGATAAAATTTTTTGTTACAGATTGTATTTTGATAAAAGGAAATTGATCATGATTTTTGAATTCAGGCTTGATTCTTTAAGTATTGCCGATGCAATACCATCAATAAACAAGATAATAAGCTGTGCTTCCAGTTCAGGTGATTTATAATCCAACTTTCTGAAGGCATTTGTTAAAGCCATTAGCAAAGGTTCCATTTTTTTATCGTTGTTTACCTCAAGTTCCCATTTTAATTTATACTGCAACTTCCAGAAATCATATTCCGATTCACTTACTTTGTCAAGCATTTCAATAGATTTACGGATTACTTTATTTGGGTCGTTTTCCATAACAATGTCAACCATAAGCAGTTTGAACTTGTTCTCACCCTCCTGTAAAACGGCTTGCAATAAACCTTCTTTATTTCCAAAATGACGGAATATTAATCCTTCAGAAACTTCAGCCAACTTTGCTACTTTGCTGGTGGATGTTGCGTAGTAACCTTCACTGGCAAAAAGTTGCAATGCTGCTTTTAGAATGTTTTTTTGTTTTTCAGTCATAACCAAAAAGTGAGTAATCGCTCACAAAAGTAGTGTAGAATATTTGGAATCCAAATAAATATGTGATTTTTTACAATTATTTAATTTTATTAGAGTTTTCTTGTTAGGAAAGGGGGCAATAAAAAAACCGTTTTTAATGATTTGACTTCATTGAAAACGGTTTTTTAAGAATAAAACTTGAAATATTATTTTGAATACAACTTTTCCCGTTGTTCGTGAATCTTCTCGTCGGTAATGTAATCGTCGTAATTCATCAGTTTATCAATAATTCCGTTGGGTGTCAATTCGATAACTCTGTCGCAAACTGTCGAAATGAATTCGTGGTCATGTGACGACATAAATACATTTCCCGAAAAGCGTTGCAGATTGTTATTAAATGCCTGAATCGATTCAAGGTCGAGATGATTTGTTGGCGAATCTAAAATCAACGCATTTGCATTTGCCAACATCATTCTGGCTATCATACAACGTACTTTTTCTCCTCCCGAAAGTACATTTACTTTTTTGTAGATTTCTTCGCCGGCAAAAAGCATTCTGCCAAGGTAGGTTCTAACAAATATTTCAGTTGTGTCTGAAGTGAACTGGCAAAACCAATCAAACAATGAGAGTTTGGTACTTGTAAAGAACTCAGCATTGTCGAGTGGAAGATAGGCTGAAGTAATAGTTTGCCCCCATTGATAAGTACCTGAATCAGGTTCAGTGTGGCCATTAATGATTTCGAAAAGAGTTGTCATCGCCCTGGGATCGCGAGAAATAAATACAATTTTCTCACCTTTTTCTGCTACAAAATCAACGTCTTTAAATAATATTTCACCTTCGATGCTTGCACTCAAACCTACTACGTCCAGTATTTTGTCGCCGGCTTCACGTTCGGGGGTAAAAATAATACCTGGGTATTTCCGGGTTGAAGGCCTTATATCTTCAATATTTAGTTTATCCAACATTTTCCGGCGGCTTGTAGCTTGTTTCGATTTTGCTACGTTAGCGCTGAAACGCTGTATAAACTCGAGTAATTCCTTTTTCCTTTCCTCGGCCTTTTTATTTTGTGCCTGCTGCTGACGAAGCGCCAACTGACTACTCTGGTACCAGAAACTGTAGTTTCCGGCGAACATTTTTATATCGTTAAAATCAATATCAATTGTGTGGGTTGAAACTGCATCCAAAAAGTGCCTGTCATGCGAAACAACGAGAACAGTATTTTCATAGTTGGCAAGATAATTTTCAAGCCAAACCACTGTTTCGAGGTCAATATCGTTTGTCGGCTCATCCAGTAAAAGGTTGTCGGGTTTACCAAAGAGTGCCTGGGCAAGTAAAACCCTCACTTTTTCCTTCCCGCTCATATCCTTCATTAAGGTGTAATGCGACTCTTCTTTAATGCCAAGATTACTAAGTAATGACGCAGCATCACTTTCCGCATTCCAGCCATTCATATCGGCAAATTCGGCTTCGAGGTGTGCAGCTTGTAACCCATCTTCATCAGAAAAATCGGGTTTGGCATACAATTCATTTTTCTCGTGCATGATTTCCCAAAGACGCTCGTGGCCTTTCATTACAGTATCAAGAACTGTAAACTCATCAAAAGCAAAGTGGTCCTGTTTTAAAACAGACATCCTTTCACCTGGTCCTTGTGTTATGTTTCCTGTTGTAGGATCTATTTCCCCTGAAATTGCCTTTAAAAATGTTGATTTTCCGGCACCGTTTGCACCAATTATACCATAACAGTTTCCAGCTGTAAATTTCATATTTACATCCTGAAACAATATTCTCTTCCCAAACTGAATCCTTAAATTTTCAACTGTAATCATCTGAACTAAAATTAAACTGCTTTTCACTTTTTGTGAAAGGAGTGCAAAGGTAGAGATAAATCAT
>JBFHJA010000350.1:0-5269 GCA_041596165.1 Draconibacterium sp. | reverse complement strand
TATTTTGAACTTCAAATTGTTGCCGTAAAATCCTGATTTTCTCCGCGTCTTCTATTCCATCCCGCAACATTTCAAACCTTATGGAGCTACGAGCACCGGGATAAACAATGTAGCAATCTCCGGCAGGCCAAGTCCTGAAACGTGAGTCGATCAAAGGATCTTTTACCCAGCTATTGTATGACCACCTTAGAAAACCATCGAAATTTGCAGCCATTGCATACCAGCCAATGTAAACGCCCTCCGCAGGAGGTGAAAAAGTGTAAGTATTCGGAAAATCGTTTGCACAACATAGGTAATAAGTACTGACTAAATTATTCGTTTTTCGATAGTTTAAGTCGGGTTCATCAATAGTTGCACCAAAAGCAACAGAAAGATCCTTCAATTGGTCGGGATACAATTTGTAACTTTTGTGGTTATCGGCCAGACTGATACCAAATTCAGGTGCAATATCCCCAACTAATCCAAGCATCGCCTTCATTTCTGACGGTCCGCGTTCATCCATAGCCAGACGTGTAATTTTGTTCCATCCTTTTTTTTCCAAATGACTCCTGAAATCAGTGAGAAAAGGTGTAAGTAATTCAGCATATTCGGGTGAACCGGGTTCGGCCTTTAATTTTATTTCCTGATTGCCAGTTGCATCGAAATAGTAAAATTCGTTTCCCCAGGGAATCAATGAATAGCAGTTAATATATTGATTTACGCCTGATTCCATCATAAACTGAACCCAGTTATCAAAAATAGTGTAATCGTATTTCCAGTTGCCATCAACCTGTTTTGTCCAGCTGATCATTCCATCAAAAGCATCCTCAGTTTGTCCACCCCAGGCACGTTTATTTATTGTGGTTGTGATGGTTTTTTGCCCTGCATCGGCAAGCATTTTCATCAATGGTTTCAGCAAAGCCCAATGTTCGGGCGACCAAACTTCTACATTGTGAAATCGAGCCACAGCATATGGGTTTTGCCATAAATCGAGATAAAACTTCCATTCGGATGGTTTTGGCAATATTTGGTCAATTACATTAATCTTTAAATTGAATTCTTTATCAACCTGTTTTTTTGCCTTCAATGATATGTTTGCCTGATATTCACCGGGAGTTGCATTTTCCGGAATTTCGAAAGTAATCCAAACCATACGGCTGGTTTTAGCTTCCATGTTGAAGGATCTTAAAGTATCCAGTACATCTCCTGAAAGTGACGAGGGAAAATCTTCGGGTTTGCGTTTACCACATCCGTCGGCAAATACATCGGTAAGTACATAACGAACAAATTGGATTTTAGTAGCGGAAGATGGTAAAGTTGCACCCGATTTTGAGGAGAAATCCGACACTTCAAATTCGATATTCTCAACAGAATCGGCAGTCCACATAAGAATCTGACTGTAAACCCGTTCCCCTTTCCAGCCAGTCAATTCGCAACTATTTTCAGAAACTATTTCTGGAACTGAACTTTTGGAAATTTTTACAAAATAACTTGCAAAACTCGATTGTAAACCTGCAGAAACGGAAGTCCAATTAGCTGATATATCAGGATTTGGGTCATTGGCTTCCTGATATGTAACTAGTTTCGAGATAGGTTTTGTACAAGAACCAAGAAAAATTGCCAATCCGAAAAATAAGGTTTTGATTATGTTATTCATGTTTTTAGTTTTTCACAAGTGTATTCAAATGAAATGCAATAAAATACTATTAAAGTTATATTTCAGGGAAAGTCGAAGGTGAAATCTCCGACAACAGAAAGTCTGCCAAATCAGTGGCTCGATTCATGCAACCCGCACTCTTTTCCAGAACTTTGTTCCCACCACCAACGTCCGGCACGAAAATCTTCGCCGGGTTGAATCGCGCGTGTGCAAGGTTGGCAGCCGATACTTACAAAACCTTTGTCATGCAAAACGTTGTAAGGCACTTGATTTTCTTTATTATACTGAATAGTTTGTTCAAGACTCCAATCCAGCAAAGGGTTATATTTGATTATTTGATTGCCTTCGTCCCATTCAAAACTGTGCATATCGCTGCGATTCTCCGATTGTGACGCACGCAAACCTGTTATCCAGATTTCATTTCCGGCAAGCGCTCTTTTAAGCGGAATAACTTTTCGGATAAAACAGCACTCTTTGCGGTTTTCAAGCGATTCGTAAAAACTGAAAGGCCCCTTTTGGTTTACCATTTCCTCCACTTTTTCTGTTGGTGGAAAGTAAACTGAAATTGGCTTTTTATATTTATCGAGTGTGCTGTTATACACTTTGTAGGTTTCGGGAAAAAGGCGTCCGGTATCGAGTGTAACCACTTTTACCTCAAGATTATTTTTGAAAATCATGTCTGTAATCACCTGATCTTCATAACCAAAACTTGTCGTAAAAATCACTTTACCAGGATGATTTTCAATTAGAAACTTAAGTTTTTCAACAATAGTTTTTCCCGATAAATCAGTATTTAAGACATCAACTAATTCTTTTCCTTTCATGATTTTCAATCTTTTTTCATTTATTTAACGCTGTCAGGCCTACGGACATTGACAGGTTTCAAACTGCAAAACTTAACAACTTGTATTCCAGAGACCTTTTCTTTAAACTTTGAACCCGGAACTTATTCCTCACTCCACATACAAAACCAACCCTTTCAAATATTCCCCTTCGGGATGATAAATACTCACCGGATGATCGGCGGGTTGTGTTAATTGGTGCAGAATACGCACATTTCGGCCTGAAATAGCCGCCGCTGAAAACACAGCTTCTCTGAATTTTTCTTTCGAAACAACCTGTGAACATGAAAAGGTAAAAACTATTCCACCACTTCTTATTTGCTCAAAGGCTCGTGTATTAATTCGCTTGTAGGCCTGCAAAGCCTGATGAATGGCATCGCGGTGTTTGGCAAATGCAGGAGGATCGAGAATAATCAGGTCGTATTTATCTTTTATGTCGCGCATAAATTCAAAGGCATCCGCAGCAAAAGCTTCGTGACGAGTATCGCCTGCAAAATTTAGTTCTACATTTTGATTTGTTAGTTCAATTGCTTTTGCCGAAGAATCAACAGAATGAACCAAACGTGCACCGCCTTTCATTGCATAAAATGAAAAACCTCCTGTATAACAAAACATGTTCAGCACATCCCTGTTTTTTGCATATTGTTGCACCAACCTGCGGTTTTCACGTTGATCAATAAAAAATCCGGTTTTCTGACCTTCAACCCAATCTACCTTGAAGCGCAGACCATATTCCGCAACTTCTTTTTCACTACCTTCGCCAAGCAAATATCCGTCCTCCGATGAAACTTCGGCTTTATAAGGCAGCGATTTTTCACTTTTATCGTAAACAGCTTTTAACTGATCCGCCAGAACTTCTTTCAATGCTTTAACAAGCATTTCACGCACAAGAAACATACCTACCGTATGTGTTTGAATAACTGCGGTGCCATTATAATAATCAACAACCAAACCGGGCATTCCATCCCCTTCAGCATGAACCAACCTAAAAACATTAGTTTCTGAGTTATCTGTTAAACCCAATGATTTTCGAAGATTCCAGACTTTCTGAATTTTTGATTTCCAGAATTCATAATTAGCTTCAACCGGTTCAAACGATAAAATACGCACTGCAATTGAACCAATCTGACAATGCCCCAGAGCTAAAAATTCGCCATTTGCAGCAAAAACATTTACTAAATCACCTTCCTGTGTTTTGCCATCAGCTTTGGCAATTGCACCCGAAAATACCCAGGGATGGAAGCGTTTCAGCGATTGTTCCTTTCCGGGTTTAAGGAAAAAGCTCGCAAGTTTTACGGGCATAATCTAATTTTTTGAAAAATTTTCGAAAATTTCGAGAGCTACCCAGGCGTCGGTAGCAGCATAAATTTGTTGGGCTTCAGTTAAAACTTCGGCTTCCCAGTTTGAAAGTTGCTGACCTTTTGAAATTCGGAAACCACAAGTGATAGCCGCCAATTTCTTTAAACTGAAATCGGTAATTCCCAATGTTTTTGCATGTTCCTGAAGTTCAATAAAGCCTTTGGGAATAAAAGCCTTTATTTTATTTAATCCTTTTATATCATCATTTATTGCTACTCCCGGTTTAATAATTTTTGGGTTTGCGAGAATTTTACAAACTTCAGCAGGTAACCCAATTTTATTAATTCGAAACAAAAACGCCTGGTCTTTTATTGAAAGTTGCAATAAAGCCACCTTATTGAAAACGCCCTTTTTAAAGGCCGGTTTTGTTTCTGTATCAAACCCGATTATTTTTGCTTTTGAAAGTGTTTCAACAGCTTGTTTCAATTTTTCCTTATTGTCAACTACAACTATTTCACCATCAAACCACCGTAAAGGCAAATCAATCAATTCCTCTTTTGTAATACTTTCTTTAAACATCTTCTGTATCTTCATCGGTTCCCCAATAGCTTTCCAACCATTTTGGATTACCCTTTCCAGGCTGAACCTCTTCATTATAATTTTCCTTATTAAAATCAACATTGCTATAAACCAGCATATGTATAGCACGAAAAACATTAACCAATTGCTGGCCCCAGAATTCCTCAAAATGCTCAGTACATTCAGCAAGCGCATCATTCATTACTTCCTCATTTCCAATACTGTATGCAACCAGGAAATTTTTTAAATCCTGATATATGTCAAGTAAATTTTCTGAAACACTGGCAGTTACGGTTTCCTGCCCGAATTGAATTGCAGGGTCGAAAACTTCGTAAAAACTGTCGTATTCATTTAACAACTGAAGCCACTTTTGATGCAGCACATTATAATCCAGTTCGCTGATATATTTTTCTAGTTCTTCGTCGAGTAACCTTTCAGTTTTTGGCAACATTGCAGCCTTTAAATACAGCAGTGGAACAAGTTTTTGCATCTTTTGCAAATTTGCTTCAGCCGAAACTTTTGCCACATTTTCTACGGAAGTACAGTATTCGCTGGCTACTGTAACAAATTCGACTACATTTTTTGAATATACAATTTGGTGTGCATCCATTATTTCAAAATAAAACTGTTGCAAAAGTAAAAAGATTTTTAAGAAAGTGCGAAGTGTTAAGCCAGAAGCGCGAAGTAGGAAGTTGCAGAATATGAAAAAATGTTCAAGAATACTGCTTACTCGTTGTATTATTTATGTGATTTTTCCTAATCGAAGTGAATAATAAGTAATTAGAACAATTTGTTGTCGTATTTTAAACAGAACTCACCCCAAGCCCGCAAGCGGACTTCCCCCCTCTCTTTGCAAAGAGAGGGGAAGAGCATCGCAGATGCGAGGGGTGAGTTTAAACAAAAGTGACAAATA
>JBFHJA010000349.1:0-5312 GCA_041596165.1 Draconibacterium sp. | reverse complement strand
GGCTTCCCTTATCTCACAATCTTCATTTCATCAATCAAATGGCTTGCACCGGCATAAACATCGATTACCCAAAGCACAAACCTTATATCAACATTAATGCAGCGCTGCAATTCTGGTTCAAAGGCAATATCGCCACTCATGGCTTCCCAGTTTCCATCAAATGCTATCCCTATTAATTCGCCATTTGCATTCATTACAGGGCTGCCAGAATTACCACCTGTAATATCGTTATTCGTTATAAAACAGGCATGTAATTTCCCATCGGCATCAGCATACTGTCCATAATTTTTTTCAAGTAAAAGTTCTTTCATACGCGATGGTACATCAAACTCATTATCTCCGGGTATTTCTTTTTCAAGATAACCATCGGTTGTGGTAAAATAGTTGTAAATAACTCCATCCCGCGGCGAATAATCTTTTACCTGACCATAAGTTAAACGCATTGTTGAATTTGCATCAGGATAAAAGTTTTTGTCAGGTTTCATTTCCATTAATCCCTCAACAAAAAGCCTTTCTCCTTCACTTCTCATTTTTTGATTTTCACCGGCTTCACTAATCTCGCGGTATTTTTCAAAAATATCGTTTGCTGTAGACAAGGCCATATCTTTTTTAAGGACTTTTAATGACGGGTTATCCAAAAATGCAGTCAACTCCTCTTTGCTGTCGAAAACCGTATTTTCAAACAGCTTTTTAGCAAATTTTTCATAATCGCCTTTATACTTTTTCTGAACAGTGAACAAGAATTCAGGATAATATTGTGCTGCATTTTTATCGGCAAACAATTTTAACAAAGTAGCAACTACTTTTTGGTCGGTTACGGCATCATAATCCTTAAAGTAATCCTCCATGCCCATTTTCATGGAACCGATCACCCGATCAATCTTTCCCTTGTTTTCCTCAGGTTTTTCAAGAAGCTCCATCAATGATTTAGCACGATAAGCAAACATAAAAATTTCGGGACCACGCAAAAGTGCTTCTCCAATGTATCCCCTCACTCTATCCAACTCCTCATTTTTAAACGAATTTTCAATCATAGAAAGAGCGTTACCATATTTTTCTTTACGGCCATTTTCGGTATTTACCCAATCAATAAATTCCTTTTCGATAGCCTGTTTTTTATCAATAACCTTAAGGTTTGTTAATCCTTTGTTTTGCCCGATGCTGTATTTGTAATAATTTGAGCTGCGTGCATATTTCGATGCATACTGAATCCGTGCTTTTTGGCTTGAAGCCATGTAATCTCCCCAAATATTGAGCAGCTTTTCGCGAACTTCAATCCGAACTTCGTTTGTAACGTCCATGATGCTTTTAACTCCAAATGAAGTTTCATAGCGAGTAGTGCGACCCGGGTATCCCATTACCATTGCAAAATCATCTTTTTCAACACCTTTTAACGAAATTGGTAAAAAGTGTTTTGGCTGGTATGGAATATTATCTTCAGCATATTCAGCTGGTTTCCCATCGGGACCGCAATATACCCTGAACATCGAAAAGTCGTTTGTATGACGAGGCCACATCCAGTTATCGGTATCGCCGCCAAATTTTCCCAAAGCTTGTGGCGGAGCGCCAACCAACCTGATATCTTTAAAAGTTTCAACAACAAAAAGAAAGTATCTGTTCGAGCTATAAAAGCTGCGTACATAAGTTTCGTAATGAGTATCACCTTTGGCTTTATCTTCCAAATCCGAAGAAACTCTGCGAACAATTCTATTCCGTTCTTCATCAGTTGTTGCATCGGTAACATCTGCCAAAACCTGCGCAGTAACGTCTTCTACACTAATTAGAAAAGTAACTGTTTTGCCTGGGTTGGAAAGTTCTTCTTCGCGCGACATTGCCCAAAAACCGTCTTGCAGATAATCGTGCTCAACGCTAGAGTGTTGTTGGATTTCGCCAAAACCACAGTGGTGGTTGGTAAGCAAAAGCCCGTCTTTCGAAACCAATTCGGCAGTGCACGAACCACGATCGAGCGCTACAACTGCATCTTTCAGGCTTGAATTATTGATACTGTAAATATCCTCAGCACTTAATTTCAAACCTTCTTTTTGCATATCTGCAATGTTCAGTTTATTAATCAGCGAGGGCAGCCACATCCCTTCATCGGCCACTGCCCATCCGTAAAACATTACAGTAAGTAGCAGGATTAAACTTAATTTTCTCATGTTTTTAACTTTTTCTTTAGGAGTTTGCAAATATAATTTTTCATGTTGCACAATTACGTGATAAATGTCTTTTTTATTCGTAAACAGCCTACAAATTAAAGAGATTTGCCCTCACAAGGATGGCGTAAATAAACCCGTAATGAAGCATTAACAATACAGCACACAACAATTCATTTTGTAATTGGTTTGCAACCCTGTAGAAAAATTGATATTCTGTATTAAATTGTTCTTATTCCAAAGGGAGTATTGGGAATCTTCTCTCAGCGTGTTGGAATGGCACTTCCGCAAAATATAATTAACGATTAGCAAAAGCGCTAAGTACTTATTCATTATGGAAAATTACCTGTTCCCTTTAAAAAAGCTCTTCAATTGGCATGCAATTATTCTAAAAATTGCTCAGAGCAGAACTTCACGCTATTCTTTGCCGGTACAATTTTAATATGGTTTATTCCGAACCATGACACAAAACGCCAAACAATTTTTTATACCCTGGTTTGCCAGGGTACAAAGTGATTTTATTACCCTCTCTTCAACCCCTAACTGGTTAAAAAACCATAAACTTTCCGATTGTTTATCAATTCTTTCTAAATTTGTACCGCTTAAAAACAAAGCTGTGGCAGAAAGAAAGAAACGCATTTTTTTAGACAAATTAAACGACCAATATCGGCTGACAATTTTCAACGATTCCACTTTTCAATCGGTTTGGAGTATTAAACTCACACGATTAAAGGTTTTTACTATCGTAAGCGTGGCCTCATCTATCATTGTTATCCTTGTTACTTTCCTGATTGCGGCTACCGGTTTAAAGGAATATATTCCCGGTTATCCCGATGCAAGACAACGGCAGATGATGGTTGAAAATGCCTTAAAAGTAGATTCTCTTGAAATTGAACTTACAAAACGTGATGAATTTTTTAAGGGGATAAAAGCAATAATTTCCGGTGAAACTCCCGAAGATAATATTGTTGTTGATACATCGTCGGAGTTGTACGATGTCAGTTTTACGCGATACAACCACGACTCTGTTTTTCAGGATAACCTGCTTGCTGAACAACTGAGTTTGTCGATTCAAAATAATACCCGGAAAAAGACCGAACTAAGCGAAATGCATTTTTATATACCTGTTAAAGGAATTGTTACAAACCATTTCAATTTTTCGTCGGACCATGTTGGGGTTGACCTTGTAAGCGACCCTAACGCCAGAATTTCATCGGTTTTGGACGGAACAGTCATTTTTTCGGGATGGACTCTTGAAACTGGTTACGTAATGTATATTCAACATGATGCCGATTTGATTTCGGTGTACAAACACAATGCTGAACTTTTAAAATCCACGGGCGATAAAGTCAGAGCAGGAGAGGCAATTGCTATTATCGGTAACTCCGGTGAACTTACAACCGGCCCACACCTGCATTTCGAACTTTGGCACCGTGGAAATGCCATTAATCCTGAACAGTATATCGATTTTTAACTTATGAAGAAACGAATTGCCATTCTCGGGTCAACCGGTTCAATCGGGACACAGGCCCTCGAAGTTATTCAACAAAACCCCGAAAAATTTGAAGTTGAAGTACTTACTGCAAACAATAATGTAGATATTTTAATCGGACAGGCTAAAATATTTCAACCTAACGCAGTTGTTATTGCAAACCCCGACAAGTATTCCTACGTTTCGGAAGCGCTAAAAAATGAGCCCATAAAAGTTTATGCCGGCACCGATGCACTCAACCAGGTGGTTCAAATGGATACAATTGATTTGGTATTAACTGCAATGGTAGGTTATTCGGGATTAATGCCAACATACAACGCAATAAAAGCAGGAAAAAATATTGCACTTGCCAACAAGGAAACAATGGTTGTGGCCGGTGAAATTATTACAAAAACTGCCATAGAAAATAAGATTGAAATTCTTCCGGTGGATTCGGAACACTCGGCAATATTTCAATGTTTGGTAGGCGAATTCATGAACCCGATTGAAAAAATATACCTCACTTGCTCGGGCGGTCCGTTTCGTGGAAAAACAGAAAAAGAACTTCAGCATGTTACAGTTGACAATGCTTTAAACCACCCCAACTGGGATATGGGCGCAAAAATCACGATAGATTCGGCAACATTGATGAACAAAGGATTTGAGATGATTGAAGCGTGCTGGCTTTTTGGCTTGCCTGCATCAAAAGTAGATGTAATTGTCCATCCCCAATCCATCATCCATTCGATAGTTCAGTTTGAAGATGGCGCCATGAAAGCCCAAATGGGGCTACCCGATATGAAATTGCCCATTCAATATGCAATGGGATTCCCGGCAAGAATTAAGAATGATTATCCCAGATTCAACTTCCTTGACCACCCCACCCTTGATTTTGAACCGCCAAATACAAAAATTTTTCGTAACCTTGCACTCGCTTTTGAGGCAATGAAAATGGGGGGAAATATGCCCTGTATTTTAAATGCCGCAAACGAAGTAGTTGTTGAGGCTTTTTTAAATGGGAAAATCACATTTCTGCAAATGCCAGACATAATTGAACAAGTTATGCAAAAAATTGTCTTTGTTCTGAATCCGGCTTTGGAAGATTTAATTCAAACAAATGACGAAGCAAGAAGCAAAACAATGTTAATGATTGAAAATAGAAAATAAGAGATATAAGTTTAATGGATACGATACTAATAAAAACTGCACAATTACTTTTAAGCCTTTCAATACTTGTGGTTCTTCACGAGCTGGGGCATTTTATGTTTGCCCGCTTGTTTAATACCCGGGTGGAAAAATTTTACCTGTTTTTTGATCCCTGGTTTTCACTTTTCAAAGTTAAAAAAGGCGATACAGAATACGGAATCGGGTGGCTACCTCTTGGTGGTTACGTGAAAATATCGGGGATGATTGACGAATCCATGGACAAAGAGGCGATGAAACTACCGGCTCAGCCCTATGAATTCAGAGCAAAACCGGCCTGGCAACGTTTACTGATAATGCTGGGTGGTGTAACGATGAACTTCCTTTTCGCAATGATCATCTACATTGGTATCATGTATGCGTGGGGCGAAGAATTCCTGCCAACAGAAAATGCCAAATACGGTATTGCCGTCAATGAGGTGGGAAAAGAAATTGGTTTTCAGAACGGGGATAAGATATTAACCGTTGACAACATATACGTT
>JBFHJA010000348.1:0-5314 GCA_041596165.1 Draconibacterium sp. | reverse complement strand
GAATGACATTGTGATTATCGATACAGCAGGTCGATTGGCAATTGATGAACAAATGATGAACGAAATTGCCGCTGTTAAAAATGCTGTAAATCCCGATGAAATATTGTTTGTAGTCGATTCAATGACCGGACAGGATGCAGTGAATACTGCAAAAGAATTTAACGACAGGTTGGATTTTGATGGCGTGGTTCTTACAAAACTTGATGGAGATACTCGTGGTGGAGCAGCACTTTCAATACGTGCAGTTGTCGAAAAACCTATCAAATTTGTAGGTACCGGCGAAAAATTAGATGCAATTGATATTTTCCACCCCGATCGTATGGCCGATCGTATTTTGGGAATGGGTGATATTGTTTCACTTGTTGAAAAAGCTCAGGAACAGTTCGATTCAGAGGAAGCAAGGAAACTTCAAAAGAAACTTGCACAGAATACTTTCAACTTTAACGACTTTTTGAAACAGATTAACCAGATTAAAAAAATGGGTAACCTGAAAGATGTGGTTGGAATGATTCCGGGAATGGGAAAGGCAATGAAAAATATGGATATTGATGACGATGCATTTAAACACATTGAAGCCATTATTTATTCGATGACACCAAAAGAACGCGAAGAACCTGCACTTATTAATGGTACCCGGCGCAAAAGAATTGCTGATGGTTCGGGTACAAATATTCAGGAAGTAAATCGTTTACTGAAACAGTTTGACGAAACACGAAAAATGATGAAAATGGTTTCTCAGGGAAAAAATATGCAAAGAATGATGGGCGGTATGCAAAACCAGGGAAGGAAGTTTTAGGAAGCAAGCCCCCTCTAACTCCCCTAAGGGGGAGAAATAATATAGAATAAAAATATTTGAAAAATGATACTAATTGACGGGAACAAAGTAGCTGCTGAAATGAAGCAGGAGATTGCAGAACAGGTTAAACAGATTATTGCGAATGGTGGAAAAGCACCTCATTTGGCTGCAATTTTGGTTGGTCATGATGGTGGAAGCGAAACTTATGTTGCTTATAAAATTAAGGATTGTGAGGCAGTTGGTTTCAAATCTTCTCTGATTCGTTATGAAGAAAATGTGACTGAAAAGGAGTTGCTATCCAAAATTGAAGAGTTGAACAATGACGATGATTTGGATGGATTTATTGTACAGTTACCTTTGCCAAAACATATTTCAGAACAAAAAGTAATTGAAGCAATCAATCCAAAAAAAGACGTTGATGGTTTTCACCCGGCAAATGTTGGTCGCATGGTAATTGGTTTGCCATCATATGTTTCGGCCACCCCGTTTGGAATTGTTGAGTTACTAAAACGTTATAAAATTGAGACCAACGGTAAAAATTGTGTAATTGTTGGACGTAGCAATATTGTTGGGCGCCCGCTTAGCGTTTTAATGTCGCAAAAGGCTGTAAATGCAACAGTTACAGTAGCCCACAGCCGCACAGAAAATTTGGAAGAAGTTTGCCGGAATGCTGACATTTTAATTGCCGCAATTGGAGTACCTGAATTTGTTAAAGGTAATATGGTAAAAAAAGGGGCTGTGGTTATTGACGTTGGAACCACCCGTGTAAAATCTGATTTAACCAAATCGGGCTGGAAATTGAAAGGCGATGTATTGTTTGATGAAGTTGCCGAAAAATGTTCGTTTATCACCCCTGTTCCCGGTGGAGTTGGTCCAATGACACGGGTTTCGTTGCTGCAAAATACATTATTGTCAGCAAAAGGTGAAATTTACAAATAATAGGAAAATTCTAAAAGGCAAAAGTCAAACATGGGAATGCTATTGTTTTTAGAATGATTTTAAACTATACGAAATAGATCGTTTTCAGACTGTATTTCAATTCATTGAGAATTATTTTTTTATTTTTGATATAAACTAAATAAAAAAACCAATATCATTCAGGATGGAAAGTGTTGATAATAAGGAGGAAGTGAGAAATTCTGATAGCAAATTCAATCAGGAGATTCATTCGAAAGTTGTGAGAGCAGGGAAGAGAACCTACTTCTTTGATGTAAAGAGTACCCGAAATGAAGAGTATTACTTAACCATTACCGAAAGTAAAAAACGGTTCGAAGACAACGGGAATTTTCATTACGAGAAACACAAAATCTTTTTATACAAAGAAGATTTCGAAAAATTTGCTGAATGTTTGCAGGAGATAATCGGCTATATCAATGAAAATCAGACAGAATCTGTTGGTGAGGCAAAGCCATTGAATCCATCATCACAAGGCGAACCTGTTGAAAATTATACAAAAGTTGATTTTGAGGATATTTAGTTTGAACTGTTTTGAATGTTGGAACGGTATTTTAAATCAGTTCACTTAGTTCAAGCCAGCGCAGCTCTTTTTCGTCAATTAAATCTTTTACAACAACCAATCTTTCCGACTGTTTAAATAATTCGTCATGCGGTAAAGTGCCTGAATTCATTGAAGTTTCTATGGTTTCTTTTTCAGCCTCTAGTTTTTCAATATCATTTTCGAGCGATTCAAATTCCCTTTTTTCATTAAAAGTCATTTTTCGTTTTTGCACTGAATTTGAATCATCTGTAATCGGGGTCTTTTCAGCTTGTTTTTTCTTTGTCTGGTCTTGTGTTTTTACTTTTTCGTTTTCCTGAAGCTCAAGTTGTTTGTTCCTGTAAATTGTATAGTTGCCCGGGAAATCGGTTATTTTTCCATCTCCCTCAAAAACAAACAGATGATCCACAATTTTATCCATAAAAAACCTGTCGTGCGAAACAATAATCACACAACCTGCAAATGATTTTAAATATTCTTCCAGCACATTTAAAGTCATAATATCCAAATCATTCGTAGGTTCATCAAGGATAAGGAAATTTGGGTTCTCCATTAAAACTGTACACAAATAAAGTCGACGCTGTTCGCCGCCGCTCAGTTTTTCGATATAATTATATTGTGTATCAGGCGGGAAAAGGAAGAAGTTTAACATTTGAGCAGCGCTCATTTTTGTGCCATCTTCAAATGTGATGAATTCTGCAATTTTTATAACTGCATCAATTACCCTTTCATTGCTGTCGAATTTAATACCATCCTGCCGGTAGTAACCGAATTTAATGGTTTGACCAATTTCGATGTTGCCCGAATCGGGTTGTAGTGTTTGTGTAATCAGGTTCAAAAAAGTTGATTTGCCTGTACCATTGTTGCCAATAATTCCCACTTTTTCGAACCGCGAAAATTTGTAGGTAAAATCCTCAACCAATTTCACACCCGGAAATGATTTGGAAACGTTTTTAAGTTCCACCATTTTTTTTCCGAGACGTGATGATTTAACGTTCAGATTTATTGCATCGTTATTAAGTTTATGCGAAGCTTTGTCTTGCAGGTCATAAAATGCATTTATCCTGTATTTTGCTTTGTGGCTGCGGGCTTGTGGCATTCGGCGCATCCATTCGATTTCTGTTTTTAAAAGGTTTTTTGCTTTTGCTACCGAAGCCTGCTGCATTTCTATCCGTTCATCGCGTTTCTCCAAAAAATAGGAGTAATTGCCCATGTAACGGTAAATTTGGTTATCCTCCATTTCGATAATTTCGTTGCACACCCTGTCGAGGAAATAACGGTCGTGGGTAACCATCAAAAGTGTTGATTTCGTTTTCTCGAGATAAGCCTCCAGCCATTCAATCATCTCCAAATCGAGGTGGTTTGTTGGTTCATCGAGTATAAGTAAATCGGGTTTATCGATAAGAACTTTTGCAAGAGCCACCCGTTTTTTCTGTCCACCCGAAAGTTCAGCGATTTTTTGATCGTGGAGATCTATTTTTAGTTCGGTTAATATTTGTTTTATTTCTACCTCAATATCCCAGGCACCCAATTCGTCCATTTTCGATGAAATTTCAGCAATTTTTGCCTGGTTGTTTTCGGTTACTGCACGCTCGAATTCTTTAACTGTTTTAAGTTTTTCGTTGTCAGATGTAAAAATCTCTTCCAAAACCGAATGGGAAGGATTTAATTTTGGGATTTGTTCGAAATAACCAATTGTAATGTCGTTTGTTACAGTAATTATGCCCGAATCAGGAGTTTCCTTTCCTACTAAAATATCCATCAGCGTTGATTTGCCGGTACCATTTTTAGCAATCAAAGCCACTTTTTGTCCTTCGAAAACAGTGAACGAAATGTTCTCAAAAAGCATTAATTCTCCCCATCTTTTCGATAGGTTTTCTCCCTGAAGGAAAGGTTTCATAAATATAATTTTTGGCAAAAATAGAAAATGAATGATACAAACCTTGTAATTTGATCCATTTGGATTTTATGGTTTGCTAATCGGTGTATCTTCCACTGCAATATTTTCAAGTTTTTGTTTATTTCTGAAATCGAAATACAAATTAAAAAATGTGGGAACGGCCATTGAAAAATAGCTGTTTGGTGAATTTGTAAGAACAGCAATCCCAATTTCATCCTCTTCGCAAACGGCAATTTCACTTTGGTAACCGGAAACATAACCACCGTGATTGACAATTGTGTGATCCTTGTATTTGATTATCCGCCAGCCAATTCCATAATGTTTTGAGTCGATTTTGTCCCAGTTTTTGTAATAAGTTCTTTTTAACGGAGTTTCAACCTGTGGTGTAAACACAATTTTGCGGGCTTCATTTGAAAACAGGTCATCATCTTTTTCTGAAATGGCAATAAGGAAATGCGCCAAGTCTGAAATGCTGGCATTAATTCCGGCAGCGGGTGCAGTATTGTAATATCTGTCATTCAGTTGCATGGCGGCAAAACCACTTTCTGTTTTTTGATGCGGGAAAGCTTTATTCTGGCTATTCTGAAATGATTCAAAATCAACGGAAGCATCTTTCATTCCAAATGGTTTAAACACTTTTTCATTTAGATTTTGCTGAAAACTTTTGTTTGTTTTTGTGGCAACAATCGGATCAAACAAACTGAACATTACATTCTGGTACGCATAAGTCAATCCTGGTGGCGAAATAATTTCAACCTCGTTCAATCTTTGTATAATCTGGTTGAGTGGAACGTGATCCTCAACCATAATATCATAAGCGTGAGCAACCAGGCCGGAAGTATGGCTGAGCAGGTTTCTAATTGTAATACTGTTTGTGCTTTCGGGCAATCTCAGTTTGAACCCTGGTAGGTGATCGACAACTTTATCATCGAGATTTATTTCATTTTCACTTGTTAGAATTCCGGCTAAAACGCCGGTAACAGCTTTTGAAACCGATGCCAATCTGAAAATTGTGTTTTCATTAACAGGATTGTTTTCTCCAGTTTTTCTTTCTCCAAAACATTTTAACATGGCAATCTGACCTTTGTAGGTAATCACCAAAGCTCCTCCAACTGCACCCGAT
>JBFHJA010000347.1:0-5315 GCA_041596165.1 Draconibacterium sp. | reverse complement strand
TTTTCCAAACAAAGGTGTATTCTTCGCCTCCTTTGTATTCATTAATTGAATTTTATCGGCTTTTACATTCAAATCCACGTTTATTTCTTCGGTGGTTTTGTAGTCAATTTCACCGTTCACTGTTAATGGTCGTCCTAAACTGTCGATTACTATAAAATTATTGAAAACAAACCTGTTGTCGCTGATCTGAATTTTATTATCGTTGATAGAGAGTTTTGTTTCGAGCGGGATAATATTCAAACCAAAATCATGAAACCTGACTTCTCCATTGAGCGACATTTTTCTGTTTTTAACAGCGACGGAAATTTCCCCACTCGAATTTCCATGTAAATTATTGGCATATTCAGCAATAAACGGTTCCAAAAGTTGAAAATTAAGTTTGTTGAATTTGGTTTTTAGTTGATATTCATTGCTTTTGCTATTGGATTCCATTTGAGTGGAAAGCGAAAGTGAATCGCTGGCAGTAATTATGAGTTCGCCGTTATTTATTCCAGTTGAATCTGTTTTCAAATAACCGCTTGCCGATAGTTTATTGAAAGAAATACTGTTCCATTTTAAATCCAGCATTTCCATTTCCAATTCTATTGTTTTCCATTCCTTTTCGCTGTATTTAATATTTCCGTTTAATGTTCCCTGCGGCACATAATCAGCAATACCGGGAATTGCCAGGTGCAACAGTTCAATATTTTCCAGTTTCAGTTCAAGGTTGTCTGCACTTTGCCCTGTTAACCCAATGTGGCCTTCCCGTGAATTCATTTCCAAATTGGCAATCAGGTTTTTCGAAGGAATATCGAAAGTAAGGAATTGCGGTGGGGATAAAGTCCATTTAATTTTATTGATTAACCAAAAAGGAGAAGCCGATTGAAACAAAATCTTGTCGTTGTCATGTTTGGCCTCGAGCCCAATTTGGTGCAAAATGCTGTCATTTGTACCATAAACTTTAAGACTTGCAAAAATTGAAGCCGGCAAAACTTCAAAATTAAGTCCCGATTTCCCAAGTTTCATATCTCCAGCAATTGTACTGTCGATATTTACTCGTGCAACAAACCGGTCTTGCACCATTCGTGCCAGCAGATTTGGATTGTATGTTTTAACCTGATTAAAGTTGACAAGTTGTGTTGAAATTGTTGCTGCAATAACACTATCGCTTTCATTTTTATTAATTCCAATGTTTATATCACTGAAATTCAATACCGAATCAGGATAAAAAAGATGAAACACAGTATTGTGTTTTACTGTAGCATCGAAGTTAAACGAGGGGAGGCCGGAGATGGCATCCTGGTTAATAAAGTTTGTTGAATCGATATTAATTACCGACTCAAAATGAGTTGTTTCCAAAGCTTTCTTAAAGCTTGTTAGCGACGCTTTACTTTCAAAATTAGCAGTCAGAAAATCCGTTTCCAAACGCGATTCGGTGATGCTGTCGTTGCTGTTGATTTCGAATTTTGTTTCTTCGAGGTTTACATTTGCATTTTTATTTTGAATCGAAAAATCCAGTAAGTTGAGCGATGCTTTGATTTCCCTGGGCGAATAAGTGAAGTAGCTTTCAATACTCCCTTTTCCGGCGAAAGGTTCTGTCATCAAATTCAAACCAAAAGCATCAATATCAATCAATCCTTTTAAAACTCCTGACATGGAATTATTGTCGTTCATTGCGAATTTTCCTTCCAAATCAAGGTTTAGCGCATTGTCGTTTGTGAGGAGTTTTACTTCTGTTTGATTATCCAAAGATTCAGCAAACAACGATATATTGTAGGTTGTTTTGTTTTTATACCGAACTGAATCAATTTCAATACTGGCTTCGCCTTCGGGCATTTTTTTACCGTTTAATCCACCGTTTAAAAGTATTTTCCCTGTTATTATTTCAGGATAATTTTCGCCCATTAATTCGCCCGGCAAAATTTCTGTAAATGAAGCATTCAATCTGCCTTTTGTTTTTTGCAGGTCATAATAGCCTGATGCTGCAATTTTTCCTGAAGCACTGTTCATTCTCATGCTGAAAAATGGGTTGGAGAGTGAGTTTTTGATGCTGCCTAAAACTGTAAAGGGTTTGAACTTTGGTAACTCGGTTTGCGGGCTGAAATTATTTATAACAGGAACAAGCATTTTTCGGGAAATTGAACCCGAAACAAATTGTAAATCGCAGGCAGAATTGGGCATTTCCAACGGTTTTTCTAGTGTTCCGTTGATGTTGAATTTTAGTCCGGTTGTTGACGAAACACCAAACTCGCTGATTTTTAAAACCGAGGTGTTTCCCTGGATATTTGCTGAAAACTCAAGCATTTGTTTTTTTGCAAACCATTCCTTTTTTTCATTTAACAATGCTGCAAGATGAATTGATATCCCCATGTTTTGAAGTGAATCGGATTTGAAAAGCAGCGAACCGGATTCAATATTGAGCGTATTTGCCAGAGCAAACGATAACTTCCTGAGGTTAATGTTATAACTGTTTGGTGTTATTTGAGTATTTTCCAGTGAGACGTTCAACCCTTGCACCGGCAGCCATTTTTCAAGTGCTTCATTTTGACTTTTATCCGAAGTTTTATATGCCAAAAATGCGTCTGTAATACTAAATTTATCTACCACAATTTTCCAGGGAACAGAGGGTATTGAAAATGTTGCTGATTCAGTTTTTACGGTTGTTTCGGTGGAAACTGTACCGTAATTTTCAAAATTGATTTTTGGTTCAATCAGCTCTATTTTGCTAATTAAAATCTCGCTTGTGGCAAGGTTTAATTTATCCAGAGAAATGTTGCCGTTTTTTAAATTAATATCCAACTGCTGACCAATTTCAGGCTGGTTCAGTTTGAAATCAAAATCAGTAATTACAAGGTTCTCAACCGAAAATTTCCAGTCAGGTGTCGTCCCTGAATCCTCTGTTGTGGTGTTGCTTCCCTGCCAAATTGTAACTGTTCCTTCTGACTTTTCAATCAAAATTTTCTCAACGTCAATCTGTTTCTGCAACAATGTAAAAGTATCAAAATCAATTTCAGCATTTGCGAGTTTTTCTTTTACAATAATTCCGGTTACCGGATCATTGTATGTAACACGCAAATTGTTTAAACGGATAGATTTTGCTGCGAAATCCCATTGTTCTCCGTTGCCGGCTGCTTCGGTTTCAGGTTCTGGCGCATTTGTTCCGGCAGGACTAAAAATTGAAATAATATTCATTTCACCCGTAACAGTATCGGTTTTAATATTTGCAACCGCATCATTTAACGTTAATTGATTGATTACTATTTTTTTCGAAAGCAGAGGCAGGATACCTAAATCGACATTGACTTTTCCGGCATAAATAATTGTGTCATTTGGTGGTGTAATTATTTCAAGCCCGAATACTCCAATTTTACCATTTAACAGTAAAGTTATTTTACCAATATGTACCGGTAATCCCTTTTCTTTAAGTATTGTATTTGTTTTTGAAGTAAGAAATGTGTGCACAAACGGGAGGTTTACAGTGCCAACAATCAGTAAAAAAAGCAGCACCAACAACACAAATATGTATTTCAGTATTCGGACAACTTTTGTTAATAATGGAGTCACATTGTTTACTTTTTGTTTTGCCGCTAAAAATACAACTTAATTTCTGAACTATTCATTTGTGGCGGATTGATACAAAAAAATGTTTTATCGATTTCCTTCACAACAGAGGTAGTATTTGAAGTTTAAAATTCTATCTTTGCAACATTGTTGCATTTGATTTGTTGTTGCATTTATGAAGGCTCAGGATATTTTACACAAACATAATCTGGTTCGCACAAGTTGCCGGCAAAGTATTATCGATACAATTGTCAATTCAGGTTTTGCCATTTCAGAAGAAGAAATAAAACAGAAAATAGAAGGAACTTATGACCGTACTACTTTTTACCGTTCGTTTAAAACGCTTATTGAAAATGGTATCATTCATAAAATAGTAGTCGATAATCAACTGGTAAAATATGCTTTATCAGAGAATAAACAGATCAGCAAAAACCATGTACATTTTTACTGCAACAAGTGCGGAAATGTTGAGTGTTTACCTGATGCTGATTTAAAACCACCGGTTTTACCAGTTGGTTACAGTCAGGTTGAAGCCGAATTGATTATAAAAGGTTTTTGCAAGCAATGCAACAAGAATTAAAAGTAAAAAACAACAGCGATAAAATTTTTAAAATCGTTTAATAGAATTTTGTATGGAAAATGTTTGGATTGGAGCTGTGGGCAGCACTTTACTAGTTAGTTTGTTGTCGTTTTCGGGAATTTTATTTCTTTCGATGCGGGCAAAACAGTTAAAACGTATCATTTTTATTCTTGTAAGTTTTGCTGTAGGCGCTCTTTTTGGCAACACCTTTTTTATGCTTATACCCGAATCATTTGCTTTAATTGAAAATAGCCAGTCGATAGGCTTGTTAATAGTTTCGGGACTCGTGGTAATGTTTGTCCTCGAAAAATTTATTCATTGGCACCATTGTCACAATGTATCACACGAGCATGACGAAGCTCCACTGGGTTACATTAGTTTGGTTACTGATAGTTTACATAATTTTACCGACGGAGTTTTGATTGCAGCTGCCTGGATGGCTTCGCCCGAAGTAGGAATTGCAACAACGCTTGCAGTTGTGGTTCATGAAATACCGCAGGAAATTAGTGATTTTGGGGTATTGCTTCATGCGGGATTCTCAAAACAGAAAGCGCTTTTCTTGAATTTTATTGCTGCGTGTACAGCAATTCTGGGAGCTGTTTTAACTGTTTTGCTGGGTTCACACATGGAGAGTTTAATCGTTTATATTCTTCCTTTTGCTGCGGGTGGCTTTATTTATTTGGCTGGCAGCGATTTGATTCCTGAACTTCACCGCGAATCTTCTGTGCGTAAAAGCCTGATACAATTGACAGCTATTTTAACTGGATTGATTCTTATGTTTTTTATCAGCCTTCATCATGAACATTCGCACGATGAAAACCACAGCCCGGAAACAGAAATCCATAATCACGATCATGAACATACGCATTAACTTTTCCATTTAAAACATTGACTTTCCATATCAATTCATTTATCGGATTTGGGAAATCCGAATCCTATTCGAATCAAACTTTAAACCCAAAGGGTTGATATTATTATGGAACGTGGAATAAAAATATGCTTAAACCACAAAGTGGTGGCATAATCCTGTCATCCCTTCGGGATTTTTAGAAGTTTCATTCAGCTCTTTGCTATAATAATTCCATACCTTCGGTATTAAAATTCTCGATATTTTAGTTCTTGATTAACATTAGTAGTTCAACGTGAAAATCCAATTCAAAAGAATAATAAAATCCTCTGATTTTGATCCTGTCAG
>JBFHJA010000346.1:0-5334 GCA_041596165.1 Draconibacterium sp. | reverse complement strand
TACGGTGAGTCGACTAAAGAATCGATGATAATAGGAAGCGTGAAAATCCAACCTGTCTTCGTGATTAACGGCCTTGTCGTAGGCATAAACAGTAGGAAATATGCGGGTTGCTTTCACGCCTATTTTGTAGCTTGCATTTTTGGCGAAATCGTGTTCGGCAAAGGTTTCACCAACAAACCGCTGGGTTTGAATGCTATCTGACGAATTGCCGTTGAATATTGAATTGTCGTAAACATATCCGCCGTTTACCTCGAATTTGAAAGGGTTTTTACGGTTTTTGTAGCTGGCCCAAATCCGCAAATTGTTATCGATATAATCTTCGCGCTCGTCAGGGTTGTTCAGGTTGGTTTGCATATTTTGCTGAACCAGATGCCAATCTTTTTCCAGCCATGCATTGAACGTCAAAAAATGATTTTCAGAAAACTTGTAGTTCAACTCCTGCAACAAACCCATGTTTTCTAAATTCGCATTGTGCTGTGTATCTTCAATTTCAAAAATCTGATTTTCGAAATCGCGGTAATTGGGGTTGGTGAATTTGAAATTGTTTGCTTTGTAATAATAATACGCCCGTGTAACCGATTCTAATTTACCATTTCCAAAAAACAGTTTTGTACCATATAATTGTTCCCCAAACGAACCGTTGGCAATACGCACTTCGGCCTTGAAACCATTGGTCCAGGTATTTTTCAAACCTAAATGGATTGCACCGCCAATACTCCCTGAACCATTGACAGAACTGGCGCTGCCAAACTGGATGCCTACTTCATCGAACAAATACATGGGTACGTTGCTCAAATTTGAATGACCTAAAGTGAGTGAATTGATATTGATACCGCCAAAATTAATGCTTGTATGGTCGGGCGCAGTGCCGCGGATACGAATTGTGGAAAGCCCACCCGCATTGGCTTTTACGCCGACTGGCAAATTTCTCGAGAGCAATTGTTCCAAATTCCCGTCCTGCGACAAATAAAATTGCTGACCCGGAATTTTCTCAATTTTTGCGCCTGTCTGGTATTTTTTAAGTTTCCCGTAACTGACAATTTCTTCGAGTTGAATAGTGTCGAGCACTGAAAACTGTTTCTGCGCCACAGCACAGGAAACATATACAAACATTAAAAGTCCTAAAACAACAAACCTCCTCATCAACTTAACTTTAAGGAGCTTTAGATAATTGGTGAAAAATATTGGCAATATTTCTCAAGCTTTTTATCCCGAAGCTTAATTTATTTTTTTTTTGAATTTATGGCAGGTCTTCTGACTTGTCCCTGTTATTGATGCCTTCCCAAATCTGTTTTACCAGAAAAAGTGGCTTTTGTAGTTCAACAACACAATTGCAACATAGCAATTAGGACTTACAGCTGCGGGTACAGCTCAGGATTTTCACCTGATTCCCTTTTTAATCCCGTTCACGAAAAATGAACTTTTGAACCTAAATTCGGTGGCGAAGATAGGGAGTTATTTTCAGAAATGCTCGCCATTGTTAATAGAATTTGAGATTTGTTGATATTGGGGGAAGAAGGAAACTGGTTTTTAATTAGAAATTTACTTCGTCAATGGAATTAATCAATATTACCTCCTGTTTCGGAAATGGCCCGATCAAGTCGTGCCATTGTCCTCAACTGTCCCCCTCAATTGAGGGGGACAGTTTGAGCCGCAATCCGTCAACTGACGGATGAGGCGAGAACGGGGGGTTGTAAAAAAGTACAAACTAAATTTGCTGATATCAGTATGGTAAAAACCAACTCACTTTTATTTGACATCTTTCCGCTTCGGTCTTCCAACTTCAAGCCTTCCCCAATGTTTTTTCTGAAACCAAAAACACAACCGGTTTGCCCGAAACAGGATTTGTACGTGTAATAACCACTGTATCATAAACGGCTTCAATGTCTTCGTAATTCAGCACTTCATGGGGTGTTCCCTTTTTGCGCATAGCACCTTTTTGCATCATAATCAATGAGTCGCAATATTCTCCGGCAAGATTTAAATCATGAATAATCATCAAAACAGTTAACCCAAGGGTTTCGCTAAGTCGGCGAATTAAATTCAGAATTTGAACCTGGTGCGTAATATCAAGATGAGAAGTTGGTTCATCAAGCAGCAATAATTGCGGTTCCTGTGTCAAAGCACGGGCAATTCCGGCAAGTTGCTGTTCGCCTCCGCTGAGGGCATTCATGTTTTTATCGCGTAATTTTGAAATCCCTGTCAACTGAATGTATTTTTCCGCAATAGTAAAATCTTCAGCAGTTTCAAAAAACTGGAATTGTTTGCGATAAGGCATGCGACCCATTAATACATATTCTTCCACTGTCATATTCCCAACTTCAATATTTTGGGTAACCACAGCAATGTTTTGGGCTTTTTCGCGCAAATTCATTTTTTGAATATGCTGGCCGTTTAATATTGAGCTGCCTGTCATTGTTGGTAGTTCACCTGAAACACCCTTAAAGAGGGTTGTTTTCCCAGAGCCATTCGGACCAATAATTCCTACAAACTGTCCTTTTTCAATTTCAAAACTTATATCCTGAAGTTCAAATCGACCAGGATATCCACATGAAAAATTTTTTATTTGGAAAAATTGGTTCATTTAATTCAACTTAAAATTCGATTTCGAACGGCTTAAAACCACAATAAATACAAGCCCTCCAACAAAACCAGTAATAACTCCAATTGGCAATTCGTTGGGGGAAATTATGGTTCGCGCAACTGCATCTGAAAGAATCAGAAAAATAGCGCCTCCTAAAAAAGAGCTACCAATGATAATGCGATAATCGTTTCCAATTATCAACCTGATTAAATGCGGGATTACAAGACCAACAAAACCGATTACACCGGCCACAGAAACTGCAACTCCTGTCAATAAAGAGGCCACAAAAAACAACAATTTTACTGTAATATTTGTATTGATTCCTAAATGTTTGGCTTTCACTTCTCCCAAACGAAGGGCATTGAGTGGTTGTGCAAAAAAGTAGGTCAAAACCAAACCTGAAATTGCCGAATAGAATGCAACCTTTATTAATAGAATATTCGATTCGTCAAGCGAACCCATCACCCAAAACACAATACTTTGAATATTGTCGGTAGTAGTAATCGACATTAAAAACATCATTGCTGATGATGCGACAAAACTTACCATTACACCAATCAATAACATGCTGTTAATACTCAATCCACCCTTTCGGATGCTTAAAAAATAGACAAGAAAAAGGGTGATAATGGCACCCGAAAATCCAAAAACAGGCAGTACAACGAAACTTGCTGTATGAAATCCAAAAACAATGGCAATGGCAATTCCCAAAGCTGCACCACCAGAAATTCCCAGAGTATAAGGTTCAACCAATGGATTTCGGTAAATTCCCTGCAAAATTGCGCCCGACAAACTCAACGCACCGCCTACCGAAATGGCCAGAATCAAACGCGGAACCCTGATTTTTGATAATACTGTGTATTCCAAACTATCTTTATTTGCAAATATCTCGGGAAGTTGCGAAAAAGATATTTTCACTTCGCCTGATGAAAGGGAAAGCAGGATTGAAACAATCAGCAGTACAACAAGAGCTGACAGAAACAAAATCCAGTGGATATATTTTTTCTGCATCGTTAATATTAATTTACAAATTTTACAACGTCGGCAAACGCTTTTGCAAAATTTACAGGCGTTGGGCTGCAGGAAGTTTCCGAATCAATCAGGAAAACCTTGTTGTTTTTGGCTGCTTTCAAACCCGTGTAACTTTTCCAGATTTTTTGCTCATCAGTGCCAAAGCCGCCCATTGTTGTCACAATTATTACATCGGGGTTTTTCAACAATACACTTTCGCGCGTAACCGAACCTTTTGTTAAACCATTTGCAATATTTTCGCAGTTGCTCAGTATTATAAAGTCGTTCATAAACGTATTTTCGAGAACAGTAAAAATTGGGTTCGCTCCAAGTTGAAAGAACATTTTTAATTTTTCGGGATGCTGAACTAAACTATGTTTCAGGCTGTCAACAGTTTGTTTTGATTTTTGCACAAGCTCCATAGCAGCCTTTTCATCCCCAAGCAATTTTGCAATATATATGGTTTGCTCGCAAATTTCCTTAAAATTTTTCGGGGTTGGAATAAGATCCACTTTTATACCCAGTCGCTTCATCGTTGCAATATCCTGTGGCTTTGTCAACGACATTGCCAATACCAAATCGGGTTTCAACATCAGTATTTTCTCCATGTTTATATCGATAGTAGAACCTACTTGTTCTTTGCCATCGTTAACCGCCAGAGTGCAATAACTTGTGCAACCCACTAATTTATCCTGGGCGCCAAGCAAATAAATATTCTCGGTAATTGATGGCGTCAGTGAAATAACCCGCTTTGCAGGCTGCGAAAATCCGCCAAATGAAAATAAAACCAAGATGCCGGCAAGAATAAGCCGAACATTTAAAACATGTCGTAGAAAACCGTCTTTTGAAATCAGATAAAAATTCATCAAATAAAATATTACCGGAAAAATTGCAGAAATCAGTTGATTGATTCCCAAAACTTTATTCCCGAAGTTCGTTTATCTAAAAATTCTGCTGGCAGGTCTTCTGACTCGTCTTTCATTTGTTGCCTTCCCATTTCCGATTTATTGGAAAAAGTGGCGTGAGTAACAAACATTTTACAGACTTACAGCTGCGGGCACAGTCCCGGTTTTTCACCGGATTCCCTTTAAGCGAAACAAATCGCAACCAACTGCGGCAAAGGTACGTGTTAAATTGGGATTTAAAAGATAGGGGAAAAGAAAAGTGGGTAGGTGGAGTTTGCAGGAGAAAACCCAGCATATTAGAAACATACCAAAAGCCCGATTTATCGAGTAAGTACGAAACGAGATTAAAAGATAGAATATTTAATGCCTAAACCCTCCGCACTGCTGAAGCCAAACTCCCCTTAGGAAGGGGCAGAAACGTTCTATGAATATTTGTATTTCGAATTAAACTTTGGATTTCCTGCACTCACCCATTATTTCCCCTCCGGATACTCCACATCCACCAAAAACAAACCTTTTGCAGGGGCGGAGGCGCCGGCGGCGGCGCGATCTTTGGCTTCAATGATTTTCCTGAAATCGCTGAGTGAAAGTTTACCCTTTCCAACTTCAAGCAATGTGCCCACAATTGCCCTGACCATATTCCGTAAAAAACGGTCGGCTTTTATCGTAAAAATCAGTTGAGTGTTTACAGTTTCCCATTCGGCCCAGAGAATTTTGCAGTTGTTTGTTTTTACATCGGTATGCAACCGGCTGAAACTTGTAAAATCTTCGTATTCAGCTAAAATCCGGGCTGCTTCGTTCATTTTCCCGATATCAAGCGGTAACAAATATTTA
>JBFHJA010000345.1:0-5340 GCA_041596165.1 Draconibacterium sp. | reverse complement strand
ATCAATAGCGATCGCCATTGGGTTTCGCCCTTCGATCCTGCCGAAGGAAGCGAGCATTTTGTTGAAGGAAACGCTTACCAATACAGTTTGTTTGCCCCGCAGGATGTAAATGGTTTGATAGATTTAATTGGCGGCGATGAAAAATTTATAGCCTGGATGGACACACTTTTCACAAAACAAACGGCACACGACGAAACCGCGATTGACGCAACTGGATTGATTGGACAGTATGCCCATGGAAATGAACCAAGCCACCACATGGCGTATTTGTACAACTATGCCGGTGCGCCCTGGCTTACACAGGCGATAGTGCGCGAAATCCTCGACACGATGTATGACGACAAACCCGATGGTTTAAGCGGGAACGAAGATTGCGGACAAATGTCGGCGTGGTATATTTTAAGTGCCATGGGTTTTTACCAGGTTTGTCCGGGAACTCCTGAATACATTATCGGCAGCCCCATTTTCGACAAGGTAACAATCCACCTTGAAAATGGGAAGGATTTCACCGTCAAAGCAAATCATGTTTCTCAGGAAAACAAGTACATTCAATCGGCAACTATAGACGGAAATCCATATTTAAAATCGTGGTTTACCCACGATGATATTTTAAACGGTTCAGAATTGGTATTTGAAATGGGAGCTGTTCCCAACAAAGAATGGGGAGTAAAAAATGAAGATCGGCCAGCTTCTGAAAAATATGAACCGGCAGCAAAATTACCGTTTGCTGTTACCAAAGATGAAAACTTTCTTGAATCGGCAACAGTCTCATTATTGTGCGATGATAAGGATGCACAGATTCGCTACACATGCGATGGTTCTCGGCCAACTCCGCAATCAGCTTTGTTTGTTGAACCTGTGGTAGTTGACAAAACCACTGAAATTAGTTTTGCATCATTTAAAAATGGAATTCTGCCAAGCCGACCAGTTTCTATTACTGTAAAAAAATTGGATTTTGAAGATTACAAAAACTTTGAAGGAACCGGCAAATTCGCAAAAGGATTGAATTACAAATATTATGAAGTTCATATTTTGGAGCCGGAGGAACTGGATAAATTCAAACCAATTGAAACTGGTGTTCTGCCAAATTTTACAATCGACAAGCGCAAAGTGGAGGATTATTTTGGCTACGAATGGTCAGGTTTTCTTGATATTCCGCGTGATGGAGTTTACACGTTTTCTATAAAAGTAAACGACAAATGTGTTTTTTATATCGATGGGAAAGAGTTTTTGCGTGGCGGTTTCAAAACAATTGCTTTGCGAAAAGGGAAATACGAAGTTCTGGAAAAATACTTTCAGCTTGGTGCGAAAAAATTTAATATTGTTTCGTGGCAAGGCCCCGGAATTGAGGAGCAGGAAATTCCGGCAGAAGCTCTGTATCATAAGGTTGAAAATTGAGAGAGGAATAAGTTGGTTTATTTTGCAGGACCTGACAGATTTTTAAAACCTGTCAGGTCTTGCAATTGTTGAACATTTGAAATAGTTTGGCAAAAAATATGATTTTATGCAAAAAGTAATATGAACTGGACAAAAACACAAATCACAGTGTTGTCAATTGTGGCATTCAGCTCTTTTATGTCCACTTTCTTAATCTCGTCAGTAAATATTGCTTTACCGGCCATTGAAAATGAGTTTGGCCTCGATGCGGTTACATTGAGCTGGGTTATAACTGCGTTTTTATTATCCACTGCCATGTTTTTGCTTCCTGTCGGCCGTTGGGGCGATTTAACCGGAATAAAACAGGTTTATAAAATCGGGATTGTACTTTTTACTGTTTCATCGCTTTTAAGTGGGTTTGCAGTTTCGGGTTACTGGCTAATCTTTTTTAGATTTTTGCAAGGGATTGGCGCGGCGTTTAGCAGTACAACAGGCGCGGCTATTCTTGTGTCCGAATTTTTGCCGAAACATCGGGGAAGGGTGCTTGGAATTGGTGTTTCAGCGGTTTATCTGGGACTGGCTTTTGGCCCTTTTTTCGGTGGGTTTTTAACGCAATACCTTGGCTGGCGGTCGATATTTTTTATTTCATCGGGTTTTGGTTTTGTCGCCACAATCCTTGCTTTTTTGTATTTGGGAAAAGACAATTTCGAAAAAATCTCAAATAAAAAAATAGATTTGAAAGGAACAGTTTTTTATATGCTTGGTCTGATAGCACTCACATACGGTTCAGCGCGGATTCCGGCAGTTTATGGATGGTTGTTGATGGGAGCCGGAGTATTTTTGCTGATTGTTTTTTGGTTATTCGAATCACATTCTTACAGACCGGTTCTGGAAACCAAACTTTTTACCCGAAACCGCTTGTTTGCATTTTCGAATTTGGCTGCACTTATTAATTATAGTGCGACATTTTCTATCATTTTTCTCCTGAGTCTATATTTGCAGAAAGTGAAAGGTATGGCTCCGCGTGATGCCGGTACGATTTTGGTGGCTCAACCCATTGTAATGGCTATTTTTTCACCCTTTGCAGGCCGTTTATCCGACCGAATTCAACCTCGTTATCTTGCAACAATCGGAATGACAATGTGCACAATAGGATTGGCAGCTTTTGCTTTTTTAAGTGAATCGACACCCGTCGTGATTATCGTGTTTTTGTTGTTTTGGGTGGGCCTGGGTTTTGCATTGTTTTCATCGCCAAACATGAACACGATAATGAGTTCGGTAGAAAAAACACAGTTGGGGCTTGCTTCCGGCACTGCTTCTACAATGCGTGTTGTCGGGCAGATTATTAGTATGACCATAGCCACCATCTTTTTTGCCATTCTTTTTAAGAAACAATCGGTGGAAATTGTATCCAATGTTATCTTTTTAAAAGCGCTGAAATTAGGATTTATAACTTCTGCAGCAATTGCGCTTGCTGGAATCTATTTCTCTTTTAGCCGGGGCAAAATAACCCGGGAATCAGAATAAATATTAATATTTTTTTAAATACGAAGGATTTAAGTTTTTTTGTGGTTGCCAATGGACGAGGTGGCTCCTAATATGCTGTTGGTAGTTTATTCCCGTACTAATCCTAATGACCATTGGAAAAGTGAGATCGTTGGTACATATTTTAATGTAAAGGCAATGGACGAGTAGAATATTTGATATGATTACCAATGGCATTATATTGGTTGGTTATAACAGGTCAGAAACAAGTTTTGCATTTATCTAAAATTGACGGATAAAGTCTTTTAAGTTTTATCTGAAGGATCTGTTCGTTTTTTAATTGTCAATTGATTTTTTGACGTTTTGTTGTTACGCATTTATGGGATAAAAAATCAAATAACTGTTTTTTGAGTTTTGAAAACAGCCCCGATGGAATATCTGTACATTTTGAGTGGTAAAATTATCAATTTATGCAGGGACCGGATTATTCGGTTCCTGCATTTGTTTTAAACCAATCCTTAACCATTATTGCGGATATTCTTTGAATATTATTTCATAAATTGCATCAGTACAGAAAATTAAACCAATTTTAATCTAAAATTCAAAACCTACTGTTATGAAATCAAATTCAAAAAAAACATTAAGTCGGAGAAGTTTTATAGGAACTTCAACCATTGCATTGGGTGGATTTACTATTGTTCCAGCTCATGCCGTTTCAGGATTGGGGCACATTGCCCCCAGTGATAAACTGAATGTTGCCGGAATAGGTTTCGGTGGAATGGGGCGCGTTGACCTTGAAGATGTTGCAAAGACTGAGAGTATCGTAGCCCTTTGCGATGTTGACTGGAGCGGATCGGTTGAAAAGGTCTTTGCTACATATCCCAAAGCCAAAAGGTACAAAGATTTTCGCCAAATGTTGGATGCACAAAAGGAGATTGACGCGGTTGTAGTTGCAACTCCTGACCATAATCATGCCCATATCAGTATGGAAGCGATAAGGCGAGGAAAACATGTTTATACAGAAAAACCGCTGACGCACACGGTTTACGAAGCCAGGATGCTTACCGAAGCGGCAAGGAAATATAAGGTTGCAACTCAAATGGGCAACCAGGGGCAAGCATCGGATGCAACACGACGTTTGCAGGAAATGATTTGGGACGGGGTAATTGGTCCGATACACGAAGTGCATGTTTGGACTGACCGCGCCAACAAAGGGCTTTCAGAAACATACTGGCCGCAGGGAGTTCAACGTCCGCTTGATACTCCGCCAGTTCCGGAAACCCTCGATTGGGATCTTTTTATCGGTCCTGCTCCAATGCGTCCTTATCACCCTTCTTATCATCCTTTTAAGTGGCGGGGTTGGCTGGACTTTGGTACCGGGGCATTGGGCGATATCGGGTGCCATTCTTTCGATTCGGTTTTCAGGGCCTTAAAACTGAAATATCCAACACACATTCAAGCTGTTTCAACTTTAGTGAATGATGAAACTTATCCGCTTGGGTCGATGGTAACGTATGATTTTGCAGCGCGGGGAGAAATGCCACCACTGCGGCTCCGGTGGTATGATGGTGGGTTGCGTCCTCCACGGATTCAGGACATGGATAGCAGTGTGGAAATGGGTGCAGGCGGCGTTTTGTATTTGGGTGAAAAAGGGCAAATTCTGGGAGACCGGATTCTTCCTGATTCATTAAACAATTCTTACAAGAAACCGGATCCATACTTGCCATCATCACCAGGTCACAGACAGGAATGGATTCTTGCCTGCAAAGGTGGCGAACCGGCGGGGTCAAACTACGATTGGTCAGGGCCGCTAACGGAAACCGTGCTTCTTGGAAACATTGCTTTGCGTCCTGAATTAAGGGAAAAACTCAGTTTCCAAAGCCTTGCTTTCGATGCTGAAAAACTATCTTTCCCAAATATGCCCGAAGCGGATAAATTCATTCATCGCGAATACAGGAAAGGGTGGAAGTTATAAACCAACATGCATTTTATAATTTTTATTTTCATCGAAAAATATAAATTCGTATTCTTTTTATAATAATATCGCATGAAAGTCAAACTTCTTCTATCTGTTTTAATTGTCTCAACCCTCCTTTTTTCCTGTAAAACAAAAGTTCAGGAATATGAAAAAAAAATTGTTTTTGAACCCAGTGCTACACTTGAGCAAAAAGTAAAACAAGCTGCACATTTAGTTCCAACTCAGCAGCAACTCGATTGGCAAAAGTTGGAAATGACGGCCTTTGTCCATTTCACAGTTAATACTTTTACAAACATGGAGTGGGGGCATGGCGATGAATCGCCCGAGATTTTCAACCCAACTCAACTTGATGCCCGCCAGTGGGTAAAAACATTAAAAGATGGAGGGATGAAATTGGTTATTCTCACCTGCAAACACCACGACGGTTTTTGTTTGTGGCCAACAAAAACCACTGAACATTCAGTAGCATCGTCGCCATGGAAAGATGGCAAAGGCGATGT
>JBFHJA010000344.1:0-5341 GCA_041596165.1 Draconibacterium sp. | reverse complement strand
TACCATGGACGAAGCCCGCAGCGAATCGGTAATCAAAGTTTTTGTTGATTTGTATAACAAAGGATTGGTTTATCGCGGAGTACGAATGGTAAACTGGGATCCCGCTGCAAAAACCGCACTTTCCGATGAAGAAGTGATTTACAAAGAGGTGCAGTCGAAATTGTACTACCTAAAGTATAAAATAGAGGGAGAAGATGGGTTTGTAACAATAGCAACCACCCGACCTGAAACGATTCTGGGAGATACTGCGGTTTGTGTAAATCCTGCTGATGATAGGTTTTCTGATTTGAAAGGGAAACGGGTTTTGGTGCCTCTTATCAACCGTTCGATACCTATTATTGAAGACGATTATGTTGATATGGAATTTGGAACCGGTTGTTTGAAAATAACACCCGCACACGATATTAATGACTACGAAATAGGGATGCGCCACAATTTACCTACCATTGATATTTTCAACGATGATGGGACTTTGAGCGAAAAAGCTGAATTGTTTGTTGGAAGAGATCGATTTGCAGTGCGTGATGAAATTATCCCGGAACTCGAAAAAGCAGGCAACATTGCAAAAATCGATGATTACACAAACAAAGTTGGATATTCTGAAAGGACTCACGTTCCAATCGAACCAAAACTTTCGGCACAATGGTTCCTTCAAATGGAGGAACTCGTAAAACCCGCGCTGGAAAATGTGATGAATGACACAATCATGTTTTATCCACCGAAATTCAAGAATATTTACCGTCACTGGATGGGCAATATAAAAGACTGGTGCATCAGCCGCCAATTGTGGTGGGGACACCAGATTCCTGTTTACTATCTGGCCGACGGGACATTTGTTTGTTCAGAATCTGCAGAAACTGCACTGGAACTGGCCAAAGAAAAAACCGGAAACATCAAATTAACCATTGCCGATTTGAAACAGGATGAAGATGCGCTCGACACATGGTTCTCGAGCTGGTTGTGGCCAATTTCGGTTTTTGATGGGATTCGCGAACCTGAAAACGATGAAATAAAATACTACTACCCTACCTCCGATTTGGTAACTGCACCCGATATTATTTTCTTCTGGGTAGCTCGTATGATTATTGCAGGTTACGAATACAGAAACGAATTTCCTTATAAAAACGTGTATTTCACAGGGATGGTGCGTGATGCACAACGCCGGAAAATGTCGAAATCGTTAGGCAACTCACCCGATCCGCTTGATTTGATTGCCAAATATGGCGCCGACGGCGTACGTGTTGGAATGTTACTTTGCTCACCTGCCGGTGGCGATTTGCTTTTTGATGAAATTTTACCGCAACAGGGCGCCGGCTTTGCAACAAAAATATGGAATGCTTTCAGATTGGTAAAAAACTGGGAAGTTGATTCCAACATAGAACAACCTGAACATTCAAAACTAGCTATCGAATGGTTCAGAAATAAATTAAGCGAAGTTGTTGAAACACTTGATTTGCAGTTTAGCCAGTTCCGCATTTCGGAAGCTTTAATGACAGTTTACACAACTGTACGCGATGAGTTTTCGGGCTGGTTATTGGAAATTGTAAAACCTGCCTACCAAAAACCTATCGATGCGAAAACATACAACGAAGTAGTTGAACTCTTCGACCAAATGTTGCGCCTAATGCATCCGTTTATGCCTTTTATTACCGAAGAAATCTGGCAGTTGCTAACGGAAAGAAAAGCGGGTGAAAGCATCATGATCAGCCAACTTCCAAAAGTTGAAAAATACGAAACAGAGTTATTGGCAGCTTTTGAAAATGTAAAAGAGGTAATTTCAGGCATACGGAAAATTCGCACCGATAAAAACATTGCGCAAAAAGAAACTTTAAATCTAAAAGTTCAGCAAGGCGACAAAGGGTTTGAAGCCCTGTTTAACAGTGTGGTAATAAAAATGGGAAACCTTTCATCGCTGGAAATGGTAGGCGAAGAGATAAAAGGTGCAGCCTCCTTCCTTGTGAAATCGACAAACTTTTTTATTCCGATGGAAGGATTTATTGACGTTGCCGAGGAATTGAAAAAACTGGAAGAAGAACTGAAATATACTCAGGGATTTTTAAATTCAGTTTTAAAGAAACTAAGTAACGAGCGGTTTGTAGCAGGTGCACCTGAAGCTGTTGTTGCCCTCGAAAAGGCCAAACAAGCCGATGCTGAAGCAAAAATAAAAGTATTGGAAGAACGGATAGCGAGTTTAAAATAACTTTTCACTTTTATTCACCGGGTGACTTCGAGTCACCCGGTGAATAATCAGAAATTTGACAAGTCCAGTATCCGGTAGCTTCTTCAATCTCCGTCATCATCCATTTCTATAATTATAAAAGCATCCCGAATTAAAGTGCAGTACATGGACTTTCCATCCCCTTTATAGTTGTCCAGATTACCTCATTAAACTTGTGGTCATGAATTCGATCTTCCCCGTTGAAACAAGAGGTTTCAATCAACTTCGACAATGAAATTTTCTTGCAATTTCTAAGATTTAAATCGGTTAAATTGGGGGAAGTACATCAAATTGCTGACGACTCAAATAATCGACAAAATTTTCAAAAAGCAAGGTCGTTCACGCTATATTTTGCTTCGGTTTTTACAAATCTTATTTTTAATCTTCGGTGAAGTTATCGCCAAATCGGATGCCGTTAAACTATAGCATCACTCAGGCAAAAAGCAATTCCTCAAAATCCCTTTTTTAACAGCTAAATCTTACGCAATCCAAAATCAATTTCCGGATTCGAAACATTTTATTTGATTTCTTAAATCATACAATTGCATTGTTGTACCAAATCAAGTTTCAAAATCAAATTTTTATATTTCCATGACATGTAAACCTACCATCAGAAATTTATTTTTCTGAATGATCGTAATTGTATAAATGGCTATTCCCTCACTTTAAATTCATCTTCAAATTTTTCAAAAAATGCGCGGATAATTTAAATATATATATCAACAATATAAATACAATGTGGTATGAATTTCGTATATTGACTACAAGTATTTTAAAACTAATTCGTTACGTTATGATAATCATTCATTTTCCCTTTTGAATTTACAGCATCATAAGCGTCACATCCTTAATTAAAATGCAGGCAAATTTATTGCAATCAAAAACTAAGAGGCCATGAAAAAAACATTTATTGTTGTAAATCTTTTGCTGTCAGTATCGATTCTCTTTGCCCAAAATCAACTTAAAATAAATGGAAAAGTTACGGATGATGCCAATCAGCCAATACCTGGTGCCAGTGTACTGATCAAAGGCACCATGCAGGGCACGGCTACGGATATGGATGGGAATTATTCTCTTCAGTCCGAAAATAACGCTGTTCTGATATTTAGTTTTATTGGATTCGAAACTCAGGAAATACCTGTAAATAACCGAACCGGTATCAATGTTCAATTAAAGGAACAAACAATTAATCTTGATGAAGTTGTAGCAATTGGGTATGGTGTTGCCCGGAAGCGTGATTTGACTGGCTCAATAGTTTCAATTGATGGCAATAGCTTGAAAACATCCCCTGATAATAATCCAATAAAATCGTTACAGGGTAAAGTCCCGGGATTAATGGTTACAAACAGTGGTGGTGCCGGTGCAAGCCCAACTGTTCGAATTAGGGGGGTGGCAACAGTAAACGCAAGTACTAACCCCCTTTATGTTGTTGATGGAATGTTTGCTGACAACATTGATTTTATAAATCCAAATGATATTTCATCCGTTGAGGTTCTTAAAGATCCTTCTTCCCTGGCCATATTTGGAGTACAGGGCGCAAATGGAGTTATAATAGTCACCACGAAACGGGCTGAAAAAGGAAAACTTACTGTTAGTTATGATGGCTATGCCGGTGTACAGATTTTATCCAACCGTGATGAGCTGAAACTCACCAATGCTTCGGAATTTACCATGCTCTACAACGAGCAACTTCTTAATATGAATCCATCATCAACTGAATGGGTGCCCGATTTACTAGGCGGTGGCACTGACTGGCAATCTAAAATATTCCGACCTGCTGTAATAACTAATCACGGAATCACAGTTTCCCAGTCAACGGAAAAATCAAGCAGCATACTTTCACTGGGTTATTTTCTTCAGGATGGAATTGTGAAGTACAACTCTTACCAACGATTTAATGGGAGATGGGCCGGAGACTATACAATTTCCAATCACTTTAAAATGGGCGGAAATGCTACATTGAACCGTTGGGATACTGATCCTGCAACAGCAAATGTTCAAAATGCAGCTCAGGCTTTACCCACCTATTTACCCTATTCACCTGCAGAAGATCACGACCCCAATAACATTGGTTCTTATTATACTCCGGCTCCCGGAATTCAGAAAGACGTACCGAATCCGGTTGCTGTTATGGAGATTAATAAGGGAAACAACGAAAGTTATGGCTACCGAATTGTTGGAAATGTATACGGAGAAGTAACCTTTCTAAAAGATTTTATATTTAGAGCAACAGGATATGGAGATGTAGGACTCAATACCGGCAGTCAATACAACCCTCGTTTCGATGTTAACAACGCTACTTCAAACTCTTCACATAAAAGCGAAAAAACGTCATTTAGCCGAAATACTGGAGAATACACAAAATATCAAGTGGATATGATTGTGAATTACAACAAGGTAAAAGACTTACACCGCATCGGGGCTATGGCCGGCTATACAGCAAGAGTGCAGGAAAGCAAGGGTTTTAGTGCGGCGGTAGATACATTAGTCAGCGCAGATATGTGGAATGTACCGAAAGATTTCTGGATGTTAAATATGGGTTCAAACCAAAATAAAACAAATGGCGATTTTTATGAATCAGAATCTTTTATTTCCTATTTGGCGCGGTTAAATTATTCTTATGCAAACAAATATATTGTATCAGCGACATTCCGTGCTGATGGTTCCTCAAAATTTTCACCCAATAACCGATGGGGATATTTCCCCTCCATTGGTTTGGGCTGGGTTGCCACCGAAGAAGAATTTCTTAAAGAAGTAATTAAGAAACTTAATTATTTAAAAATCAAGGCTTCATGGGGAAAACTCGGGAACGATAAAATCGGGAATTATCTTTGGTTTCCCACCATTAATCCCAAGGGACAGCAGGTTGTAGTTGATGGTAAAACCTATTACATACCAACTGCGAGCAATTTGGTTGACGAAAATATTCACTGGGAAATCGTAACTGGGTTTGATGTTGGGTTTGAAAGTCAGTTGTTCGACAACCGTTTAGCATTGGAACTTGGATTTTTCAGCAAAACAACAAGCGATTTGCTGGCATATGTTGCCCCGCCAATTTCAGTAGGAGCAGGTTATGCAATAACAAATGCAGGTTCAATCAGAAATAACGGACTTGAATATATC
>JBFHJA010000343.1:0-5341 GCA_041596165.1 Draconibacterium sp. | reverse complement strand
ACGAACAAACCATGGTTGGCAATTTTATTGGCGATTATGTAAAAGGCAACACCTGGAACAAATTTCCTGAAAACATAAAAAAAGGAATTTTGATGCATCGTCGTATTGACTCGTTTACAGATACGCACCCAAAGTTCAGAGAGGCAAAATCTTTGTTTCGAAATGAATTTGGGCTTTACTCGGGAATTGTTATCGACTTATTATATGATCATTATTTAGCAAAAAACTGGAATGAATATTCCGATTTAACCTTACGGACATTTGCAAAACGCAGCCACGCCGTACTTTTACAAAACTTTATGCATTTGCCGCTAAGAGTGCAAAGTTTCCTTCCTTTTTTAATTCAACACAAACGCCTGGAATCGTATGCTTCCGTGAAGGGTATAGTTCAAACCTTAAAAATTATGAGCAATTATTCCTCACTTCCGGCAAAATCTGATTTTATGATGGAAGCCATTCAAACCAACAATGATTTTTTTGAAGTTAATTTCAGGGAATTCATGGCCGATTTACTGGAATATACGTCTGAAATCCAGAACATTGAATTCGCAAATATCGACTCTCCGGCATTCTAACAAAAACACGGAGTATTTAAATTTGATTAGAATTTCTCGTAACGACTTGCATCCAACCGAATAAAAATAAACAGCAAAATTGTAAACGACCAAAGTGAAGATCCCCCGTAACTAAAGAAAGGCAGTGGGATTCCGATTACTGGCATTATCCCGATTGTCATCCCGATATTCACAAAAAAATGAAAAAATAAAATAACTGCAACCACATAGCCATATATGCGGGAAAAACCCGAACGCTGCCGTTCTGCAAGCCAAACCAAACGGGAAAACAGTGCTACAAACAGGCCAATTACAACCAACGAACCAACAAAACCCCACTCTTCGCCCACAGTGCAAAAAATAAAATCTGTGTCCTGTTCCGGCACAAAATTAAACTTGGTTTGTGTGCCTTCCAAAAACCCTTTGCCCCACAAACCGCCCGAACCTATCGCGATTTTACTTTGATTTACATTGTAACCTGCACCCAGCGGATCCGACTCAATCCCAAGTAGCTCATTGATACGGGCTTGCTGATGATCGCCAAGGATATTATAAAAAACGTAATCAACAGAAATTGTAAACAAAACAGAACCAAGAAAAATCAAAGCTATTGTAATATAGTTATTCAACTTTTTACGCAAACTGTAACCCAAAATAATGAAAATACCGATTATAGAACCAACCGTAATAATATCTGAAATTTCATATTTCGAACCAAAAATAAAATTGATTAGAAAAATCAAAAGAATTGATGAAGCTAAAATGGCAGGTATTGTCAAAAACTGCTTGAAACGAGGGTTTACCACGTAAAAAGCAAGCAACACAAACCCAAGCAATAAAAGCGACAGGATTAGGTTTGAAACAATTAGAGCCAGAACGAAAAGGACTACAAGCAACGACCCAAAAAACAGCACAACTCCTGAAAGTCCTTCGCGGTATAAAACCAAAACAAAAGAAAAATAAACAAGTGCCGAACCTGTATCGTTTTGCATTAAAATTAAGGCTGCCGGACCAAGAATTATGAGAGAAACAACAAGCAGAGATTTAAATTTCTGGAGTTTAAAACCATGGGTGTTCATGTAATTAGCCAATGCCAAACCGGTTGCAAACTTGCAAAATTCGGAGGGTTGAACCCCAAATGAACCAAACATAAACCAGGCACGTTGTCCGTTAATTTTAGTTCCAACAATTAGTACCAGGATTAACAGAATAATAATAAACCCATAAATAAAGTAAGAGAAGAACACATAAAAATTAGTTTCGATTCGCAGCAAAATAAATGCTATGACAAGCGCTGCACCAATCCAAATCAATTGTTTCCCATATCGTTGGGTCGTATCAAATATACTTTGATGCTCAAGGTTGAAAACAGAAGCATAAATATTTATCCACCCCAACAGCATCAAAATCAGAAATAATGAAACCGTAAACCAGTCGATATTTGCCCAAAGGCTGTTTCTTTTTGGCATATTATCTTGGTTGATTTGGGTTTAACAAATTGGCCTCCAACATTTTTTCTTCCACCCATTTCTTTTTTTCAGAAATAGTATCGTTTAAAAACCGTTCTACCATTAAACCCGCCATTGGCGCAGCAAAAGTAGCACCATATCCACTATTTTCGACATACACAAAAATGGCAATTTTCGGATTATCTTTTGGGGCAAAAGCTGTAAAAACCGAATGGTCAATACCATGATTATTTTGAACAGTTCCGGTTTTGCCACACATTATAACACCTGGCACGGCAACCCTCGATGACATGTTCCCTTTCACAACCTGTTCCATCCCTTCAATAATTGGAACGAAAGTTTCAGGAGATATTTTTGAGTAATGCTTCACTTTCAACAATGAAGAAACAGTGTCGTTTTCAATTTCCCTTACCAAGTGCGGGGGATAATAAAAACCCCGGTTGGCAACTACAGCCGCAACATTTGCCATTTGTAGCGGGGTTGCGCCCAATTCACCTTGCCCAATCGCCATAGAACGGATAGTCATTGGGCTCCAGCGTCCTTTACCGTAGATATTGTTGTAATATGATTCAGTTGGTAAATCCCCTTTCAATGCATTTGGGAAATCGTTACTGATAATTTGCCCTATCCCAAAACTTTCAACATAACTGCGCCAGGTATCAAAACCTTCGGTTACATTTTTCCCTTTGTAAAGAATTGCCCGAAAAGTATTCCATAAAAACGAGTTGCAGGATTCCCTGATTGCATCGATAACATTTGCAGGCGAAACATGACTGTGGGTGCAGCGGATTGGACTAGCCCCCTTTCCTGCGCATGAATACCTCGTTTGTGTAGTAATAGCGCCAGTTTCTAAGCCGATTAATGTATTTATGATTTTGAATGTGGATCCCGGAGGATATTTTGCCTGAATTGCCCTGTTAAAAAGTGGTTTTAATGAATCCTGCAATAAAATATTATAATTTTTGCCGCGTATCCGACCAACGAGCAAACTGGGATCATAAGTTGGTGCGCTTACAAGGGCAAGCACTTCGCCGGTGGAAGGTTCAATAGCCACCATTGCACCTTTTTTATTCCGAAAAAGCTGCTCCGCGTAACTTTGCAAATCGGCATCCAAAGTAGAAACCAGGTTGTTTCCTATGTTAGCCGGAACGTCCTCTGCTCCGTCAAGGTAACTTCCCTGAATCCTGTTATGCACATCAACCAATTGCTTTTTTATTCCCTTTATTCCGCGTAGTTGTTTTTCGTAAGTTTTCTCAATTCCGCTGGCACCAATATAATCACCCGATTTATAATATTCATCTTTTTGAATATCGGCATCATTTACCTCACTTACATAACCCAAAACGTGCGCTGCCGAAGGTTGGGCATATTCCCGCAAAGTTCTGGACTGGGTATGAAATCCTTTAAATTTATACAATTGCTCCTGAAGATATGCAAAACTTTCAGGGGGAATCTGTTTGATTAAAATCGAGGATTTGTAGGTTGAGTAATCACTTGCTTTTTGAATACCGGCAATCAAATCTTCTTTCGAAATTTCGAGCAAGCGACAAAAAGACGCCGTATCGAACCTTTCGACTTCACGTGGGGTAACCAATAAATCATAGGCAGGTTTATTGAAAACCATTAAAACGCCATTCCTGTCGTATACCAATCCTCGCGCCGGATATTGCACGATTTCGCGCAACACATTGTTTGTAGCTGATTCCTTGTACTTCGAGCTTATTACCTGAAGACCAAACAATTTCAAAATAAAGACAAATCCGGCAGCAAGAAAAATGGCTGTTATATAATATTTTCGTTTCGAAAAAATGTCCACGCTCATAGCTTTAATCCCTAAATACCAAAAACTGACTTAAAACTATAACAATAATCGAGAAAATTGAACTTAAAACTACCCTGAAAAGTGTATTAAGAAAATTTGCGAATGTGTAAACTTCAAGATAAAAAAGAAGTAAATGGTGCAGCAAAACCATTATTGTTACATAACTGACAAACCATATTATTTTATTCTGGTGCAATCCGGGATAATCGTTTTTATCATCTTCTCTGTTTGATATTACCCTGATTATTAATGGCTTCATGTATGCAATAAAAACCGTTGCGGCCGAATGTACCCCTAGACTATTTGAAAATACATCGATAATAAATCCAAGTGCAAAAGCAAGGATTAAAACCAGATACCGCGGTGCACTTAACGGAAGTAGTATAACAAATAAAATATAAACATACGGATTGAAAAAACCGCCAAACTGAACCTGGTTTAATATCAACACCTGCACCAAAATCAATGATACAAACATTACCATATATTTAAATAGTATCCGTATCATTTGACTATCCTGTTTTCAAGAGCTTTCAATTCATCTTTCTTTAAATTCTCAACAATATCGACATACGAAAGCGCCCTGAAATCAACTGCAAGTTCAACCTGGATTTGATAATAATTATCGCCGGGCGGCATTTCTATTGCATGGACTGTCCCAATCATAACTCCTTCGGGGAAAACTGATGAATAACTGCTTGTTACAACTGTGTCACCAACTGCAAGTTCAACATGAAAGGGGATTCCAGTCAGGTTTGCATACCTTGAATCGCTGCCATCCCAGGCAAGTGGACCAAAAGTGCCGCTTTTTTTCAATTTTGCCGATGCTCCCCACCGTTTATTCAAAACCGAGAAACCAAGTGAAAATGATTCGGAAACATGTATAACAACTCCAACCACTCCTTCAGAATTTACTATTCCCTGATCAGTTTTTACACCATCTTTGCGGCCTTTGTTTAAGGTTATGTAGTTGTCCTGCTTATCAACAGAGTTATTTATCACTTTTGCAGAAATAAACCGATACAATGAATCTGTTATTTCAGCTTTTGACTCAATTGAATAGGGTGTAATTCTAATAAAAGGTAAATCGGCAATCAACGATTTTAGTTGTGCATTTTCTTTTGCCAGCTTGCGGTTAACCGAAGCCAAACTAAAATAATTACCAACCGCGCTAAATGAATTATAAATGCTGGCAGTTACTTTATTTGACGAATTGAGGTATTTTGATCTTTGGTAACTATTGAAATTATATATAAGCGTAAACGAAACTACTTCTAATAATAAAAAAAGAAGGAACGCATAATTTTTTAATAGAAACCGAAACAGACCTCTCATTGTTTACAAGAGAAAATTCCAAATCATTTATTTGATAAGGAATGAGAAATTATCAACGTTTTTAAGTGCAATCCCGGTTCCACGAACTACCGCCCGCAAGGGATCTTCGGCAATATGAAACGTAATCCCGATTTTGTCTGTCAACCTTTTATCCAATCCTT
>JBFHJA010000342.1:0-5345 GCA_041596165.1 Draconibacterium sp. | reverse complement strand
TAACCACAGGGCAATTGCTTTGTGGTTACTTTATTTTAAAACTACCCCCCACTCAGTTATAAAAAAACCTTCTCTTTTGAATGTAAGATCAATTTCTGGTTCCGCCAAAGTAAAACCAGGTTTTTGGGATGATTCGCGGACGACGTAAAATAAACGCAGCAAGTTGTCAGGTTTTTTCGAAGTATCAAGTTTTATAACACTTTCAATGAGTTGCTTGCTTTGTGGAAATATTTCATAGGCTTCCGCCGAAAAACGGGGAATCCAGTAATCAGTAAAATCTTTAATTTCATTGTCAGAAAATCCATATTCAGCCATGTTCTCAACAAAAAAATGTTCCAAATCTTCCTTCATAACAACCCATCCCTGTTTGAGTTGCCAAACATCTGGTTGTTGGCTTTCATAAAACAAATAATTGTATGAATTATCAATAAGTCCGCTCTTGTCAACACTAAAATACCATCCGTTATTATATTCCGGAATTGATGCAACAACTTTTCCTCCTTTTGGAAAAACCAGTAACAAAGTCAAATCAGTTTTTTCTTCGGGATAAATGTAAATATTTGGTTTGTAAGCAATTATACACGAATCGCAGCCATCATCTTCGGGGTCATCGGGATTGCAGCTTTGGGTAAATGTTGCAGCCGCTATAATCAACACGGTAACAAATGCAGGAAAAAGGAAGTTTTGATTTGATTTCATAGTTTTATTGTTTTATTATTCTGATAGAATTAAAACCAAAATGGTTGCGTTGCTATGTGTTTATTCTCTATAATCTTGTTCAAATTATTACTTTAGTTCAAAAAATTACAAAATATTAAGAATAACAAAATCTGGATTATTTTTTCCGCAAATACATGTATTCTGTTCATGCTGATTTCAATTTTATCATTTCAACTAATGGCGCAGGAAAATAATAATTCTCTGGAGTTGGTAAGTGCCGAAAGAATCTGGGACAAAGCTCCCCACAACGCTTTTACCGATTTGCTGCGATTCAATAACCAATTCTTTTGTGTATTTCGGGAAGGGGAAAAACATGTTTCTGCAGATGGCGCTTTGCGGGTGATTACTTCAAAAGATGGCAAAAACTGGGAGTCGGCAGCATTAATAACTTCGCCGGATTCAGATTTACGCGATGCAAAAATTACGGTTACCCCCGATGGGAAACTAATGTTGAGCGGGGCAGAAGCACTTCAGGACAAGTCGGTTCACACACACCAATCACTCGTTTGGTTTTCTGAAGATGGTAAAAATTGGACCGAGCAACATGAAATTGGCGACCCTGATTTTTGGCTTTGGAGGACAACATGGCACAATGGAAAAGCATATAATTTTGGGTATGGCTGTCGCGAGGAAAAGTCGTTAAGATTGTATTCCAGCGACGATGGCAAAACATTTGAAACGCTTGTTGAAAATCTGGGTATCAAAGGTTATCCAAACGAAACTTCCATTGCATTTAAAGGTGACACAGCGTTTTGTTTGCTTCGAACTGATGGGGAAAATAAATTGGGACTACTTGGTATTTCACTTCCCCCTTATACCGATTGGAATTGGAAGGACATGGGTGTAAGGATAGGTGGCCCACACATGATTTTCATGCCTGACGGACGGTTATTAGCTGCTGTTCGTTTGTATGGAGGTGATGGCTGGAGTCCGGCTAGAACATCTCTATGCTGGATAAATCCAAATAACGGAAAACTTACAGAAGCACTAGAACTTCCTTCGGGTGGCGACACAAGTTACGCAGGACTTGCATTGTACGATGGATTTCTATGGGTGAGTTATTATTCCACTCATGAAGAAAAAACAGCTATATATTTGGCCAAAGTAAAGTTTGAAAACTGAACTTTTCAAGATTTTAGTAATATGACAATTGATTTTTTATAAAATTGCAATATGACTAATGCGTTTCTATCAATCTTTCTCTTTTTACTTGCTTTTTCTATTGCAACTGCGCAGAAACCCGATCCCGATTTTACGGATAAAATGGCTTTACAGGAGCAGCAAAAGTTTAAATTAAAATCGGCATTTAAAGAGAGTCAAAATTATTCCGATTATGATTTGGTTTATCAGCGGATGGAGTGGCAAATCAATCCAAACATTAAGTATATCAAAGGAAATGTAACTTCGTACTTTGTTAGTCAGCTTGAAGAATTAACACAAATCGAATTTGATTTGAATGATTCTACAATGAAAGTTGATTCAGTGATTCAGCATAATCAAAAAATTGATTTTACGTTTAGTGGGAAAAAACTTCGTATCGTATTAAGTCAACTTTTGCAAAAATCAGAAATTGATTCAGTTCAGATTTTTTATCAAGGCGAACCCGAACCGAAAATTAACGGTTTTGGTTCATTTACAAAAAGTGAACATGCCGGAGTACCTACTATTTTCACACTTTCGGAACCATACGGAGCATTGGAATGGTGGCCCTGTAAACAATCGTTGATGGATAAAATCGATTCAGTCGATATTATAGTAACATCGCCCGAAATATACAGAACTGCAAGTAACGGGATTCTTGTTTCGGATAAAGTTGAAAACGGAGTTCGTCAAATGCACTGGAAACACAGGCACCCGATTACAACTTATCTTGTAGCCATAGCTACTACCAATTATTCCGTTTATTCTGATTGGGTTAATTTAAAGGATGACCGGAAAATTGAAATACTGAATTACGTGTATCCTGAAAACTTGGATACAGCCAAAAACAAAACTCCTGTAACAGCTGAATTTATTGAACTTTACAACCGTTTAATTGGTGAATATCCGTTTGCCAACGAAAAATATGGTCACGCCCAATTTGGCTGGGGCGGTGGAATGGAACACCAAACCATGAGTTTTATGTTCAATTTTAATTACGAATTGATTGCCCATGAACTGGCACACCAGTGGTTTGGCAATTATATAACCTGCGGATCATGGCAAGACATTTGGCTCAACGAAGGATTTGCAACCTACCTTACCGGACTTGTTTACGAAAACCTACAGGATGGTTATTGGTGGCATACCTGGAAAACAGCCAATCTATTCAATATAACAAGTTTGCCAGGTGGTTCAGTTTATGTAAATGACACAACAAAAGTTGGTGATATATTTAACGGACGGCTTTCCTATTCAAAAGGAGCCTATTTACTCCACATGCTGCGCTGGGTTTTGGGTGATGATGATTTTTTTAACGGAATAAAAAGTTATTACAATGACCCGGAAATTGCCAATGGTTTTGCCCGCACTTCGCAATTTGTAAAGCACATGGAAATTGCAGGAGATACAACTCTAACAGAATTTTTTAACGACTGGTTTTACGGCGAAGGATTTCCAGTTTATTCCGCTGAGTTTAACCCTGCTGATGACGGAATCCTAAAAATCACACTTTCACAAACTTCCTCGCATCCGTCAGTAGAATTTTTCGTAATGCCAGTCCCGGTGCGGGTTTATAATTTCGGCAAAACAGATTCTATGGATTTTCGATTCGTTCAAACCAAAAACGAACAGGAATTTTTTGTTGATGTTGATTTTAGTGTTTCTGAACTAATAATTGATCCCGATTATTGGCTGGTTTCGAAAACCTCGAAAATAGTTGGTATTCAGACAGAACTTCAAAAAAATAAAATTGTAATTTATCCGAATCCTTTTACAGAAAGTTTTTCCGTCAAACTACCTGCTGATGAACAAATGATTTCTCTGCAATTATATAATATGGAAGGACAATGTTTAAAGCAGTATTACAGGAATAAAACAGATTTCAACTGGCCCGAAATACCAATAGGAATGTACATTTTAAATGTAAAAACCACAAAAAATAACTACGAGCTGAAAATTGTTAAGCAATATTAATGACTTTCTTCTTTTAGTGATTCCATCAGGTTCCAACTATGAACATACTGATGGAATCCAGCACCCCGGTATTTAAACTTAAACCTTGAACTTTAAACTCGAAACTAAAAATCACCAATTAAACTTAATTGTCTGTTTTAAATCGGGGTGCAAACTAAGCGGAACCGGACTTTTCCCTGCAACACTTTCAACTATCTGTTTTTCTGCTTCCGAATAATTCTTTTTTGGGAAAGTAAACTCTACGACAACTTCCGATACCCGCCGTGGATCGGATGCCATGATTTTTGTAATATCTATTTCAGTGCCTTTAATGTCAATCCCATTGTCACGGGCTTTGATTCCCATAATTGTCATGATACAATTACCAAGCGCAGTTGCCAGCAGATCGGTGGGAGAAAATGCTTCACCTTTTCCCTGATTGTCGGTGGGAGCATCAGTAATAATTTTGTTTCCCGATTGCAAATGTTCGTTTTCGGTGCGCAAATCACCCAGATAAATTGTTTTTACAGTTGCCATATTCCAATATTTTTCTGTTTTTTATTCCTCTCAAATCTAATTACAATTTGCCTAATTATAAAGTTACAACTACTTTTGGCGTTTAAATTTTCAAAAAATGAATCATCCGGATAAAAGAATTGTAGATTTTATAAAGGAACACCATGTATTAACACTGGCAACCTGCACTGAAAATAATGCCTGGTGTGCTCACTGTTATTATGTGTGGCTAAAAGAAGAAAACTGTTTTGTTTTTACTTCCAGTGCTGAATCAAAACATGTTCAGGATGTAAATGTAAATCCAAAAGTTGCAGGAAGCGTGGTACTTGAAACAAGCATCGTCGGAAAAGTTCAGGGAATTCAATTTCGTGGTACCATGGAAATCCCTGGAAAAGAACTGGCTGCAAAAGCAAAAATTGCCTATTTAAAAAGATTTCCGCTGGCAGTTGCCATGAAAACTACTTTATGGGTTTTTCATGTCGATTATATAAAAATGACGGACAATCTATTGGGTTTTGGGAAAAATCTGATTTGGGAAAGCACCGAAAAATAGATAGTTTATTTAAAATACTGCAAGTAATAAATCGATATCCTTTGCCGGAATATTAAATAGGAAACCTATTTCAGGGTTTGTTAAAATGCCATGATAAATGTACACACCCTTGCGAAATCCTTTTGATGTTTTTATGTAGTTATCAACTCCGCCGTCGTCGCTAATTGAAAGCAAAATCGGGATTAAAATATTGCTCATTGAAATGGATGCAGTGCGTGCGACAAGTGCAGGCGAATTTGGCACACAATAATGTACAACACCGTGCTTTACATAAGTTGGATTCTTAAAATCAGTACATTCCGATGTTTCGAAACACCCGCCCTGACTCACATTTAAATCAATTAACACCGAGCCCTCTTTCATTTGCTTCACCAATTCTTCAGAAACCTTAAATTTTAAAGCAGTGTTAAACGACATTGCTCCAATTACAACATCAGCCGAAACCAGCGCTTTTTTTAAAACT
>JBFHJA010000341.1:0-5346 GCA_041596165.1 Draconibacterium sp. | reverse complement strand
CGGAAATTACCCGCAACCGGGAGAGATTTCATTAGCTCACAATGGCGTACTTTTCCTTGATGAACTGCCAGAATTTAAACGGACAGTTTTGGAAGTTATGCGCCAACCGCTCGAAGACCGCACAATTACAATTTCACGCGCAAAATTTTCGGTGGAATACCCTGCTTCGTTTATGTTGGTGGCTTCCATGAACCCTTGTCCATGTGGCTATTACAACCACCCCACCAGAGATTGCGTTTGCGGGCCGGGCATCGTACAAAAATACCTCAACAAAATATCAGGTCCACTCCTCGACCGGATTGATATTCATTTGGAAGTTGTACCAGTTCCATTCAAAAAACTATCGGAACTCACTTCTTCTGAAAACAGCGAAGCCGTGCGCGAAAGAGTTATAGCAGCCCGGAAAATACAGGAAGAGCGTTTTGCCGACCACAAAGGAATTTATGCCAACGCACAAATGACTTCAAAACTCATTAAAGAACACGTGGTACTTGATGAAGCCAGCAACGAACTGATAAAAAATGCAATGGAACGACTGGGTCTTTCTGCCCGTGCCTACGACCGCATTTTAAAGGTTTCGCGCACCATTGCCGATTTGGAAGGAGAAAAAGACGTTCAAACACACCATCTTTCAGAAGCTATTCATTACAGGAGCTTGGATCGGGAGAGTTGGGGAGCGTGAATTTGCGGAATTAGGATTAAAAACTGAGTTGCAAACTCAAAAACAACTTAACCCTCGTTACAAACAAGGGGCAGAGAGATTAATCCGTTTCCCAAAACCCCTTATTTCCCATTCGCCCCCGGGCAAACCCAATAAGTATAACCGGTTTTTGATTTAAACGAAGGATCGCGGATTCCCTGGGTTTCGGAGATGTGTTTTTTTGTGTGTGCCAGTTGCATGTGTGCATTATGATCTCCTTTTGTTGCCCATGCTTCGGTGAGGCAGAAGAATGTACTGTCGTTGTACGATTGAAACAGGGAATAGTCCAAACACCCGGGTTCCTGTTCAAGTACTTTTGCGCGGCATTCATCAAATGATTGTTTTAAAAATGAGACATATTCAGGTTTTACCTTAATCTCAAACCGCATTACAACATTCATTGAATCTTTGTTAAAACTACATTCATCTTTTGCAGGCCTGTTTATCAAACCGCTGGTAAAGAAACCAAGTGCAACAAGTGCCAAAATACTTAAAATCAGATTTTTCATAATATTGATTTATTAAAATTTAGTTGAAAATTATAAAGCGTGAATTGAAGGAAAGCTAAATCCCTTTTTCATCTTTTCTCATCAGTGCGTACAATTTATTGGCAAAAATAAAATCATTGAGGTAATCATTCTTACTGTTCAGAACTTCTTTGTTGGTTCCCACCCATTCTTTTTTGCCTTTATTAATAAAAAGAATCGACTCGCCAATTTCAACCACCGAATTCATGTCGTGGGTGTTTATAATGGTTGTCATTTCAAACTCTTTTGTCAAATCGATGAGCAATTGATCGATAACCGTTGAAGTTTCAGGGTCGAGGCCTGAGTTGGGCTCGTCGCAAAACAGGTAACGCGGGTTTAGTGCAATAGCCCGTGCAATGGCAACCCTTTTTTTCATACCTCCACTAATTTCACTGGGCGAAAGTTTAAATGCCTTTTTGTCGATATTCACATGACCAAGGCAAAATTCAACCCTTTTTTGTTTCTCCTTATAGCTCATTTGTGTAAACATATCCAGCGGGAAACGCACATTCCCTTCAACCGAAATGCTGTCAAAGAGAGCGCCACCCTGAAAAACCATTCCTATTTCCTTCCTCATTTTTTTCCGCTCTTTTTGATTGATTGCCGTAAAATTCCTGTCGTTATACCAAATTTCACCACTGTCAATATCGAAAAGTCCAAGAATACATTTCAGCAAAACAGTTTTTCCTGAACCACTTCGCCCGATAATTAAGTTGGTTTTACCCTTTTCGAAAACAATGGACACATTTTTAAGCACTTCATTGCCCTCGAAAGACTTCTTCAAATTTTTAATTTCAATCATGTCAGTAATAATCGGGTTAAAATTAAGTCGAAAAACAGGATAAGAATATTTGTGTTGACCACTGCCTGGGTGCTGGCCTTTCCTACGTCAAGGGCGCCACCCTGCACATAATAACCAAAATAGGCTGGCACCGAAGCAACAAGAAACCCAAAAACAAGCGATTTTATAATCGAAAAAGTAACATAATAAGGAACAAATAAAGTTTTTATCCCATCCAGATACTCAGGCAAAGTTATAATTCCGGTAATTGGTCCGGTTACCAAACCCCCCAAAATGCCGAAAAAAACACTAATAATATAAAGAAAAGGGAAAATAAAAACCACAGCAATTATTTTTGGAAGAATAAGATAGCTTGCCGAGTTAACTCCCATAATTTCAAGCGAATCGATTTGCTCGGTTACCCGCATACTCCCAATTTCAGAAGTTATATTAGAGCCGATTTTCCCGGCCATAATTAGGGCGAGCATTGTTGAAGAAAACTCAAGCATCAGCGTGTCACGTGTGGCTAACCCGATCAAATACGAGGGATACAGCGGATTCATTAAAGCGTAGGCAAACTGAATTGTCATAATTCCACCGATAAAAACCGAAATGATAACAACAATACCAACCGAATTTACACCCAGATTTTCGATTTCATAAATCAGTTGTTTCCAATACATTTTATGCTTTTCGGGTTTGGCAAGAGTCAATTTTAGCATCGTAAAGTAACGACCTATATGAAAGAAAAATTTCATCCTTTTACAATTTTAAGTATTTATTGAGAATAAAACGCAAGGCTAAAATTACAACTAAAAAACCCTAAACAAAAAGAATCAATCGTCTAAAGGTTGAGGATTCAAAAAAATCGTTAAAATCACTTTGAATAGTTTAAATTTAATATTTTTGAAAGAACGCAAACTTAAATACAATGCACAATAATTACTGTATTATTATGGCTGGCGGCACCGGAAGCCGTTTTTGGCCACTCAGCCGCATGGCAAAACCAAAACAATTTTTAGACATTCTGGGCACTGGCCGAACATTTCTTCAACAAACCTACGATAGGTTTTCGAAAATAATACCCAATGAAAATTTTTTGGTGGTAACCAACACTAAATACCTGAGTTTAGTTCTCGAACAGCTTCCTCAATTAAAAGAAGAACAGATATTGCTGGAACCGATTCGCCGTAACACTGCACCGTGTATTGCTTATGCAACCTATAAGATTAAAACAAAAAATCCCAATGCCAATTTAATCGTTGCACCTTCAGATCATGTTATTCTGAAAGAAGATGAGTTTATTCACCAGATAAACAATGCACTTGATTTTGTGAAAGAGAATAACGCCTTACTGACACTTGGTATCAGACCTTGCCGGCCAGAAACAGCTTATGGGTATATCCAGGTTCAAAAACGGGTTGATTTTAAAAAACTGGATAACCTCCACAAAGTGAAAATTTTCGCTGAAAAACCCGATTTGCAAATGGCAAAAATTTTTGTTGAAAGCGGAGAATTTTTTTGGAACTCAGGAATTTTTATCTGGTCGCTCCCATCAATTGTTGAAGCATTCGATGCACACCTCCAAAATGTTTCATCTCTTTTCGAGAGTGGCATGAAACTGTATAATACTGCCGACGAAATCCATTTTATCAATAAAATTTATTCTGAAATGCCAGCCATTTCAGTGGATTATGGTATTATGGAAAAAGCCGGAAACGTGTTTGTTTTAACTGCCGATTTTGGTTGGAGCGACCTTGGAAACTGGAGTACCTTGTACGAAAACCGTTCAAAAGACGAAGAAGGAAATGTAATAAGTGGCGACAATATTTTAACCTACGACACAAAAAACTGCATCGTTAATATTTCCGGCGAAAAAATCGCTGTGCTCCAGGGTTTAGACGGGTACATTGTAGCCGAATCAAACGACACACTGATGATTTGCCGAAAAGAAGATGAACAGCAAATCAAAAAGTTTGTAACTGATGTGCGTATTACTAAAGGCGATTCGCTGGTTTAAAATATTAAACCTTGCTTAAATCCAATCTCTTGAGAATTAGTTCCCCGAAGAAGCTATATTACTAATTGACAGCTTTTCCCGTTTTTGTTTTCTTGTCAGCTTTGTTGCACGAGATAGATCATACTTAAAATTTTTTCACGACAACAAAGTATTTTGCCAATTATAACGCCGACTTCAAAGTTGCCACAAAACCACCAAAAGGAAGAACTTCAACTTTTAGCTTTTCTCCTGATTTTATTTCTGATTCAAAAGAAGTAAATGTGGTATTTGTTTCTCCATCGGCAATAACTGAGGCCGAGAAATCGCTTCCGTTTAATCGCGAAAGATCGATTTCCCTGGACAGTTTTTCGTCAGTTCCATTAATTCCACCAACGTACCATGTATCACCCGACTTGCGAGCCATTACACAATCTTTCCCAGGATAACCGGCAAGCAACAAAGTAGAGTCCCATGTAACAGGAACAGTTTTAATAAAATCTTTTGGTGCTTCAGGTAGTGAACGGTATGATTCGCAATTATCAGCAAAATGTAAAATACCGGTTTCGAAAACTACGGAAAGCGCCAACTCGTGTGCAAATGAAGTTTTATGCGGGAAATTTTGGTTGGAAAAAGTAACTGGCGTGTAATCCATTGATCCGATAACATTACGTGTAAATGGCAAAATTGTATTGTGCCAAACCGAATTATCTGTATAAGTTGAGTCGAAACAGTATGATTCTGCACCGCGCACAGCCTCCATAGAAACTAGGTTGGGCCATGTACGGTTCCAGCCGCGCGGCATTGTACAACCGTGAAAATTTACCATGATTTTGTTGTCGGCAGCATCTTTCAAAATATCGAAATACTGTTTTATGATTTGTGGTTTATCGCTTTGGAAGAAATCAACCTTAATTCCTTTCACGCCCCAGTCAGCCAATTTTTTGAATTCAGCTTTTCGCAATTCCGGATTTTCCATAATATCACGCGGACGTTCTGTTACATTGTTGTGCGCACCGCCAGAGTTGTACCACATTAGTATTCCAACATTTTTCGAATTGGCATATTTTACCAATTCTTCAATGTTTCCGCCAGTCATCATGTCCCAATTGGCATCCACCAACGAATATTCCCAGCCCATTTCGGCAGCGAGGTTTACAAATTTCTTCAGTTTAACAAAGTCCTTCGAACTTGGCCAGTCGCCCCACCAACTCCATGATGCACGACCTGGATTAATCCACGATTCGTCTTCGATTTGAGATTCCGGATTGAGCGCAACCACCATATTTGATTCAACAATATCCGCAAGGTATTTCCCGATAATCAAAACCCGCCACGGTGT
>JBFHJA010000340.1:0-5382 GCA_041596165.1 Draconibacterium sp. | reverse complement strand
CCTCGACGAACTTTCGCAAAAGAAAAAAGAAGGGTTGACGCATGATTTTTCGTGGTTGAACCAAATTGGCGAATACGGAAAAATGTTGTCGTTGGAAGTGAAAATGATTACGCGCAACAAACGCCCGCGAACCTCCGCAATTATGTCTGTCCTTTTCATATTTTACGGATTACTGATTTATAAAGACTTTAAAACAGATTCGCCAGAGTTGGTTTTGGTGTTTGGAGGAATGTTTATGACCGGAATATTTAGCATGACATACGGCCAGTTTTTCCCGGCTTGGCACAGTCGATATTATTCTTTCTTAATGACACAAAACGTAAAAATGAAACAGATTTTGCAATCAGCATTTTTTCTGATGGCAGTTACAAACATTGTTTTTTATCTGCTTTCGTTGGGTTATATGTTTATTTCTCCTAAAGTGCTTTACATACATCTGGCAGTTATGCTTTACAATATCGGCATAAACACTTTTATTATTTTTGCACTAGGTTTAAACAGCCGAAAAGCAATTGACCTGGAACAACGTGCTATGTTTAACTATCAGGGGATGAGCGCATCCACCTGGTTAATTTCCTTCCCTATAATATTTGGCCCAATGGCAGTTTATGGAATACTTTCTTTTTTAGCAGGAAATATTGCAACCTATTTAATTTTGGGCGGACTTGGTTTGACTGGAATTATCATCCACCCACTTTTAATCGACTATTTTACAACGCAATATTTAAAAAGAAAGCATACAATGATTGCCGCATACAAATCCAATTAGAATTTAACTTTTTTAAAAACGAAGAAGAAAAATCTCAATTAATTACAATAAATCTCAATTCCTATGATTCAAATACTCAAGCTACAAAAAGCATACGGAGGAACAACCGTTCTTGATATTCCTGAATTGACAATTCAAAATGGCGAAGTTTTTGGACTTGTTGGTAACAACGGCGCCGGAAAAACAACCCTGTTTTCGTTGATACTTGATTTAATTCGTGCGACAAAGGGCAAAGTTATTATTAACGAAATTGCTGTTTCAAAATCTGAAGACTGGAAATCGATTACCAGCGCTTACATTGATGAAAGTTTTACCATCGGTTATTTGACTCCCGATGAATATTTCAATTTTATTGGCGAATTGCGCGGGATGAATACTAATGACATTGCAGGTTTTTTGGCGAATTTTAATGAGTTTTTTAACGATGAAATTCTGGGCAAAAAGAAATTCATCCGCGACCTCTCGAAAGGAAACCAAAAGAAATTAGGCGTTGTAGGTGCATTAATAGGAAATCCAGAGATTGTGATTTTAGACGAACCTTTTGCCAATCTCGACCCAACTTCACAATTCAAACTCCGAAAAATAATCAAGGATTTTGCCGCCACGCAGAACAAAACATTCCTGATTTCGAGCCACGATTTGGACCATGTTACCGACGTTTGTACACGGATTGTTATCCTGCAAAAAGGTGAAATAATCAGAGATGTTCAAAAAACAAACACTACACTGGCTGAATTGGAAGAATTTTTTACCGGAGTATTAGCTGAACCGAATTTTTTGGATGAATAACCAGTAAGCTCTTGAGTTTGGTTTTGATTTTTTTTCTCTATTTTTAATGCTTATTCAAAATCAACTAATTAACATGGAAAACAGAGAACAAATTGTAAAAGAAGCCTATTCAAAAATGGCACAATTGTGCAGCCGATCCGAGCAATGTTCAGCCGACATCAGAAAAAAAATGGTTGCCTACGAAATTATGGATGAATTGGTTGATGAAATAATCTCAAAACTCAAAGCAGAAAAATTCCTTGACGATGAAAGATTTGTAAAAGCTTATGTTTCAGATAAATTCAGGCTTAATAAATGGGGAAAGATTAAAATGCGTTTCTATCTAAAAGCCAAGGGTTTAAATAATGAATTGATTGAAATAGGTTTAAACGAAATCAAAGAAGATCAGTATAAAAAGGTTTTAATTTCAACTCTGAAAGAAAAAGCCAAAAAGATAAAATCAGACAATAAATTTGATAAAATGGGCCAAATCATCCGCTTTGCTCAAAGCCGTGGTTTCGAACCTGAAATAATTCACCGCTACCTCAGTGAAGTGGTAAAGTAATTCTTACCTCCCTGTAACCAAAAATTCGTTTCTATTTATCAATCTTCTTAGTCTTTTTCCCCTTCAGTTTAAAGGTTCATTAATAATTCGGCAAAAATCTTGCTACCTTTACGCACCATAATAAAAATGAATACAAATGATATTTAAAGACCAGATAAATGACCTTCTGGAGCGCCGGGATGCGTTAAGGAGGCATCTTTGACTACGATGCAAAATTAATACAACTTCAGGAAGAAGAACTTAAAACACAGGATCCCGATTTCTGGAATAATCCAAAAGAAGCCGAAGAACAGATGAAAAAGGTACGCACCGTAAAAGTGTGGACTGATGGATTTAATACTGTCAATCAAGCGGTTGAAGATTTGGTTGTGCTTTTTGAATTTTTCGAAGCAAAAGAAGCCACGGAAGAAGAAGTTGACAAAGCTTACAACGAAACCATTGAAATCGTTGAAAAACTAGAGGCTAAAAATATGTTGCGCAGCGAAGAAGATCACCTTGGAGCTGTGTTAAAAATTAATGCCGGAGCGGGTGGAACCGAAAGCAACGACTGGGCTGAAATGCTGTTTAGAATGTATTCGCGCTACGCGGATAAAAACGGTTTCAAGGTGAAAGTTGCTGATATGCAGGATGGTGACGAAGCAGGAATAAAAAGTTGTACACTCGAAATAGAAGGCGAATTTGCCTATGGTTATCTGAAAAGTGAAAACGGTGTTCATCGGCTTGTTCGTCTTTCGCCATTTAATGCGCAAAACAAGCGAATGACTTCATTTACTTCGGTTTATGTAGCTCCATTGGTTGACGATACAATTGAAATTGATCTGAACATGGCCGATATTACCTGGGATACTTTCAGGAGTGGTGGTGCTGGCGGACAGAATGTTAACAAAGTTGAAACAGGTGTACGTTTAAAACACGCGCCCTCGGGAATCATTATTGAAAATACAGAAAGTCGCTCACAACTTGGCAATAAAGAAAACGCAATAAGACTATTAAAATCACAGCTTTATGAAATCGAATTGCGCAAACGACACGAAAAAACCACTGAAATCGAGTCACAAAAAAAGAAAATTGAATGGGGGTCGCAAATCCGATCGTACGTGCTTCAACCCTATAAATTGGTAAAAGATGTGCGAACCGGACATGAATCAGGCAATGTAAATGCCGTTCTCGATGGCGAATTGGATGGATTTATAAAAGCCTATTTAATGGAGTTTGGGGGAGAATAGGTTGATGGCCGTTCCAAAAAGTTTATTTCTCAAAACCAGTAATATTATTCTTAAACATCAACTTCTGGTTTGATATTTCAAAAACCTTTTACAATATTGTGGTTTAATATAATGCACTACTAAAACTAACAAATATGTATTCCGATCAAAACTTTACAAACCGCGAAATTAGCTGGCTTTCTTTTAACGAAAGGGTTTTGCAGGAAGCTGCCGACCCGGCAACCCCCATTTTTGAACGCATCCGTTTTATCGGTATTTTTTCAAACAACCTCGATGAGTTTTTCAGGGTGCGCGTAGCGGCAGTGCGTCGGATGGTTGATTTTGGTAAAGATGAAGAAAACTTGCTCGGGAATTTCACGCCAAAAGAACTGCTCGATAAAATTCTGGAAGTAGTAATCGGTCACCAACAAAAGGTGCAAACCATTTTCAAACATATTTTTGATGAACTAAAAGAGGATAATATATTCCTTATAAATGAAACAGAATTAAACCACCAGCAAGGTGTTTTTGTAAAAAAATATTTTTACGATAAAGTATTGCCAAACCTTGTTCCAATTATGTTGCGGAAAAATTACAAGTTTCCATATCTCCGCGATCGCTCGGTGTATTTGGCAATCAAATTATCAAAAAAATCAAACCCACTTGATTTTGCTTATTCGCTAATCCGGATTCCGGCAATTTCTGTCGACAGGTTTTTTGTTTTGCCAAAAACAGGCAAAAGCAAAATCATAATTATGCTCGACGATGTGATAAGATATTGTTTAAATGATCTGTTCTTCTATTTCGATTATGATGTATATGAAGCCTTTACACTGAAAATTACACGCGATGCCGAATTGGATATCGATGATGATATTTCAAAAAGTTTCATGGAAAAAATGAGTACGAGCCTCAAGAAACGCAAAACAGGAAAACCAGTAAGATTGATTTACGACCGAACCATGCCAGAGGATTTGAAAAACTTCATCTTTAAAAAGATGAGAATCAATGATGCTGAAAATGCGATTGCCGGCGGAAGATACCACAACCACAAAGATTTTATGAATTTCCCCGAGATTGGGAAAAAGAAACACTACTATCCAAAACTTACTCCAATCCGGCACAAAGATTTACTGCCAAATACAAGTATTTTACAGGTTCTGCGTAAAAAAGATGTAATGTTGCATTACCCGTATCAAACTTTTAATCATTACATTGATTTGCTTCGCGAGGCAGCAATCGATCCGCAAGTGAAGGAAATCGGGATAACAATTTACCGTGTTGCCAGCGCATCAAAAGTTGTAAATGCTTTGTTGAATGCTATTCGAAACGGGAAAATTGTAACAGTTGTTATCGAATTGCAGGCTCGTTTTGATGAAGAAGCCAACATTTTTTGGTCGAATAAATTACAGGAAGAAGGAGCAAACGTAATTAACGGAGTACCAGGCATTAAAGTACACAGCAAACTAACCTGGATAAAACGAAAAGAAGGCAATATCTACCGAAATTATGCATATATCGGAACCGGTAATTTTCATGAAGGAACAGCACGGGTATATGCCGATGATGGATTGATGACTTCTGACCCACGACTGGCAAACGAAGTAGCAAATAGCTTTGAGTTTTTCAAACTTAATTACAAACATTTCGATTACGAACATCTGGTTATCAGCCCATTTAAAATGCGAAAATTCTTTACAAAAAGAATTGAACATGAAATGGAACTTGCCCGAAATGGCAAAAATGGCTACATGATTATTAAAATGAATAGCCTTATTGACCCCGAAATGATGAAAAAGATTATTGAAGCCGGTAAAGCCGGGGTGCGGATTCAACTAATCGTTCGCGGTATTTTTGGATTGAATATCCCGGAAGAACTTTCGCAAAACATAACTGCCATAAGCATTGTAGATAAATACCTTGAACATTCGCGAATATTTTTGTTTGGAAATGATGGCGACGAAAAAATGTACATTTCATCAGCCGACTGGATGCCACGAAACCTCAACCGCCGGTTTGAAGTTGCCTGCCCAATCTACAATACAGATATCCAGGGAGAATTAAAAGAAATGCTG
>JBFHJA010000339.1:0-5394 GCA_041596165.1 Draconibacterium sp. | reverse complement strand
TTCCAGCTTACATGAATTCTATCAGAAAAAGTTCCATCGCTTGCTTTTACTCCTGTTGGTGCATTTGGAGTCTGAACCTGCAGCCAGCCAGTGTCCGAATTACTGAAAGCACTTTGTGTAACCGTACCGTTAGCAATTATTCTTGATTTCACCCAATAAAAGTAGGTAACTCCGGAACTTACCGCTGTGTCGTCCATTTCTAAAAGATTACTTGAAGTACTGGCAATTTTAGTCGAAGACGAGCTACTGCTTGAAATCCCCCTGTATATATCGTATCCAGTTACTCCTGAAACTGCATTCCAGCTTACATGAATTCTATCAGAAAAAGTTCCATCGCTTGCTTTTACTCCTGTTGGTGCATTTGGTTGCGCAAATGTGCTCAAACTTATCATTAGATAAATGAGAATAAAGAATAAGTTGATATTTTTCATATGAACCTCCACTATTTATATATTTATACTATTTATTGGTAGCTGTTTATGCTTGCTAATTTTGAATTTTGAATTTGAAATAAAATTTAAACGATACTTTTGAAACTAATTTTTAATAGTATCTAATTTAATTCAGAAGGTATGTTTACAATTTAATTGTTCTCTTATTGGTTTGGCAATCATTGTATTTAGCGTTTTATTGATTATTCCGGAATTTCCACCTTGCACTTAAAAAGTGCTATCACTTACATTGCATTGGTTGAATGATTTTGACTGATTAAGTGTCCATTTATTTGAAGGGCAAAATAGTATAATAATGAAAAGTGTCTTTTGATTTTTTTGGCAATTTGAATACTGAACAGTGAGTATTAATTGAAATTACCTGCCCGTTAACTCCGCCGTCGATTTTATTCCCAATTTCTCCAAAATCCTCCTCCGGTGTGTATCCACTGTGTGCTTGCTGATAAAAAGGATTTCAGCAATTTCCTGCGAGGTTAAACCTTTGCAGAGCAGTTTGGCAACCTCTTTTTCGCGGTCGCTGAGGTTGGAATTATCGATATGCGGAAAATGATTTTGTTTTTGGTCGAAACGTTCGAGGCATTCGCGGAGGTCATCAATGTCAACCGGTTTTACAAGAAAATCGAAAGCCTCTTTTTTGATGGCTTTTACAGCGTACTGGCTAAAAGCGGTTACCATTATAAATGTTGGGAAAACAAACTGGCTACGCACTTTTTCAATCAATGTAAACCCTGTCATTCCGGGCATTTCAATATCGAGAAATACAATGTCGGGCTGGGTTTTTACAATGCGTTCAATGGCTGTTTCGGGTTCAAATTCCGTATGAAGGATTTCGACATGTTCAAACAGTTTTAGCAAATCTGTCATTCGGTTTAACGACAATTTTTCGTCGTCAACAAGTATGGCAGTAATTTTATTCATTCTGGTTTTATCACACTTTTTTTATCTGTTGCGTCAGGTTAAAAACGCTGTTATATTAATTGGGTATTGTAATTTCAACTTCTGTCCCTGCCTGATTTCCCGCATCGTCATAAATATCCGAAATTTTATAAGTTATCTTTACATTTTTTAACTGAAAATAGATATTTAAACTTTGATTTAATATTTTAAGCCCCTGGCCTGTACTCATTAATGAGTATTGACTGGCTTTTGTCCTTCCGATTCCGTTGTCGGAAACGATAATTTTGATAAATAGATTTTCCTTTAAAAACCGGATATCAAGCCTGCCATTTTTTCTTAAATGCCGTAATCCGTGCTTCAATGAATTCTCACAAAAAGTATGGATGAGCATTTTTGGAATTTCCACATTCAAAAAATCTGCTTCCCCTGAAATTTTATATTCAAAGGAATTATTCATTCTTAGTTTTTCCAGTTCGAGGTAATTTCGTGTAAAATCAAGCTCTTCTTCCATGCTGACAACAATTCGGTCAGACCGCATTAACAAATCGCGGAGTAATTTTCCGTATTTACCGAGGTAATATTGTGCTTTCGACGTATCGTGGGTTTCGTATAAAGCTCCAATTGAATTAAGAATGTTTAGATTGAAATGAGGGGTAAGTTGTTTCTCAAGCGCCGAAATCTGCAGAGTTGCCAATTGTTTTTCAGATTCGTATTTTTTTATGGCGAGTTTCTGGTAAAACCTTCCGGCAAGAAAAATCATTGAAAACAGGACTGACCAAGACATTAAATATATTGCAAAACGGAAATTGTAAAATGGGTTCTTTCGGTATTCAATAAGGTAGCGCAAATTTTTTGTGACCACCGATAACAGGTTATTTTTATCTTTTTCCTTTACGATTGACATGTTTTTCAGGAATTCAATGTTTTCAAGATTTATACTCACCGGATTTTTGAAGTCATGGTCAGTAATTATCATATTGTATTGATTTCCAAGGAAAATATTTTCAATTGAATTATCTCCATCAATGTCAAGGCAATCATATAATCGAATAAACGGAAACATTTGGTCTGTTTTTGTTTTTTCCAGAGCGGAATTAAATTCCATCAGTGTTCCTTCTGACATAAGGATTCTTATGTTATTTGGATAGGTTTCAGGAAAACTTTTGAAAATGGAATTATGCAATGCGCTTGAATATTTTAGTTTCACTTTATTCATAATCTCTCCATCAATGCTGCAAATTGCCAGGAATGTTGAATCGTAAGTTTCTCCATAATCCACAATCAATGCGGCGATTGCCGGTTTTTCGTTTAATATTAAGGGAGCGGTGGCAACCATTCCCGGATAATCACCTATTGCTTTTGGAGTGAATTTAAATTGGTGCTGAATGTCGGCAAGGAACAACCACACTTTCTGGTCAGTTAAAAAATAATCGGTTTTCGTATTGCCATGTGAGCTTCTTGTACCAAAAATCTCGGGAATGCTATCTCCTGAAATATCTTTAAAAACTGCAGGAGAGTATAAAATTACCCCACGAGGATCGGAAATTTTAAACTTGTTCTTTTTAACATTGTACAATATGTTTTTTCGGTTGATAACCGAAAAGCCACAACTCATACTAAAAAACAATTCATCATAGCCATCCTTGTCAGAATCGAAAAAATAGAAATTATCAAGAATAGAATCAATGGTTTTGTGGTCGAAAGTAAATGTTGTAACAAATACTTTTTCAGCAATAATTTCTTCCGAAATTGCATTTATTACATTTACAAAAAGCGAATCTTCGATGTACCAGAACAGAAACAACTCATTTTGGTTATCATGATTATAATCGCCAAAGCAAAAATAATTAACCGGGAAAAAACTTCCTTTTAGGTTTTGCTGGTAAAGTTGTTTTCCATTTTTGTAAAAAACATAATGCGAAAGGCCATTGTTTGGATTTGTCAAAAAATGAAATCCTTCGCTGTTTCCGTCAAAATCGATGTCGTTATAAACCAACGTTTCATTTTCGAAATTACTGGCTGAAGAAATTGTTTTAGCCTTAAATTTATCAATTGCAGGAAGTGAAAGTAAAAATAATGTAAACAAAACCGAGGTAATGGCAATGGTAAATATAACAGAATGAAATTTATTTGAAGAAGGTGAAATCATTCATAACTTAATTGGTTAGGATAAAGAAAATAAATTTTAACAAATAACAAAAGGTTAATTTACTATCGATAAAAATCCTTTCCCACCTTTGAAAGGCAGTGAAAACCAAAATTTACTTCCTAAGCCGGGTGTTGATTCAAATTCAAGTTCACCACCAAGCATAGCCACATAATGCTGAACGATAGCTAATCCTAATCCTGATCCGGAAGTTGACTCATTTATTTGATTTCGAATGCGGTAGAAACGATCGAAAATATGATTGAATTCTTCTTTAGGAATTCCGATACCGGTGTCGGTAACACTAAATTTTACCCCATTATTCTGTATCATTTCGTAAGCGATATTTATTTCGCCCTTCATTGTGTATTTTACAGCGTTATCTATAAGCAACGACAGTATTTCGCTAAGAATACCGGAGTCCGTTTCAAACCCAAATTCTTTGTTCGGCACGTCAATTTTAAGATTTAATTTGATCTTTTTTGAATCGGGTATATGTACAAGGTATTTGTTATAAGTATCCCTCATCAAAACGTTAATATTACAAAACCTTTGTACAATTTCAACTGTTTGCGTTTCAATTTTTGATAAGTGAATTGTATTATCAATCATATTCAACAACTGTTTTCCATTTATCGAAATTGCATACGATAATTCTAATTTTTCATCCGGTTCCAAATCCGAATCGGCCAATATTCGCGAGAAATTTGTAATCACATTCATTGGTGTGCGAATTTCATGCGACAGGTTTGCAAGGAATGCCGATTTTAATTTGTCCGATTCTTCAGCACGAATCAGAGCTTTTTCAAGTTTAAATTCTGCTGTTTTACGTTTCGTGATATCGCGTGCAATAGAAATTACCGAATGTGAATTTAGTTTTACCAGCCGCATTTCGAACAGGAATGAACCATTGGGTGTGTTCATCTGATATTCAATTGTTTCAATCGAATTTGTTTTTATTGAAGTTTGAATACAACTGTATATTTTTTCTGCCATATTTCCGGGGAAACCAACTTCAAAAATAGTACTGCCAATTATATTTGCATCTTCAATTTTAAATAAATCACTTTCCTTTATCACAAAATCTTCATAAGTTCCATCCTTATCAATTACAAAAAAGATATCTGGAATTGCTTCAAGTAAAACTTTATAACGGCGTTTGTTTTCTTCAAGTTCTGCAATTTTGTTTTTGTTTTTCGAAATATCCACAAATATTATATAGAATTTATTGTAATCGGGCTGTATAATATGAATGTTGAACCAGCGTTCCAGTGCAACTGCATGGAATTCATGTATTTTCTTTTGCTTCGCTTGCAATAAAACGTATTTATTCAGGTCGAATTTGGTTTTAAAAATCAAACTAAATATGTAATCAGCTTTCTGTTCCTGAACCTCGTAAAGGTTGATTTTGAAACTACTTTCAAACGTATTGTTTACTTTTTCAATAATTAGTTGCTCTATATTGCCCGCCTCATCGCGGTCTGCCCTAATTTGCGCAATTGAAAATACTGAATCCTGCAAAACTTTATTAATACTTTGATTGATTGTATTAATTTTAGTTTGATAGTTTTTTATAATCGACATATAATAAATCCGCATGAAATACCCCAATGAAAAAACAGCAACAAAAACAAAAATGGGATTGGTAATAAACGGACTGTAGAATGAAAGTGAATTAAAAAGAAGGTCAACTTTCAACATTTGAAAACTGATGGTTGTTAACCCAACAATGAAATATGTGCCGATTTTTATATTTGTTTCGGAGAAATAAAGGAGGAACATAAGTCCAAAAAGTAACCATAAAACAGTTAAATAAACGGAGTCGGGTGTTGGTGTGTTTTTATTAAAGTCGGAAAAATAAAATGCATAGAGAACAAATGGCAGAATAAATATGCTGTT
>JBFHJA010000338.1:0-5396 GCA_041596165.1 Draconibacterium sp. | reverse complement strand
TTTATCGTTTTCAAAAAGTAAATTTCCATCAATTACGGGGTAGCCCGGGTCGAAAATCGGTCGCTCAAACAAATCTTTGTACGGTCCGGCAGGCGAGTCAGAAACAGCAACTCCAATGCGGAAATTCTCTAATTCGTTGGTGGGGTTTTCACGCCAGTCGGCACTAAACAGCAGATAGAATTTACCATTGATTTCGTATAATTCGGGTGCCCAAAAGTTGGCAATATTCCATGACGTGTCAGTATTTCCGTGGTAAATTCGACCTTCGTCGGTCCATCTTTTTAAGTCGTTTGATGAATACATTTTGAAACCGTCTTTTACACCACCGGTTCCAATCATGTAATACATATTGTTGGAGGCTTTCAAAATATACGGGTCGCCAAATTCAACGGGAAGTGGGTTGTGGAAATCTAAATTTAAGGCTTTGTGTTTCGGATTGCACCCGGGAAACACGATGATAATTATAAATAAGAATAGGATTAGTTTCATGTTTGTTTCATTTTTTATTTTCTCGCAAAGTCGTAATTTTCAATTTTTTAATCTTTATTTACTTTGTTTCATTTCTTTCTATTTCCACTTCACCTGATGGACGATTTAATTTTCTGTCCAAAGGAACGGCTTCACCAAAACTGGGCGACCCATCATTATTCCATTCAAATTGTTGCGCCCTCACGTCGCGGTTCCAGCCTGGGTTTGTATCTTTTTTTGAATGATATATAATCCAATCTTCAGAATTGTCGGGCGATTTTACAAACGAACAGTGACCAACTCCAAAAACCTGAGAATTGCCTTTGAAAACCGGGCCTTTTTTTGTCCAGTTTTTTGGGTCGAGCAAATCACCGTCAGGATTATTTAGCTTCAACATTCCCTGGCGATATTCCACCAGCCACGACTCACGACAGGAATAAACAATAAAAATATGTTCGCCGTTTTTTAAGATTTGGGGCCCTTCGTTTAGATTTAGCGGACCACCTGTTTCCCAGCTTTCTTCAGGCGATGAAAGCAACACTCGTTTACCCTTCAAAGTATAAGGATTTTCCATTTCCTGAATGTACAAATGTTGCGGAGTAGCATCTGTAGTTTCCTGTTTTTGCCAGCCCGACCAAATTGCAAAAAGTTTTCCTTTGTGTTCCAGAATTGTCATGTCGATCGCCCACACATTTTTCGACAAATCATCAGGAAAGTCGCCTGTATTCAGGATTCCCATATCTTCGTAATCGCTAAAAACGTCATCGGTTGCCGAACGTAAAACCCCCGTTCGCTGATGGATAAATGGTGGCCCTGAAAAACCGGCCGCGTAATAAACATACCAGTGCCCTTCTACGAAATGGATTTCGGGAGCCCAAACACAAGAGCTGTTCCAACCAGATTCTGGAGAACTCCATATTCGTTTCAATTCCCCCTTTTTTGTAATGTATTTTGAGCGCGATACAACAATTGAATTGTTTGAAGAAATACAGTAAATATATTCATCTCCGTGTTTTATCATCCAAGGGTCTGCACCATCCCAAAGTGGATTTTGAAAAGTATTTTTTATAGTGTCATTGAACAAAACCTCTGTTTTGCCGCACAATGCGATGGAAAGAAAAGAGAGTAGAAAAATTTTAAACAGCATTTTAATTTACTTCAATTTCTTCCCATTTGGGTAATTTTGGGAATTTGCCGTGTGGGTCGGTTTGATACCAGAAAGCCACTGATGATATATCTGATTTCTGCGGCAAATATCTGCCTCCATGCCGCCAGCCCAAATCCTGAATTGTAACTTTCAAATCTTTCTCAAAACGAATCGGATCTAAAATATGCCAGCGATAAAGTCCGAACCTTTGTTGTGAACGATAAGCGCCATCGGGTCTGATTACCTGGTGCAGTCCGGCATACGGAGTGCAAAATTCTTTGTATTGACCTTCTCTGTCAAAATTATAAGATCCACAGAAATAATCTTCGGTTCCTGTACCGCAAATGGTGGGGAATTGAGTATCACCGTCCATAAAAAACTTAATTTCACCTTCGCCCCACCAGCCGTTGTTGTTCACGCCCCAGGCCATGTAAACACCAACAAACTGACCTTTGCCTTTTACATTATCAAGAATTGTATAAACCGAAGTTTCGTTTGGATTGGAACGGCGGTATTGCGCATGGAAATATGCGGCATCGTCAGGCACTGTAGTCAATGTGTAATCGATTTGATAATATAGCCGCATTTCATCTTTGTCGTTGATGTTTTCCATAGTAATGCGACATTTTTTGCGAAATGGCATCGCCCAGTAACAATTGAACGCACTACCCGGATTTACACAAACTGCCAATGAATTCAAAGGTGCATATTCGTTCCAACCCATGGCAAAAAAATCACCTACAGGACATTCTACTGAAGGTTCTGTTTCATCGTCCCAATACATCCGGATAATAGAAAATTTCCAGTTTCCGGTTGGTGTCATCCAAATGTGTTGAATTGCACCCTGACCGTCAATTTCGGCTAACGTGAAAGTTTCGCCGGGTTTGATGATTATGAATGGATTTACTTTCCAACCCTGCCCCAAATCACGCGCGGCATTGGATGCATTGGCTTTGTTTCGGACATCTTTGTCATCCAAAGTTGCCATTCCACCTTTCCCTTTTTCCCCGGTAAAATTTTCGGGACTGATAGAACGGGTTTTTGCATCGGAGGTGCGGTACAAATTTCCCATGTTCATTTCCAAACCATTGAATTTAGATTGCGAAAATGAAGTAACTACATAAAAGCAGATTGCAAATAACAATACAATTTTTTTCATATTATTGGTTTTTTATACAGGATCATGCTCCTGTTTTGTTGTTTGAACTAAAGGAAAGGCAGAAATTCGCAAACGCGCTGCTCCCATAGGAATCAGTGTGATATTTTCTACAGGTTCATAGGTTTTTACCGGATAAAGTGGTTGAACATCAACAAGCCCAAACTTGTCGATTCCCCATTGTGGAATTCGGCGGCCTTTGGCTACCAACTCAATGGGTGTGTTTTCCGGCGAAAATGGATAATCGTCTGCCGGCCATTCTTTCCGAATAATTTTGAAAGATTTGGATGAATTTTTTTTATCGACAATCAAACCGTAATTCCATGGACTTTTTGCATCAATTGTGTAAGCAGGCCATTTTTCAGGGTCGGCATCTTTCTGCCATTTTGAGTCACCAATTGCTGATTCGGTGCTATTGATTTTATTGTATTCTTCTTCGATTTTTAATGAGAAAGTAAGTGGTCCATAATCCACAGAAACGCTGTTTTGATTTACTTGCCATGTGCGAATTCCCAATTCCATTGGCAGTTTTAAAACGAGTTTGTCTCCGTCTGTCCATTCTCGTTCAATGCGAATGTATTCTCCTGCTTTGGCTGTCAAATTCAGTTTATTTCCATTGATTTGAATACTTGCATTTTTGCACCATCCGGGAACACGAAGATACATTGGAAACTTCACGTTTTGTGCAGTTTGTAGAGTGAAACGAATCTCTTCTTCATAAGGGTATTTGGTATCTTCGATTAAAGTTATCTCGGTTCCGTCACCTACTTTTGCTCTGGTTTTACAGGAATTATACATAATGGCGGCTAACCCGTTGTCGTTGCTGGCCATTACAAGGTTTTGCAAATAGTAGGGTAGTGCGTGGCCATGGTTGTGTTGGCAACAACGGCTGCTAAAGGGATTCATTGTAAGAAATGGCCCGCGGTTGTCGATTCCCGGGCTGTGGTTTTCGGCATCAGCAATAACTCCGTTCGGACAAGTTATATAGCGCAGCGATTTCATGTCGGTGGTAAATGCAGCAGTGAAACTGTTGAACAACACATCTTCGCAATTGTCGGCCCAAAGCGGGTCGCCGGTAATGCGGGTGAGTATTCCATCAGAAGTCATTTGTTCTGCAAAACCACAGGTTTCAGTTCCCTGGCGCGGGTCGATATACCCCATTCGTGCATTTTCATCGGAGCCGAACATTCCACCTGGAACTTGTCCAAAAGTGCGGCGGATTAAGTAATAATTATTGTAGGTTGCTTCCAGATGTGTGGAGTCCCCGGTTTGCATAAACCATGTTGCAGGTTCACGGAAACACTGAGCGATGTTTACATTGTGCCAGTTGGGAAGGTTCGATTTTTGGGTCCAGTCTGCCGTGTTGCGGTGTATTTTTTCGGCCAGTTCGAGCAGCCATTTTTCGCCTGTTTTGTTATACAACCAGAAGACACTGTACAAATTATCGCCACCTCTGCTGTTTTGCCAGTAACTTTTTAGGAAATCTTCATCGGGGACTTTAAGTTCGAATGCGAAGTATTTCTTCATTAATTCTATTACCCTTTCATCGCCAGTGTATTCGTAGTAATTTTGAAGGGTAAAAAGCACAAGCATATTTGACCAGAAATCAAGTTTGTTATTTGTCCCATGAGCAATAAAATCAGGGCCAAACCAACCGTTTTCCTCTTGACTGGCGAAGATTGCTTCAATCCAAACCATCGCTTCCTTTTTCATTTCGGGATCATCGAAAATAAAAGCCATGTCGGAATAACCACGCAACCAATATGGTACTTCTTCCCAACCGTGGTCGCCACCTTCCGAAAGCCAGGCGTTGTTATCTTTATCGAGCCATGCACTGATTTCTCCCAAATGGCCGCACAAACCGTCTTTTTGCAATTCCAATAATTTCAAAATCCACCCCTCGGGTTGAATACTTCCCATTGGGAGTTTAATGAAATTTGCCGGTTGAAGTGGTGCTCGATTTCCTGGGTAAAAACTGTTTACAGCGTTTAATTCCGGTCGCGAAACAGTGCCAGCAATTTCATTATCGGGTTGCTTTTTTTCACAAGCTGTAAAAACAAAAAGCAGTACTGAAAAAGTTGGGAGAAATAGGTTTTTGAGTTTCATTATATTATCAGTATCAAAATTGATTTTTTTATTTTGCTCTGTGTTTTAGCACGTTGGTAGTTATTGTTTAGTGTTTTTTGACTTTAATCCAGCGTTAACAAGAACCTCATTAAACTCATTTCAATTTCGGTCCGTTTTCGTCCCAGATTACTTCTTTTTGGGAGATTTGCCATGTAAGACCAAAGTCGTTATTTCCCTGAAAAAACAGGTAAGTCCGTCCATCATCATCTAAAAAAATATGTGGGTGTCCCGATTCGCAATAGTTCCATTCACCAGGATCGCCATTGCATAGAAATGGTTTGTTGCTGAGACGTTCCCATTTTATACCGTCTTCACTTTTTGCCACGCCAACTTGCTGCGGATTATTATTGTATGCTCCAGCATAAAACATATACAAAATTTTGTCACGTTGGATTATTGAAGCACCTTCCACACATTTTCCTTCCCAGGGATATTTGGGTGCAAGAATAGGTTCGTCGGTCAATTGTTTCCAATCTTCGCGGTTGAAACTTGTGTTTG
>JBFHJA010000337.1:0-5402 GCA_041596165.1 Draconibacterium sp. | reverse complement strand
TCATACCCGGATTATCTTAAACTTCCTGACAATTTCCATTGTCCAACTCAAAAATAATTTCTACCATTGAAACCTAAAATTTTAAATCATGATAAATCTTTTCAAAAAACTTTTTGTGATCCTTGTTGCACTTGGAATTTTTTCCAACGGAAAAGCCGTGAACGACGCACGTTTGATGCGCTTTCCTGATATTAATAACAACCTGGTTGCCTTTGTTTATGCAGGCGATATATGGACAGTAAATTCTGCTGGTGGCGATGCACGGCGGCTAACTTCGCATGAAGGTATGGAACTTTTCCCAAAAATTTCGCCCGATGGAAACTGGATCGCATTTTCAGCCGAATATTCAGGTTCGCGACAAGTTTATGTAATTCCTTCGGAAGGTGGCTTACCAAAACAGTTAACCTATTATAATTCAGTTGGATTGATGCCTCCACGCGGCGGTTTTGACGATATTGTTCTGGACTGGTCACCCGACAGCAAAAACATATTAATCCGTGCCAACCGCACCGAATTTGGCGAACGCAACGGAAAGTATTTTCTTGTAAATATTGAAGGCGGCCTTGAAAAACCGTTGCAAATTGTAAATGGCGGTTTTGCCGCACTCTCGCCCGATGCAAAAAAAATAGTTTTCACACCCGTTGACCGCGAATTCCGCTCATGGAAACGTTACAAAGGAGGCCGCGCCACCGACTTGTGGATTTATGATCTGGAGAAAAATACTTCAGAACAAATTACCGATTTTGAAGGCTCCGACCAATGCCCGGTTTGGTACAACAACAAAATTTTCTTTGCCTCCGACCGTGATTTGAAACTAAACATTTACAGTTACGACACGCAAACTAAAGCGGTTGAACAAATCACAAAATATACCGATTTCGATGTGCTGTGGCCTTCCGGCAGCAACGGCCAACTGGCATTTGAAAAGGGTGGATTTCTTTACAAAACGAACCTTGAAACTGGGCTTACCGAAAAAATCACTGTCAATATAAATTTCGATAATCCCAATCTTGCACCATATTTTAAAACTGTAACCGGCGACATTCACAGCTACTCGGTTTCGCCTACCGGAAAACGTGCTTTGTTTGATGCTCGCGGCGATATTTTCTCTGTTCCAGCCGAAAATGGAAACACCGAAAACCTTACGCAAACACAGGGAATTCGTGAAGTTTACCCAAGCTGGTCGCCAAATGGAAAATACATTTCGTATTATTCTGATGCAACTGGTGAGTATGAAATTTATCTGCTCGAAAATAAAAAAGATGCCAAACCACAACAAATAACAACAAATTCATCGGCTTGGAAATATGACAATGAATGGTCACCGGATAGTAAATACTTGCTCTACTCCGACCGGACATTGCAACTGAAACTGTTAAACATTGAAACAAATGCTGAAACAGTAGTTGACAAAGCCACTGAAAATGAGTTCCGTGCCTATGTTTTTTCACCTGATTCAAAATGGATTGCATACGTAAAACAGGCTCCAAACGGATACTCGTCTATTTGGGTTTATAATATTCCCGATGCAAAAAATATCCAACTTACGGATGACTCTTTTTCCGATAATTCCCCGGTATTTTCAACCGATGGAAAAACCATTTATTTTCTCTCTGATCGTGATTTCAACCTCGATTTTTCGAGTTTCGAATTCAATTATGTCTATAACAAATCAACACGGATTTTCGCAATGGCTTTAAAAGCTGATGGGGAGAAACTGTTTAAGGACAAGATTGATATTGAACCCGTTAAAATGGAATTGCAGGAGAAAACAAAGGACAAGGAAGAAAAAAAGGAGGAAACTGTTTCTGTTTCAATTGATATTGAAGGAATTAACAACCGTATAATTGCGTTGCCACTAAAAGCCGGTGAATACAGGAATCTGATTGCTGTTGATGGCGGGGTTATTTACATTAGCGATGGAAAATTAAATAAATACAATATTGCCGATGAAAAAGAGGAGGTGATACTGGAAAAAGCAATACAGGCGCAGGTTTCAGCCGATGGAAAATCAATGCTTTACCGCTCGGGACGCGATTTTGGAATTACAAAAATTACACCCGGACAAAAACCGGATGCCGGAAAACTGAAACTTGATAACCTGGAAATGAAAATAGATCCGGCAAAAGAATGGCAACAAATTTATAACGATGGCTGGCGTATTTTCCGTGACTATTTTTATGTGAATAACCTGCATGGCGTTGACTGGGAAGCTGTAAAAGAAAATTACGCACAGCTTGTAACTTACGTAGGTCACCGCGCCGATTTGGATTATATTTTAAGCGAAATGATTTCGGAATCAAACACTGGCCATTCGTATGTTGACTGGGGCGATTTCGAAAAACCAAAACGCGTTGATGGCGGATTGCTTGGTGCACAATTGCTTGCCGATGAAAAAACAGGATATTACAAAATCGCAAAAATCTATCAGGGTCAAAACTGGGATGAATCATTGCGCTCGCCACTTACCGAACAAGGCGTAAAGGTAAAAGAGGGTGATTACCTGATTAGTATTAACGGCCACGAAATTAAAACCACCGACAATCCGTATGAATTTCTTGAAAATACTATCGGGAAACAAGTTGAAATTGTTGTGAACTCAACACCTGAAAAGGATTTTGCACGAACTTCGGTAATCAAACCAATAAAAAGTGAGTTGGATCTGCTGTATTACAATTGGGTGCTTGAACGCCGTGCAATGGTTGACAAACTCTCGGGCGGAAAGATCGGATACATTCATGTGCCAAACACCGCCATTGAAGGAAACCGCGAACTTTTTAAGGGAATGTATGCATACAACGACAAAGATGCTCTGATTATTGACGACCGTTATAATGGTGGAGGATTCATTCCTGATGTGATGGCCGATTTGCTTGACCGCAAAACGCTGAGTTACTGGAATGTTAACGGTTTGACCCCGATGAAAACTCCTGGAATTGCACACAACGGTCCAAAAGTAATGCTTATAAATGGTTACTCATCTTCTGGTGGCGATGCCTTCCCCTACTATTTCCGAAAAAAAGGGTTGGGGCAATTAATCGGAACCCGCACCTGGGGAGGTCTGGTGGGAATATCGGGAAATGCACGTTTAGTGGATGGCGGCAATATTTCGGTTCCACGTTTCGGAATTTATGACGAAAACGGCGAATGGATAATCGAAGGGATTGGCGTTTATCCTGATATTGAAGTTGTTGATCGCCCCGAGCAACTGGCAAAAGGTATTGACCCCAATATTGAAAAAGCAGTTGAAGTTTTACTGAAAGAGTTGGAGAAAAATCCACCGAAAAAAGTAAAAGCTCCTGCACCACCAAACCGGTCGGGGTGGATTGAAAAGGACATTAAATAGATTTATAAGATTCCATCTGTATCTGCACAGTTGTGATCAGATGGAATCTTTTTTTTCGCTTAAACAATTTAAGAATTCCAACTAAGCAAAATGAAAATATTAGGCTTTTTAAAAGCTCTGATTTTCAAATTGACGGTAAAAATGGAATCCATTCTAACAAATGAAATCTAAAATCAAAAACCTATTTTTGCAGTAAAGTTTCAACTATTTCAATTATGAAAAAAACTACTTCCATACTTTGCCTTATAATTCTAATTATCAGTTCCTGTTCAACTGGTAAGAAAGCGCTCGAAAAAGGGGACTATTTTTCGGCAATTACAAAATCGGTGGAAAGATTAAAATCGGATACCGACAACAAAAAGGCAATCAAGGTTTTGAAGGATGGTTACCCACTTACACTTGAATGGTCGCAGGAAGAAATAGACCTGGCACTTTCGTCGAACTCAGCTTTTAAATGGGAAAACGCCATCCATCAAATGGAACAGGTAAACCGCATGTCTGATTTGATTCGCAGTACGCCAGCTGCCCGAAATGTTGTTGCAAACCCAAAATCGTATTCATCTGAATTAAACATGGCCTACGAAAAAGCAGCAGAGGCAAGATACAATGCAGGAATAAAAGAACTGGAGAAAAACACACGCGAGGCCGCCAGATCCGCATTTGACAACTTTTATAAAGCAAACCGGTTTGTTTCGGGATTTAGAGATGTGGCTGACAAAATGAATGATGCAAAAGAAATAGCGACATTAAAAGTAGTAGTTGAAGCTGCTGTGGTAAATACACAGCGCTACAAATTAAGCTCCCAGTTCTTTTATGATCAGGTTTTTAAATACGTCAACAACAACTATTCAAAAAACGGGTTTGTTCATTTCTTTTCTCCAGAGCAAGCCGAGAAATTTAAAATCAACCAACCTGATTTTATTGTACAAATGGAGTTTTTCGATTTCACTGTTGGTAACGTAACCCGGACTGTAAATGAAGAGAATTTAGTTAATAAAGTTCCGGTTGAAAAAAAAGACAGCGCACGTGTAAAAGAACTGATTTATACCGCCAAACTAAAAACTTACACCGATGAAGTGTTATCGGCAGGTCGTTTAAATTTACGTGTTATAGATTTCCACACCAACGATTTACTGCGTAACAACCTGATTCCCGGCTCGTTTACATGGGTAAATCAATATGCAATTTTCGCCGGCGACAAGGAAGCGCTAAACAAACAACAACTTCAGCTCACAAAAAATCAGGCCATGCCGCTACCTCCCGAGCAGGATTTGTTTATCGAATTTACAAAACCTATTTATACTCAGCTCGTCAATCAAATCGACCAGTTTTTTGCGAAATACAGATGATGGAATCAATTATTAAAATGCTTACCAAAAACTACGACCTTAAAAATCCCAAACTCAAAAAATTGGTAGGCTATGATTCTGATAACTACCTCGTTGAAACCGATTGTGAAAAGTTTATCCTGAAAATTTATCCAAATCAAAAAAACAAAGTTGATTTTGCAGAAGCAGAAAACGAAGTTTTATTGCACCTGCAACAAAATAAAAACGAAAGATTTCCCGTACCCATAAAAAATAGAAATGGAAAATTTATTACTTCTTTCGATGATGAAAAATCAACAAAAACAATCCGACTTTTAACTTTTCTCGAAGGTGAATTTCTGGGTGATGCAAAACACACATACAAACTCCTTGATTCGTTTGGAACGTTTTTGGCTGAAATGGATTTGAGTTTGAAAGATATTCAAAACTATGTAATTGAAGCCCGGCAAAACAAGTGGGATTTGCAACATTTTCTGTGGAACGAAAAATATATTCCATACATTTCAAATCCTTCGGAACGTAAAATTGTTGTGTATTTCTTTCTTCAATACAAACAAAATGTGTTGCCCCTCCTACCCTTTCTGCGCAAACAAATCATCCACGGCGACGCCAACGATTGGAATGTTTTAATGCAAAACGAAATGGTTTCCGGAATTATTGATTTTGGTGATGTTTGCCATTCGCAACTGATAAACGAGCTCGCAATTGCAATTACTTACGCGATGATG
>JBFHJA010000336.1:0-5431 GCA_041596165.1 Draconibacterium sp. | reverse complement strand
GGTGTAACTTTCAGTAACAGAAAAAGGACCACTACAATTGAAAATACCGATGTGATGGTAAACCACCTGAAACTGGCAAATGATTTTGCGATTTCCGATAATTTTTATGTCGATTCTGATGTTTCTGCCGATGGGCACCGCTGGTTGGTAAACACTTACCCAAACGAGTGGACAGAGACCTGCACAGCAGCCAGTTACGGTGGAAACCGTGAATTCAAATTCGACTCGAAAGCGCCCGGAGTTTATGCCATGAATGGCGCTGCCGGAGCAATTTACCCTGAAGATTATAACGAAGCCGGTTCAATGTGGGATCATCTCGAAAGAAATAATATCAACTTCTATAATTTTGGATTCAGTATCATGTTTGAACCAGGAATTTATGATGAAAAGTTTAAATATGAAGGAATTCATCATTACATAAATTACCCGTTACCTCAGCCAATTTGGGATCGGACTTCAAAACAATATCCCACTTATAATATGGCAATTCCTGACCAATTTCGCATTGATCAATTTAAAAAGGAATTTACAGAAAAATGGATGAACACTAAGGATACAATGCCGGCTTTGATGACTGTAATTATCCCTAACGATCATGGTGCCGACGATCGGCCCGAAGCAGGTTACCCGTTCCGTGAAAGTTACATGGCCGATAATGATTTGGCGGTTGGCCGAATAGTTGAATTTCTTTCGCACACACCTTATTGGGAAAATATGTTGATTGTAATTACAGAGGACGATGCGCAAAATGGTGTTGACCATGTTGATGCTCACCGCAGTGTTTTAATGTTGATTTCGCCCTGGGTAAAAAAAGATTATGTGAGTCATGTACATTACAGTTTTGGCAGTATTTTCAAAACATTTTGGAATATTCTTGGTTTGCCTTATCTAAACCAGTATGATGCCGGGGCAAATGATTTAGCTGATTTTTTTACCGAAACTCCTGATTTTGAGCCATACAATGCAATCCCGGTAGACTCAAGAATTTTCGAACCACAAAAAGCGCTCGATCCATTTGATGAGAATTTTGACTGGAAAGCATTGGAAGAATCGCCCGTATTGGATAACAAGGAAGACATGCTCCGGGAAAGTAAAGAGAAAGATGAGTTCCGCCTGGAAAATAGGGAGAAAGAAAAATAAAACTATAAAATTCAGAAAAAATGAAATCTACTATAAAAAAAAGTTTGTTTGCAGTTTTATTTGTTGCATCCTTTTTTGTCTCAGTCTCCGAAATTGTTGCTCAAAACAAAGCCAATCAAATGAAAGTTGGCACACAGCCCGATGGAAGCATTTTGGTACCCACAAACCAATTGTTAAATCCGGCAGGATTTCAGGTTTATATGCCTGGGCGTCCGGTTGATTTGGCTTTGATTCCAGATAAAGGACTTCTTGCCGTAAAAAACAAAAACTCATTAGACCTTATTCGATTATCCGACAGAACAATTCTTCAGTCGCTTCAATTTCCTAAAAGTGGCACATCTTTTAAAGGAATATGTTATTCAGAAAGCAAAAAGAAAATTTTTGTAACTGATGCCGAAGATCTTTTACTTGTCGCTGAATTAAATGACAACAACATTCTGAGTTGGCAAACTCCAATCAAAATGCCAAAACCTGAAATAGGTGGAGATCCGGTTCCAGTCGGATTTGTTTTTGATGGGGCAGAAACAATGGTGTATGTTACGCTGAGCAGAAGCAATTCACTTGCAGTTGTAAATATTACAGACAACTCAATAACCGAAATTATGGTTGGTATAGCTCCTTATGATGTTCTTCTAAAATCAAATACAAAAGCATACGTTACAAATTGGGGAGGCCGGCAACCCAAAGAGGGTGAATCGGTTTACAATACTTCGGGCAGCAATGTTTTGGTTGATCCGGTTACAGGAATTGCAAATAATGGATCCGTTTCTGTTATCGACCTTCAAAATAATACCCAGGTAAAAAATATTGAAGTTGGCCTGCATCCTTCAGGCATGGTTTTTAGCAACGATAAATCGCTGTTGTTTGTGGCGTGTGCAAACAGCGATATCATTTCGGTCATAAATACTGAAACAGATGAAGTTGTAGATGAAATTTCTGTAAAAATGAATAAAGAACTTCCTTTTGGCAGTTCGCCAAATGCGCTAACCATTTCGCCGGACGGAAAACAATTATTTGTGGCTAATGGAACCGACAATGCTATTTGCGTAATCGAAACCGAAAAACCATATCGCGTTACCGGTTTTATTCCAACGGGTTGGTATCCAGGTTCGGTTGTAACAAATAAATCGGGAACTACTTTATACGTGGCAAATGTGAAAGGAGCCGGCTCAAGAAATCAGCGAACCGACAGAAACGGTTATAATTCTCATGATCATATGGGAAGTATTTCAATTATTCCGGTTCCCGGCAAAGCAGAATTGGCAAAAATGACAGAAACTGTTTCCGGCAATAATTCATTTTCAACTTTATATTCGAATATATCTTCTGAAGGCAAAAAGAAAGTGGCAGTTCCGTACTTGCCTGATCAAACTTCATATTTTAAACACGTTGTATATATTATTAAAGAAAACCGAACGTACGACCAGGTTTTTGGCGACATGCCACAAGGAAACGGGGACACAAGTCTTGTTCATTTTGGATATGAAATTACGCCAAACCACCATAAACTGGCCGAGGATTTTGTTTTAATGGACAATTATTATTGCAGTGGCGTTTTGAGCGCTGACGGACATCAATGGACTGACGAGGCTTTTGTTACCGATTATTTGGAAAAATCTTTTGGCGATTTTACGCGAAGTTATCCGTATGACGGAGATGACGCGTTGGCTTATGCAAGTTCAGGTTTTATTTGGGATAACGTTTTGAAAAATGGCCTTACTTTCCGCAATTATGGCGAATTTGTTGACGCTGTAATCAAACCGGAAAATGCAACATTTACGGAGATTTATAACGACTTCAAAAACGGAACAAACAAAATTTCAATTCAGGCAGAAGCAAATCTTGAACAGCTGAAGCCCTATTTATGCCCTACTTTTATAGGGTTTCCGAATAAAGTACCTGATGTTTATCGTGCCGCAGAATTTATTAAAGAACTAAATGAATTTGAGAAAAATGATAATTTCCCTAACTTCATAATAATGCTTTTGCCGAATGACCACACCTCGGGAACAAAGCCAGGATTACCAACACCGCGGGCGGCAGTCGCAGATAACGATTTTGCATTGGGACAAATTGTTGAAGCTATTTCACATAGCAAATTCTGGAAAGAAACCTGCATTTTTGTTACAGAAGATGATCCACAAGCCGGGCTTGATCATGTTGACGGACACCGGACAGTAGGAATGGTTATCAGCCCCTATACAAAACGAAATGAAGTAGTTTCTACTTATTATTCACAAATAAATATGGTCAGGACTATGGAGAATATTCTTGGTATCCCTCCCATGAATCAATTCGATCTTTCAGCGGAACCGATGTTTGATTGTTTTACAGAATCTCCCGATTTCACTCCTTATAAAGTTGTCCAAAATAACATTCCACTCGAAGAAATAAACCCTCCGCTAGAAAGTTTGAACGGGAAAAAACGTTTTTGGGCTGAGAAATCTATGGAACAGGATTTAGATGATTATGACAGGATAAACGAATATGATTTTAACCGGATTATCTGGCATGCAATGAAAGGCTATGATCGTCCTTATCCGGTGTTGCCGGGAAAATAGTACTTTCAGAATTTCAAAAAGAGCCTGCTTCGAAAATAAAAAATAAGAAATGCCACAAAAACACTAAAGCACCAAAACTCACAAAGCAATGATTTTAAACATAGTATGTTTTAGTGAAATTTTGTGTTTTCGTGATTTTGTGGCGGAAATGTCTAATCGGAGCAGGTTCAAGAAAAACACTTTTACATTTAACTTGTTTAGAAAAACAAAACATAATTAATCATGAAAAATTTATTTAAGTTCGTTCTTCTACTGATATTAATAATTCAGTTGCCTTCATCGTGCATCGGGCCAAAAATGGCAAGTAAAAAACAAAAAGCCCGGCACCTTTCCTCTTACGAAATGCAAACCTTAACAGATAGCATTCTCCCGGTTATGATGCCCTACAACCGCTGGATTGATCCGGCTGGCGAACAAATTTATTTTGGCGACAAAGAATTGGAAAACCACGCATTGGATTGTGCTGTTTCGCCCGATGGAAAATGGATTGCAGTTGAAGGCCGTTATTCGGTGGTTGTAATTTCTGTCGAAACAAAAAAAATAGTACACCGCCTTTTATTATCTGATGTTTTCAAAACAGGTAAATTGTCAGGTACATTTTCAGGAATCAAATGGAACCAAGAAAATAATGCACAATCAGTTTACTGGAGCGTATCAGCCGAAGAGGGGAAATCCTATGTAATAAAAGCCAACTGGGATAACAAAAAACTGGAAGTGGCAAAAACATTTCTGTTTGAAGCAAAAAGCCCGGCGAAAAATGCAATAGCTAATGAACTGGTAATTTCAGCAGAAAATGGCACAACATTTTTGTATGTTGTTTTGAATGGAAACAATACACTCGAAAAAATAAATACAAATACAGGTGAAACGGTTTGGTCGGCTACTACAGGAGTTGCACCATTTGGGATTTCAAAGGCCAACGGAAAATTATATGTAACGAATTGGGCTGGAGGAATTCCTGCAGAAAATGATAAAAATGTTGCAGGAATTCCATGGGGGAGCGCCAAAATTGACCCGGGAACAGGTGCAACCCGAGAAGGTACTGTTTCTGTTATTAATCCGATTGATGGAAAACTTATGTCGGAAATCGTAGTTGGATTGCACCCAAACGACATTATTTCAAGCCCCGACGAAAAGTATATTTTTGTTGCCAACGCCAATAGCGACGCTATTTCCGCAATCAATACAAATACCGATGAAATAAGTGAAAATATTTCGGTTAGATTAGGTGAAGAGCAAAATCCGTATTGGGGAGACTCTCCCAACGGACTTGGAATTTCGGGTGACGGAAAAACACTCTACGTTGCAAATGGAATGGACAATGCCGTGGCAGTAGTAAGATTGGGTAAAAAAGCTGCGTCAACAACAGGTGCTGAAAAAAGCAAAGTGGAAGGATTTATTCCAACCGGTGCATATCCCGGAGCAGTTTGTGTGTTAAACAACAATTATTTAATTGTTCCAAACATTGAATCGGAAGGAGCACGAATTCCTTTTGTTTCTGAAACCGATGGAAAAGTTTCCTACAACAGTCACAAACAAATGGCATCGGTTTCCATTATTCCAATACCAAATGAAACTCAACTGGCAGATTATACCAAAAAAGTTGAAAAAACCAATCAGCTTTTCAGGCTGGCACTTTTAAAAGATTTACCTCGTGAAAATGTAGCTCCGGTGCCGGTTCCTGTGCGAATTGGTGAACCCTCAGTTTTTAAACATGTAGTTTATATTAT
>JBFHJA010000335.1:0-5507 GCA_041596165.1 Draconibacterium sp. | reverse complement strand
ATTCAGGACGGAAATGATCTGGAGGAATCTAAAATTTCCTTTTATTGGAAAGGGGAGGGCAATCAACCAAAATCGTTTTTCGAACTCCCCGGAAAAACCTGGTTTTGGACAGGACATGGAATTTTGGTAAAGGGCAAACTTGTAATTTTTTTATTTGAAGAAACATCTACGAATGAAGGACTTGGTTTTGAAACTGTTGGTTGGACAGTTGTAATTATCGATAATCCAAATGATGATCCCCCAAAATGGAAAATAAAATATGTAAAAGGTCAGGAAACTTTTGGAGTTATCGTTGGTTCTTCGGCGGTTTTAAAAGACAGTTCTTATGTTTATGCTTTCGGGGTTAAGGAACCGGGAACTCACGAAACCTATTTGTTGAGATTTGAAATGGAGAAATTGGTACAAGGCGATTTATCAAAAATGGAGTGGTGGGTTGAAAATGATTGGACAAAAGAGGTTTACAGTGAACCGAAACAAGCTGCATTATTCAACGGACAAACTGAATTTTCGGTGCATTTCGACAAAGAACTTGGGAAATTTGTTCAAATCCAGACCTATGGTTTTGGTGAATCTTCAATTGGGTATCGACTTGCAGATAAATTACAGGGGCCGTGGTCTGATCCTGTTATTTTTTATACGCCAGAATTGAACCATGAAAAAGAATTTAATTACACGGCAAATGCTCATCCTGAACTAAAATCCAAAGAATTGCTGATTACCTACAATATAAATAATTTTGATTTTGGTCAGTTGCTAAAAGATGAATCCATTTATTTTCCAAAAATTGTAAAGTTGAAATTCAATCAAATCAAACATCAATAATCCCTTTCGAAATAGCAACTTTTACCAGCGCTGCAGTATTTTTTGCATTAAATTTCAGGAGCAGGTTTTTGCGGTGGCTATCAACGGTAAATGTGCTGATGAATAGCTGTTCAGCTATTTCATGATTTGTTAAACCTTCGGCAATAAGTTTTAATATTTCGCTTTCGCGTTTAGTTATCATTGGTAAATCTTTGTTTTCGGGCGTAATACCTTTCATTAAGTTTTTTACACCTTTGCCAAGGTACAAGGTTTTGCCGTTTAATAGCTGACGGATTCCTTCTATGATATCATCAATTCCAGATGTTTTGAGGATAAAGCCATCTGCACCGTTATCAAGCATCTTCTCAACCACATGTCGCTGTGCAACGGTTGTAATCGCCAGTATTTTTTGCTCGGGAAACCTTGATTTGGTAATTTTACAAAAATCAATACCGTTCATATCTGGCAGGCTAATGTCGAGGAGGATTAAATCTAATGAATTCCCGTTCAGATAAGCCAGTCCTTTTGCCGCACTTTGAGCATGCAAACATTTCACATTTAAGTCGGAATCAACTATAATCCGTTCCAGACTTTCGCTCACAATTGGGTGATCTTCAACGATTAACACGAGTTTCGACATGGGCAGCTGATGGTGTAACGTTTTCGCCCTAAGTTATAAAAAATTCAATCATACATTCTGTCCCTTTGCCGGGTTGGCTTAAAATTTCGAACCTGCCGTTAAACGCTGAAATGCGGTCATTAATATTTTTTAATCCTCTTCCTGAACTAGAAATGTCATTTCTTTCGACATCGAAACCAATTCCATTGTCGATAACCTGTACGCAAATCCGTTCTTTTTGGGTGAAAAGTTGTATGTCAATTTGCGAAGCGTTTGCATGTTTTATTGCGTTTGTAATAAGTTCTTGAGAAATCCGATAAATTGTGATTTCAAGTTCCTGACTAAACCGTAAGTTGTTGCCAAAAGTGTTGAATGTTATTTTTGGTTCACCATCGGGTGTAATCTGTTTAACAAAATCATGAAGCGCCGTTTGCAAACCATAATGAACAAGGGTTTCGGGCATCAGATTGTGAGCAACCCGTCGCATTTCGTTAATTGAAGTATCAAGCAAATCAAGCGCACGATTGAAATGCTCTAAATTTGTATTTGTAATAATTGAATTTTCTTTCATTGACGATAAATTTAACTTCACTCCCGTTAATAAACCTCCCAAGCCATCATGCAAATCGCCTGCAAGTCTTGTTCGTTCAGCTTCTTCTCCAAGTAAAACCGATTTAGCTGCGGTTAGCTGGCGTTCTTTTTCGAGCTCAGCCAATTTTTTTTCTTTGATTTGTAGTTGTTGGTCGGCAATAATATTTTTAATACGAATGTTTCTGAAATACATATAACTTAGCAATAAAATAAGAAAAAGTGAGGCAATCAGAATATAAATTACCAATGTTCGCTGTTTTTTTACCATCGTCAGTTTTTCAATTTCGCTTTGTTTTTTTTCGGTTTGATATTTCGTTTCAAGTTCAAAAATCTGCTTTGATTTCTCGATGTTGTAAATCGAGTCGCGAAGAATCATGTATTTAACATAGTAATCACGTGCATTCTTGTAATCTTTTAGGTTATCAAAGGTCTGTGAGATTGTTTCATAAAGAAACTGAATACCATCAGTTAGATTCTCTCTGACTGATATTTCTTCGGCTTCTTTTAAACAGTCAAGTGCTAGGTTATATTCGGCAAGTTGATTGTACGTGAGAGCCAATGTCCTCAATGTTTGGGCTTTGCTTGTTTCGTCCTCTGTCCTGTTAAAGTATTCAAGTGCTTTTCCCAAATAATCAAGTGCTTTTTCAGGTTGATTCATTCTACGGTAAACATTGCCGATATTGAGCCAGGAACGACCAACACCTGCCTGAAAATCTAATTCTTCGTAAATTGCCAAAGATTGTTGATAATAATCCAGGGCTATTTTCTGATCGTTGATACTTTCAACAGGAATGCGTTTTTCGCAATAATCGCGTGAGCTATATAAGGAACCCAAATGACTTAAAACTTTTGCCTGCCCCAGCTTGTCATTTAACTTCTTGTAGATTTTCAGTGCCTTTTCGTGATAATCGAGTGATTTTACAAATATTTCCTGATAGAAGTAAATCATGCCAAGTTCATCATTCATTTCGGCAATTCTTGTCTTGTTTTCTAACTTTTCTTCGATTTCTAAGGCGGAAATAAAACAAAAACTTGCCTGTTCGAAATTTTCATTTTTGAGATAGGTTTTTCCTTTTAACTGAAGAGTATGTGAGATTAAATGTATTAATCCTGCTTTTTCAGCCTGAATAATGGCTTGGTTAAGATAATACTGCGTTGAATCTCTTCGATTTTCAAAGCTACCCTCAGCCTTTTTTATAAATCGATTAACCAATACCGAATCACTTGTATTTACTATTATCGATTTCAGATTTTTTGAGAGAATATTTTCTATCAAATTATTAATTTCTTCATGGGGTTGTGCTGCAGTCATGTCGGTTAGCAAAACCAACAAAAGAAGTGCGATAATAAAAAAGCTATTTACTGATTTCTCAGACATAATAAAATCTTTAACTCATTATCAAAATTACTCTGCAACAAATCACCTAACATCACTTAAAAAGGGGATTTTAAGTAAGTGTTGTTAAAATCACCTTTTTAGGGGATAACCAACGTTTTTCAACAAGCTAAATTTACTTAAAAATGAAACCAAATAATAAAAATGAAATTCTTTAAATCCTAAAAGTTAGATAATATGAAAACTTTAAGTTTCTTATTTGTAATTGTGTTCTGCAGCGCAGTTTTTAACGCAACTGCACAGGTTGATGTAACAGGAAAAGTTAAAAACAAAACCAACAGCAAAGTTGATCAGAGCATTGATAAAGGACTTGATTCAGTGGAAGATGGTGTAAAAAACCTTTTCAAGAAAAAAGATAAAGATGCAAAACCAGCCGAAACCACCAAGCCTCAACAATCCGATCAGGAAAATCAATCGAACGTTTCAGAAGCCAATAATCAAACTGTTCAACCTTTGCAACAAAGCCTCCAATCGTATTCAAAGTTCGATTTTATTCCAGGCGAAAAGGTCATTTTTTACGAAGACTTTAGTCAGGATGCCATTGGTGACTTTCCTGCATTGTGGAATACCAATGCATCGGCAGAAGTTGTAAATACGAACCTGTTTCCGGGCAATTGGATGAAGTATAACATCCGGGAGTCTATCTGGACCGATAAATTATTAACACTTCCTGAAAACTATACGATTGAGTTCGATGTGATCCCCACTTCTGGAAAAGAAAGTCAAATGGCCCAATGGGGCTTCAGGCTTTATAAATGCATCAATGAAAAATCGTGGGATGGAGGAGCTGTTCCAGGGAAAGCTGGTTTTGCGTTTGGTGTTGAATATTTTGGGCGGCCATATTACCGGGCGTACAACAACAGTCTGGATGGTGAGTTTTGGGATCAAAAAGGAAATACTGATGAAGAAAGAAATTACCAGAAGAAAGATCAGAAATATCACATGTCAATCTGGGTTCAAAAAACACGGGTTAGGGTATATCAGAATGAAACCAAACTGATTGATGCTCCTCGTGCCATTCCAGATCCATCATTAAAATTTGACAGGATTCGCTTTGAAGAAGAAGCTGCCTATGTAAGCAATATTCGTATTGCCGTTGGAGCTCCCGACATGCGCAACAAACTGATGACCGAAGGCAAACTGGTTACCTACGGGATTTATTTCGATGTGAACAAAGATGTGGTCAAACCCGAATCGTACGGAACTTTAAAAGAAATTGCCGGGATCCTGAATGAAGTTCCGGATGTGAAAGTAAAGATTTTAGGTCACACCGATGCCGATGGTGCCGATGCTTTAAATCTTGATTTATCGAAACGCCGCGCTGCATCGGTAAAAGCTGAACTGGCCAAATCGTTTGGTGTAAAAGGCGACCACCTGGAAACCGATGGAATGGGCGAAAGCCAGCCTGTTGCTCCAAACGACACGCCAGTTAATAAAGCATTGAACCGGAGAGTTGAATTCGTTAAAATGTAAATAATACTAACCACATAGACACATAGAACACACAGAAAAGGAGATAAATCAAATGAACTATGTGCCTTTGTAAAATTAGTCATTATGAAGAAGCTAATCTTAGTAACAGCAATCATCCTTGGTGCATTATTTTCAGAAGCGCAGGAAACATTTTTCCCGACGAAAGAAGGAACTGTTTTGATTTATAAGTCATTCGATAAGAAAGATAAAGAAACCAGTATGGTGAAGTATACCATCAAACAGGTAAATGTTGCCGGAGAAAACATGGACATTACCTACTTGTGCGAATCGCTTGACCCAAAAGAAAAACTGGTTTTTAAGGAAGAAATTACCGTACATAAAAAAGGTGATATCTTGTATTTCGACATGAGCAATTATCTGAATAAGGCGGCATTTCAGCAAGATGGAGAAATTCCTGCTGAGGTTCAGATTACAGGAAACAACTTACAAATTCCATCAAATCCCAAGCCCGGCGATCTGCTTCCCGATGCCAATGTTGAAATGGCTCTGAAAATGGGTTTTGTCAATATGAAAATGTCGGCTAATCTGACCAACCGAAAGGTGGAAACGATCGAAAACATTGCCGTCAAAGCGGGAAGTTTCGAATGCTATAAATTTTCGGGCGAT
>JBFHJA010000334.1:0-5511 GCA_041596165.1 Draconibacterium sp. | reverse complement strand
GGTTGAGTCAATATAAATTCCATCCGTATAAATTAAACCATTTGTACCATTAGGAGCAGAACTGTCGAGTGTGTAAATAATGGTTGACGGTTCGACAGAAGTTTTTAAAAGTAACAGAAACGGTTCGTTATAAAAATCCCGACGTTGACTAAACGAAATTTCAAATGTCTCTTTTGAATCAGAGTTTTGCCCTTGAATCAAACTGCTTTGCAACAATAAAATAACAAACAGAAATTTTGCAACCCCGATTGTATTCAGTTTAATCACTGATTTATATTTGAATGAATATTAAACTTTTACGGCTAACTGAATATGCAATTCTACTCCTCAATTACAAGCAATTCAATTTTTCTGAAATCGGTGTTGTGACTTTCTGCCTGTAATGAAATTGTACCTTTTGTAATTATTTTATCACCATATAAATTGAGCAATTTACTATAAGTTGTATCGCGTGGGTCGAGTTGTGGTTGCTCGTAGTGCATCACTTCTTCTCCATCCACAAAATGGCGGATAACTTCGCCACCATGTACTTCCACTTCTACTGAAACCCACTGGTCGCCGTTGTAAGTTTTTGATTTTGAGTTGATGCAATGCTGCTCAATCAAAACACTGTCCATAACAACATTTGTTCCGGGAGTACATAAATTCATTGTTGAGCGTTCGCCGGTTCCGCTGCCACCAAGTAATTGAACTTCAATTGAAGTAGGAAAATCCTGATCCAATTCCATCGTTTCGGCAGGTTGACCGTGAAGCATTAAACCGTTGTTACGAAATGCCCAGCCCGGTCCGTTTTTTACCTGATCGCCAACAAACCTGTATTCAACACGTAAACGATAGCGCGAAAATTCACCGTTGTAAAAAATATGACCAAATGTTCCGTTCCACTCATCCCAGTTGTCATAAGATACCCTCAATAAACTATCTTCAACCCTGAAAGTGTTGTTGTAATTATCCCCCAATTCGTGCCCCTTGAATTTAATCTGCCAGTTGTTTAAATCTTTGCCATTAAACAACTGTATCCAGTTCTCTTCAGCAACATTTTCTGTTTTTGGCTTTTGATTACAAGCTGAAAGTAAGATAACAATCGCCAGAAAAATGGTTTGTTTTGAAAATTGAAATGTCCGCATTTTGGTTAATTTTTTAAGTTATAAATTGATTTAGATGTTAAGGAAAGTAAAAGTAAAAGAAAATCGTGATAGTTCGATGGAATAACCAATGAATTATAGGATTCATGAATGTTCTGAAAACAGCGGACAAAAATAATCTGTTACAATTTAAATATTCTTTTCACTTATTCATCAACCTGCTTTGAGGCTGATGAGAACAAATTTAACAGAGATAAAAGTTGTTCAACCGGTTAAAATATCAGAAAAGTGATAGCTATTAAAAGCCTGTTAATCGAAGAAAAGAAGCAGTTTTTCAGTATTATGAGTTGTTAGTGAAGTAATTGGCGCGGAAAATGTTCTGATGAAATAGAGATGAGAACAAGGGAACAAAACTTTACATACTCCGGTAATTAATTGGTTTATTACTGAACCTTTCGGAAGTTGTTTAGTTTTAGTAACTAAATTTGGTAATTCAAAAATTACTTCACAATTTTTTAAAAAACAAAGTCATTTGCATGTTTCACCTTATAATTTTTATTATTCAATGTAAATGGCTTGTTTTTGGTTTTCTTTGCAAACAAAATTGATTTTAAAGAATTGAATGGGAAGGGAAAGAAAAAAAGGAAGCAGCAAAAAAAACAAACCTAATATATTCGGGTTGTTAAAACCATATCGGGGTTTGGTTGCTTTGCTGATAGTTTTTGCTTTGCTCAGCAACGGGGCAAACCTTGTTATCCCTAAAATTATTTCAAAAGGCATTGATACTTTTTCTCAGGGCAGTTTCAGCTTCAAAACTATTGGAATAGAGTTTCTTGGGCTAAGTTTGTTTATTTTCGTTTTTGGATATTTGCAAATGATTGTGCAAACATACGCATCTGAAAAAGTAGGTTTTGATCTGCGTAAAAAGCTTTCCGATAAAATTTCACAACAGAGTTACGCTTTTATCCAGGAAGCCAATCCTTCGAAACTGCTTACAAATCTGACATCCGATATTGATTCTGTAAAAACATTTGTTTCTCAGGCCGTAACTTCAATTGTTTCATCGGTGTTTATGATTATCGGTACAAGTGTACTTTTATTGATGATAAATTGGAAATTGGCTGTTCCGGTACTGATGATTATTCCACTTGTAGGCGCAACTTTTTTTATCATTGCCCGGAGAATAAAAGTGTTGTTCAAACGCAGCAGAGAGGTTGTGGATTGGTTGAATAAAGTCATCAACGAAAGCATTTTAGGAGCGGCAATCATCAGGGTAATCAATTCGCAAAATGCAGAATACCGCAAATTTTTAGATGCCAGCGCCGAATCGCGTGATATTGGCATTTCCATTGTTGCACTTTTTGCCACACTTATTCCTGTAATCAATTTTGTCGGGAACCTGGCGACCCTCACAGTTTTGGCGCTGGGTGGCCATTTTGTGATTTCGGGTCGTTTGTCTTTGGGTGATTTTGCTGCATTCAACAGCTACATAATGATCTTAATTTTCCCAATCATCGTAATTGGATTTATGAGCAATTTAATTGCACAGGCTGCAGCTTCCTATGAAAGAATAGTTTCGGTTTTGGAAGCGAAAGAAACAGCGGATTCCGGAACGCTCGACAAACCTTTGAACGGAGAAATATCTTTAAATAATATTTCAGTTTTTTATGACGAAAAACCAGCTTTGAAAGAAGTTTCCATTTCGATAAAAGCTGGATCACGGACTGCCATTATCGGACCAACAGCAGCTGGTAAAAGCCAGTTGCTTTACCTGCTAACCGGACTTGTAAAACCCAACGAAGGAATTCTTGAATTTGATGGCATTGATATTAATGAGTTTAAAAAAGAGGCATTTCATAGCCAGATTGGTTTTGTATTTCAGGATAGTGTTTTGTTTAATTTGAGCCTTCGCGAAAACATTGCTTTTAGCGATACTGTTACCGATGAATCGTTGCGAAAAGCAATTGATTCAGCAGAGTTACGTGAGTTTGTAGAGTCGTTGCCAAATAAATTGAGTACAGTGGTTTCTGAACGGGGAACAAGCTTGTCGGGTGGTCAGAAACAAAGGATTATGCTGGCAAGGGCACTCGCTTTAAACCCAAGAATTTTGTTGCTCGACGATTTTACGGCTCGTGTTGATCCGCAAACTGAAAAGAAAATATTAAGCAATGTTTTAACAAACTATAAAGATTTGACCCTCGTCTCCGTAACACAGAAAATTGAACCTGTAAAGGATTTCGACCAAATAATCCTTTTAATGGAAGGGGAAGTTATTGCTGCAGGAAAACACGATTTCCTTCATTCTACTTGTCCTGAATATGTTCAGATTTATGAATCGCAACAAAGTACAAACGTTTATGAACTACAATCTTAATTTCGATTCAGAGGAAAAAAAAGGAAAAAAGCCGGGATTCGGCTCTTTAAAAAGCCTTGTGGCCCATGCAGTCGAAGAAAAGAATGTATTGTTGATTGCTTTTGTGGCAATGGTAATTACTGCTGTTTTAAATCTTGCAGGTCCAATTATAATCGGTTATACTGTTGATAATTACATACAAACAAAACAATTTGAAGGTGTGCTGTTTTATAGCGGTATATTGATTGTTATGTACATTGTGGCGCTGATTGCCGGATATTTACAAACCAAATTGATGGGAAACGTGGGCCAGCGAATGTTATACACCTTAAGAAATTTGGTTTTTAATAAATTACAGGAATTGCCTTTTGATTTTTTCAATCAAAACAAAGCGGGTGACCTGATTTCGCGCATCAATAACGATACTGACAAGGTAAACCAGTTTTTCTCGCAGTCGCTTATGCAGTTTATCCGTGTTATTTTGATAATGATCGGTGCCGGAATTTTTTTATTGTCAATACACATTGAATTGGGTTTAGCAACTCTAGCTCCTGCATTGCTGATTTTAGCCTTCACAAAAGTAATGTCGGGCTGGGTTAAAAAGCAGAATGCGATGAACCTAAAAAGCACCGGTAACTTGAGTTCGGAAGTACAGGAAAGTCTCAATAATTTCAAAGTGGTGGTGGCATTTAACCGTCGCGATTATTTCAGAAAACGTTTTGAAGAAGTGAATCAGGACAACTACAGTACTTCAATAAAAGCGGGTGTAGCAAATAACTCATACCTGCCAGTTTACACGTTGCTTTCAAATATTGGTTTATTAATAGTTTTGGCATTCGGAATCCATTTTATTTCGGTTGGCCAGTTTACTGTTGGTCTGTTGATAAGTTTTATTGCATATACCAATAGTTTTTATGGGCCGTTGCGGCAGTTGGCTTCCTTGTGGGGAAGTTTTCAGATGGCTTTGGCAGCGTGGGATCGTATCCGTAAAATTCTTGAACTGGAAAATAATCTGGTTCAGATAACCGATAAAAATAGGGGAGAAGTGGATGCCGATTCTATACTTACATTTAAGGAGGTTTCGTTTTCGTACCCAAACGGGACTGAAGTTTTGCATAATATAAATTTCACGCTGAGACGGGGAAAAACTTACGCATTTGTTGGACCAACCGGTGGCGGAAAAACTACAACAGCTTCATTAATTGCGCGTTTATATGATCCCTCAAAAGGCACAGTTTTTCTCGATGATCTTGATATTCGTTCATTTTCACCCGGAGATCGTGTGAAAAAAATAGGGTTTATTCTGCAAGATCCATTTCTTTTTAGCGGCACAATCCGGGAAAATATTTTATACGGGAATGATGAGTTCAATAAATATGAAAATGGTAAACTGAAACAGTTAATCCATGAATCGGGTTTGGAATCGCTGTTGTTGCGGTTTGAAAACGGATTGGATACGAAAGTTGATGTTTCGGGCGATGGGATTTCGCTGGGACAAAAACAACTGATCGCTTTTATGCGTGCGGTATTGCGCAAACCCGATTTGCTTATTCTTGATGAAGCCACTGCAAATATTGATACTGTAACCGAGAAATTGCTTGATGAAATTCTACGAAAACTTCCGGTTTCAACAACAAAAGTAATCATCGCTCATCGTTTGAATACCATTGCAAATGCCGATGTTATCTATTTTGTAAACTCAGGAAATGTAACCCGTGCAGGTTCGCTCAATGAAGCTGTGGATATGCTGATGAAGGGGAAAATGGCAAGTTGATATTCCTCGTTAATCAATTTTGTCGATTTCTGCAGCAAGTTGATAGTCCATTTCAGTAATTTGTCCTTTGGAATGAGTAATTAATTCAATCCGTACTTTTTTGTATGAATGAATAAAAATATCAGGATGATGATCTGCATTTTCTGCCAAGGGAACTATTTTATTATAATCTATAAAACCACCTCCTTTGGTGGTGGTCATGTTTAAATGGCTGAGCCTGTAAAATTATTAACTTCGTAACATGAGTAATTTTAAGAAACTAAGTCATGTTATTTATCGGTGCAAGTATCATATAGTTT
>JBFHJA010000333.1:0-5513 GCA_041596165.1 Draconibacterium sp. | reverse complement strand
TGGTTCATCAAATGTTTTGGAGTATTTGGGATATAAATTCAGCAACGATATTTTGAAACTAAAATCGGATTTGGACAAAGGCAATTTCTGCTTTCTTCATGCACCGCTTTTTCACCCTGCCATGAAACACATTGCCCCGGTACGACGGGCTTTGAAAGTGCAGACTTTCTTTAATATTCTTGGCCCGATGATAAATCCGTCATCGCCCAAATATCAGATTTTAGGTGTAAATAACGAGGAAAATTTCAATCATTACAAAAATGTTTACGAAACTTTGGATGTGAACTATGCTATCGTAAACAGTATAGATGGTTATGATGAAATTTCTCTGACATCAAATACACATGTGGCTTCAAACGACAAAGATTTTATGCTGACTCCTTCTGATTTTGGCATGGATAAAATTCAACCTAAAAAATTATATGGTGGCGATTCAATTGAAGATGCAGCAAAAATATTTATGGATATTTTGGAAGGAAACGGGACAATCGAACAAAACAATGCAGTATTAGCAAATGCCGCGCTTGGTTTGCAAATTTATTTCCCTGAAAAAACTTTGATGGATTGTGTTGGAATGGCCAAAGAATCGTTGGAAAGTAAAAGTGCTTTGGCAAAATTGAAAGCGATTGTTGAAAAATGAAAAATGAAATTTCAGTTTTGCTATTTGAAATTTGATACTTATTAATTGGAGTTTAGAAAATATGAACATTCTCGATAAAATAATAGCCACAAAAAAAGTGGAAGTGGCAAACCAGAAAAAGGTTGTCAGTATTGAGCAGCTTGAAAAATATCCGCTTTTTTCACGAAAATGTAATTCGTTAAAAGCAGTTCTTTTAAAAGAAGGTTCTTCAGGAATTATTGCCGAATTCAAACAAAAATCACCTTCTAAAGGAGAAATTAATTTCAAGGTAAAAGTAGAGGAAGTTACAAAAGGATATGCAGATGCAGGTGCAGCTTGTTTATCGGTTTTAACTGATTACGAATATTTTGGCGGAACAATGGCCAACCTTGTAAAAGCCCGCGAAACAAATCCTGGAATTCCGATTCTGCGCAAAGATTTTATGATAGACACTTACCAGATTGTGGAAGCAAAAGCTTTTGGCGCCGACGTAATTTTATTGATTGCTGCCTGTTTAGAAAAAGATGAAGCTGAAACATTGGCAAAAAAAGCAAAAGAGCTTGGAATGGATGTTTTAATGGAAATCCACAACGAACAGGAGCTGGAAATTGTAAACGATTTTGTGGATGTTGTGGGCGTAAACAACCGCAATCTCAAAACCTTTGAAGTAGATGTTGAAACTTCTGTACACCTTTCGAAACTAATTCCGGATAAATTTGTAAAGATTTCGGAAAGTGGTTTGACAGGTGCAAAGGAGATTAGTTACCTGCGGCAACACGGTTTTAAAGGTTTTTTAATTGGCGAAACCTTTATGAAAACAGACAATCCGGGCAAAGCATGTAAAAAATTTATTGCTGAATTATGACAAGAGAATTACGAATAAAAGTCTGCGGTATGAAATTCACCGAAAACCGGCAAAAAGTTGAAAAACTCAATGTTGATTTTCTGGGTTTTATTTTTTACCCACCTTCAAAACGGTATATCGGGCAAACTCCCGAAACTGAATTGTTTCAATCTGAAAAACCAAAAGTAGGGGTTTTTGTAGATGAGAATGCTTTTGAAATTCTTGGGCTTGCAAAAAATCTGGGTTTTGAGTGGGTTCAATTACACGGGAAAGAAAATCCGAAAACCTGCCAGATGCTTAAAAGACAAGGGTTAAAAGTAATTAAGGCTTTTAATGTTGATGAGAAATTTGATTTCTCAAGCACCGAACCTTACGAAAAAACAGCAAACTTTTTTCTTTTCGATACAAAAACAAAAAATCACGGCGGTTCGGGTGAGAAATTCAACTGGCAAATTCTTGAAAAATATGAAGGTCATATTCCATTTTTTTTAAGTGGAGGAATTGGGCCGGAAGATGTTGAAGACATAAAGAAAATCAATCATCCAAAACTCACGGGAGTGGACCTAAACAGCGGTTTCGAGGATGAACCGGGAGTAAAGAATATTGAGAAGCTGAAGGAATTTATTGAAGAAATAAAAAATGATTAAAATACTTACCCCCCGTTTTCGCCTCAGCCCGTCAAGCGGTCTTGCGGCTCAAACTTTCCCCCTTAATTAAGGGGGACAGTTGAGGACAGTTGCACAGCTTGACTGTGCAACTTCCGAAACAGGGGGTACTGATACAAAAAAAATATAAGATGAAATACCAGGTCAACGAAAAAGGTTACTACGGGGAATTTGGCGGTGCATGGATTCCCGAAATGATGTTCACAAATATCGATGAATTAGAACAACGCTATCTTGAAATCATTCAGTCTGAAAAGTTTAAAGCTGAATTTGACAAGCTATTAAAAGATTATGTAGGCCGCCCGTCGCCCCTTTATTTTGCAAGCCGGATGTCGGAACATTACGGATCAAAAATATTTTTGAAACGCGAAGACTTGAACCATACCGGCTCGCACAAATTAAACAACACAATCGGGCAGATTTTACTTGCGCAGCAATTGAGCAAAACCCGTGTGATTGCGGAAACTGGTGCCGGTCAACATGGTGTTGCCACAGCCACTGTCTGCGCCCTCAAAAATATAAAATGTGTAGTTTACATGGGCGCACTGGATGTGGCGCGGCAAGCTCCTAATGTAAAAAAAATGAAAATGCTGGGCGCCGAAGTAGTTCCGGTTCACAGCGGCAACAAAACGCTGAAAGACGCGACAAACGAGGCGATGCGTGACTGGATTAACAATCCGGAGGATACGCATTATATTATAGGTTCAGTAGTGGGGCCGCACCCATATCCGGATATGGTGGCAAGGTTTCAGTCGGTTATCAGTGCCGAAATGAAATGGCAGTTAAATGAGCAAACCGGCAGCGAATTGCCAACACGGGTTTTAGCTTGTGTGGGCGGAGGAAGTAATGCAGCCGGAGCCTTTTACCATTTTTTGGATGATGAACAGGTTGAACTGATAGGTGTTGAAGCTGCTGGGAAAGGGGTGGAAACAAAGGAAACTGCTGCAACTCTGATGGTTGGTTCACCGGGTGTTTTGCATTCGGCAAAAACAATCCTTATGCAAAACCGGGATGGACAAATTACTGAGCCGTACTCCATTTCTGCCGGCCTGGATTACCCCGGAATTGGTCCGCTGCACGCCCATTTATTTAAAACAGGAAGGGCTAAATTTCTTGCCGCTACGGATGAAGAAGTTTTGCAAGCTGCCCTTTTCCTAACCCAAAAAGAGGGAATTATTCCGGCACTGGAATCGGCGCACGCACTGGCAGCACTCGAAAAAATTAAAATGAACCCCGATGATGTGAATGTTATCAACCTTTCGGGAAGTGGAAATAAGGATATGGAAACGTATCTGGAGTATTTTGGGTATTGATTTTCAGTAATAAGCAATGAGATTTTATTAGTGAGTAAAAAACTTCGGTCTTCGGTCTCCCGACTTCCGACAATTCTTGAAAAAATGAACCGCATCAACAAGCTTTTCGAAACAAAAAAAGAAAACATACTTTCGGTGTATTTTACAGCCGGATTCCCCAAATTGAACGACACTGTTGAAATTATTCTACAACTTGAAAAAAACGGTGTTGACCTTATTGAAATTGGTATCCCATTTTCCGATCCAACTGCTGACGGACCAACAATACAGCGCAGTAGCGAAACCGCACTAAAAAACGGAATGAGCCTTGAACTGCTTTTCGAACAACTAAAAGACATACGTAAATCGGTGAAAATACCACTTGTTTTAATGGGGTATTTCAACCCGGTTTATCAATTTGGTGTCGAGCGTTTTTGTGAGAAATGTGCTGAAATTGGAATAGATGGCACAATTCTTCCAGACCTCCCATTGAATGAATTTGAAGGTGAATACAAGGACATTTTCGCGAAAAACAATTTGCACAATATTTTGCTTATAACGCCGCAAACTTCCGAAAACCGCATCAGGCAAATTGATGCAGCATGTTCGGGTTTCATTTACATGGTTTCATCGTCATCAACAACCGGAACTGGCAAAAAGGTGGAGGATTTTCAGATCAGTTATTTTGAACGGATTCAAAAAATGGATTTGAAAAATCCGCGGTTAATAGGGTTTGGGATTTCTGATAATGCAACATTTGCAAATGCCTGCAAATATGCAAACGGGGCAATTATTGGAAGTGCTTTTGTAAAATCATTCAATCCTGAATTACAAATAGAAGAATCAATTTCGGCTTTTGTGAAAGAAATTAAAACACTAAATACATAAAAACAGGTTCTGTTTGGTAAATAGAAAGTTCAATCTATCAAGCTGTTGTAAAACATGTTTAACAATTTTACATGTAAACTTCAAATTATCAGAAGGATACAAAAGGACAAAAAAGTCTTTTTCAGTTAATGAATGTTAAACCCTGTTATTTGACATACTTCAATTAAATTAAACTTGTTATATTCATAACGCAACTTAAAAAATTTAGTGTTATGTTGGAATATGCAAAAGTTATTTTACCAAAAGTAAGTTTCAGTCGCGACTTGTTTAATAAAGAATTAAATAAGTGTATTGGCTGGGTTGAAGAGGATCAGGTTCGAGAGCTTTTTGTATGGTGCAACGAGAATTTTAAGGAGATGTACCCCGATGTACTTTCAAAAGCTTTTGCCGGTATTGCGGCTTAAAATATTTGGCGGGAATAATTTTCCCGCCTTTTTTTATTTTCAAAATTCCCATCATTAAATTTTTTAATGAAAATCAGAACCTTAATTTTTCTGTCATCAGTCCAAATCGAACAACATCTAATCGGTGGTTGAAATACATATTGTAATAATCGGAGCCGTGGTAATACTGAACAAAAAGTCCAATGTCTTCCAGGAATTCTGGATGATAGTAAAACGTCAGGCTCAGGTTTAACCTTTCCACTGAAAGCGCAGCAAGTTGATTGTAATCGCCAAACATCCAGGTGGTTTCCCCTTTTATTGATATGGTCGGTTTTTGTGAATCAACTTTTTCTTTATTTGAAGCAATCTTAAAAATGGAGAATGAATTGTGCCATCTGTACCAGCTGTATATTCCCTCAAGTTCATCTTGAGCTAAATTTTCAGGATGTACTTCAAAAGACGTTTTAAAAAACTGGTAGGCATTAAAACGCTTGTTAACGTTGGTTTTTATAATGCCCAATTCAAAAAAGTTAGTGGCAAAATTCCCTGATTTCAAATTAAAACTTCCGTCATCCAAATAAAAATTTCCTTCCTGCCCGTTTGAATGATGCCCTATCCTGCCATACAAATTCAGGTTTTGTGAACCAACTTTTTCATTCAGCAAATAATACAAAGTTATTTGAGGCATATAACTGGGTGTGCGCACCGGAAAAGACTCTTCCTGAAACATGCGAATGATAATCTGAGGTGTAAGAACCCCCATTAATCGGGAGTCTTTACTTTGACGAATATAAAAATTCGGGTTCAGATTGGCTTCGAACC
>JBFHJA010000332.1:0-5517 GCA_041596165.1 Draconibacterium sp. | reverse complement strand
GCAACCTTAACTGATGTAGATTCAACAGTTTGGGGGCGGGTTTCAACATTGCAATCGCTTGTAAACGCTTTCGACAATAATTCAAGTTCCAGAGTTTATCAGGATATTGGTTTTGATGGATTAAATGATGACGATGAAAGAAGCTACTTTGCCAATTATTTGAAAAACTTGAGTTCAAAAGTAACCCCTAAAGTTTTGGATAGTCTTTCAATTGACCCGGCCAGCGATAACTACCATTACTACAGGGGATCCGATTATGATGATCAAGGTCTTGATATTTTACAGCGCTACAAAAGATTTAATGGTCCTGACAAAAACTCTCCAACTACTGATATGTCGCCGGAAAGTTACCCAACTTCAGCATCAACAATTCCCGATGTAGAAGATATAAACAGCGACAATACTCTGAACGAATACGAACGTTACTACCAATATAAAATCAGTATCCGCGAAAGTGATATGGTGCTTGGGCAAAACTTTATTACCGATATCAAAAAAGGCCGGGTTCAGCTTAAGAATGGAGATATTGGTGAAGTTAACTGGTATCAGTTTAAAGTGCCAATTCAAGACCCGGATAAAACAGTGGGTAATATAAGCGATTTTAAATCAATTCGCTTTTTACGCATGTTTATGCGTGGTTTTCAGGATTCTACTTTTTTGCGTTTTGCAGAACTCGATCTTGTTCGTGCCGACTGGCGTACCTACACCCGTGATCTTGGTGATTTGGATGTTATTTCTCCAAATGCCGATTTTAATGTTTCAGCAGTAAGTATTGAAGAAAACGGTAGCCGCGAACCTGTGAACTATATTTTACCACCCGGAATTTCGCGGACAATTGACCCGTCAAATTCCCAACTCCAGCAGTTAAACGAACAATCGATGGTGTTAAAAGTAACCGAACTTGAACAAGGAGATGCACGAGCTGCATACAAATCCATAAACATGGATTTTAGGAGGTACCGGCAATTAAAACTCGAAGTTCATGCTGAGCAAATCGAAGAATATCCATTGTCAGACGATGAACTTTACTTTTTTGTACGACTGGGATCCGATTATAATTACAACTATTATGAATACGAATTACCACTGAAATTGACAGCTTACGGACGTTACAATGGTGATATTGAAAGCGACCGTTATTTTGTTTGGCCCGATGATAACCGGATCGATGTTCCCCTGGAATTATTTACGGATGCGAAATTAGCACGGGACGATGAAATTCGGAACTCAGGTTCATCTGTTTCTATTCAGGATATTTACGAGGTAATTCACGAGGACTGGAATAAAAACCAGAATAAAGTCAAAATAAAAGGTAGTCCTAACCTTGGCAATGTTCAGGTAATGATGATGGGTATCCGGAATAAAAAAGGTCAACTTAATACCGGGCCCAAAAGCGTTGAAGTGTGGGTTAACGAACTGCGGTTGTCTGATTCGGATGATGATGGCGGCTGGGCAGCCAACGCTCGCTTAACGACCCGGCTTGCCGATTTAGGTAGTTTTACCTTTGCGGGGCGCACAAGTACTTCCGGTTATGGGAGTATAAACGAAAACGTAACAAGTCGCCAGATTGACGATATAAACGAATTCGATGTGGCCACATCTCTCGATTTTGGGCGTTTCTTTCCCGAAAAAATGGGAGTCAGGTTGCCTTTTTATTATGGTTATTCACGCAGTGCCCAAAATCCCAAATACGACCCTTTAAAACCTGATATTGAACTTTCCGAATCATTGAAAAATGCAGCAACGCAAAATGAAAGGGATTCGATTAAATTTATTTCGCAGGATTTGGTAACCCGTAAAAGCATCAACTTCACAAACGTGAAAATTGAACCCCAAACCATGAAGGAAAAAACACATTTATGGGATCCTGAAAATTTTGCTGTTACCTATTCTTACAACGAAACTGCCAAAAGGGATATCAACACTGAAGCAGATTTAGACAAACAGCATAGGGCTATGTTTTCCTATAACTTTAGCAGCCGCCCGAAATTGGTTCAACCTTTAAGTAAAGTGAAAGTTTTGCAGAAGGGACCGTTAAAATTAATTGGTGCTTTTAATTTTTATCCGCTGCCCACGCAAATTTCTTTCAGAACAGATTTATACAGGGGTTACCACGAAACAAAAACACGAAACATAACAAATCCCAGTTATGTGCTAACGCCAACGTATGAAAAAGACTTTCTTTGGAACCGCTATTTCGATTTACGCTATGATGTGTCGAGAGCGTTAAAGGTCGATTTCTCATCACAGGGAATTAATAGGATTGACGAACCAGAGGGTAGAATTAATAAGAATGATGATGATTATCAATGGAAAAAAGACTCAATTCTTAACAGCCTTTTTGAATTGGGACGGCCAACTACTTATAATCATAATGTAAATGTATCGTACAATGTCCCGTTGAACCAGATTAAATCTTTAAATTTTGTGTCGTCCACAATTCGTTACCAGGGTACCTACAACTGGCTTGCCGGTCCAATTACTGCCGATACGATTAATCTGGGAAACACGATTCAGAATTCGCAAAACTGGCAAATAAACGGGAACATGACACTGTCAAGTTTATATAATAAAGTACCTTATTTTAAGGAAGTCAACAATAAATTCAGAAGGACAAGTCGCACCCGAGGAAGTTTAAACCAGCAACAGGGTGGTGGCAGGCAAAATCAGCAAAAAGAAGTGACGCCAATAAAGTCGAAGGAACAAACCTATACCAGCAATATTAAACTTGAGGCAAATGCAGTTCAAAAGATTATGCATAAACTCAATACAAAGAAATTAAAGGTTATTGTTACAGGTGTCGAGGGTAAAGTAATACCGGTTAAAGTAAATTATATTGATGCAAATGTGATTGAGATTACACCAGTGGAGTCGGCGACTCAAGCTATGCTTACTGTTTCAGGAAAACCGGGTGATCAAACATTGTTCAAAGATGTACTTGACTTATCAACCCGCGTTTTAATTGGTGTACAGAATTTCTCGATTACATACAATAAAAGCGGTGGTACTGTTTTACCTGGTTTTCTACCCGAACCAGCATTTCTTGGTGGTGGAAATTATTCGGCCGATCCAAGTTTTGGCTACAATGTGCCTTCCAGTTATGCCCCCGGATTTCCATTCCTCATGGGCTGGCAGGATCGCGATTTTGCTAAAAAAGCATCGTCATATGGCTGGATAACAAATGACTCTACATTAAATACTCCTTACTTGTTTACAATAAGTGAACGAATAAGTTTAAGAACAACCATTGAGCCATTGCCCGATTTAAGAATCGATGTTACTTCAGATCGCGCGTTTGCCGTAAATACCACTGAGTTTTATAATTACGATTATTCTACCGGAAATTTCAATGCAAACAGTTATACCGAGTCGGGGAACTTTAGTATGTCAACAATTACATGGGGCACTGCATTTTCCAAGTTTAATAAAGATAATAATTACAAGTCGGATGCATTTGAACAATTAAAGGCAAACCGCACAGTTATTGCCCATCGTCTGGCAGCTCAGCGCCCTGCCGACAATGGTTTTGGGTACGATCCCACTTCGCCAAATTCCGACTTCCCAAATTATCCTGATGGTTTCGGCCCAAATTCAGTAGAAGTACTTGTTCCGGCGTTTTTAGCAGCTTATCAGAATAAAGATCCCGAGAAAGTTTCTCTTGGAATGTTTCCGTCGATTAAATTTATGAGACCCAACTGGAGTGTACGTTATGAAGGTATGGTTTCAAAAATCCCTGGATTAAACAAGTATATCCGCTCGCTGAACTTTACGCATGCTTACCGTTCAACTTACTCAGTTGGTTCTTTTATAACTAACCTGAATTACCAGGAAGAAAATGACGGGTTTACCTACATCCGGGATATTGCCGATAATTTTATCTCAGCCTACGACTTTAATTCGGTAAGTATTATGGAATCATTCAGCCCGCTTATAAATGTCGATATTATGTGGATGAGCGACCTCACAACACGCGGCGAAATCAAACGATCAAGGAGTTTGCAACTGGCTTTTGCCAACAGCCAGCTCACCGAAACACTGAGTAATGAATATACTATTGGCATAGGGTATCGTTTTACACAAATGGACTTGATCATCAAAACAAAAAAATCGCAGCAGGCATATTCCAATGATTTGAATATTCGCGCCGACTTTTCATACAGAAAAAATTTGACACTCCTTCGGCAGTTGGATGAAGACGAAGATCAACTTACCGCAGGACAAAGTGCTTTTACTATAAAAACCTACGCCGATTACATGTTGAGCGACCGTTTTCAAATGCGCGTTTTCTTCGATAAAATTATTAACACGCCTTATACTTCACTATCGTTCGCAACTTCGAGTACAAATATTGGAGTTAGTTTTAAATTTACTTTGGCACAATAAATATCATTTCTAAGCCTTAAAATGTAAAAAACTAAACTCGTTTTATTTTGTTTTTTAAGAAAAAAGCACATATTTGCAGAAGTTTTATATAATAATGATTAAAGATACAAATACAATATGGCTTCCGTGGTGGGGTCTTCTTACGTAAGTCAGGAGTTAATAGCCATATTGGTATTTTTTAAAATATTTCAAAAATGAGCCTACTCCTTCAATGAGTAGGTTTTTTTTAATGATAGAATATGAATTTGAATAATAATTTTTGGTGGTGGCAAAACAACTTTTTACAACTGTGAAGAGAGGGGATGCCATTGCTTAAAAGCAAAAGAAAACGGCTCATCGAATTCACGGTGAGCCGTTTTTTTTGCTGCCTCTTTATAAGTAATTAACAGAAAAGAAAAAAAATAAAAGAATGAAAAGATTAGATTTTAAACCCATTGTACGAAAGATTTTGGCCGACACAGTTACGCCTGTTAGCGTGTACCTGAGGTTGCGCACGCTTTACCCAAATTCAATTTTGCTCGAAAGCTCCGATTACCATGGCAACGAAAATGCTTATTCATTTATTTGCTTCAATCCGGTTGCCGATTTTGAAGTAAACAATGGCGAAGTAATAAAAAAGCTGCCTGGCAAAGAAGTTGAAAATTTTACTCTTTCAAAAGAAAGGAGTTTAGACAACGAACTTGAAAGTTTTTTCCAAACCTTTAATGTGGATTCAAACGAAATAGAATTACCTGCAAACGGGCTTTTTGGGTATGTAAATTTCGATGCCATTCAACATTTTGAAAACATAAAATTTACGGCAGAAAAAAAGGCTGAATACCAGATCCCTGAAGTGAAATACTGTTTTTATAAATATGTAATCGCTATCGACCACCACAAAAATATAATTCACATTGTTGAGAATCTGTTGGACAATGAATCGTCGCAAATGGATTACATTCATCATTTACTTGTAAACCTTAATTTTTCAACCGCCAAATTTGAAACTCTTGGAAAAGAGACTTCAAACATTACCGACGACGATTACAAACAAATGGTAACCCGTGGAAAAGAACATTGTTACCGTGGCGATGTTTTTCAGATTGTTTTAAGCCGGCAGTTTGCACAGGAATTTCAGGGCGACGATTTTAATGT
>JBFHJA010000331.1:0-5522 GCA_041596165.1 Draconibacterium sp. | reverse complement strand
TATAATCGATTTTATTGTTCAGATGCATCAAATCAGCTTAAATGGTTTAAATGCCTGTGTAATTTGCAAACTTTTAAAATAATTCAGGATTGATATCTGCGCCAGTTACATCATGGTTTTTGGAAAGGTCTATGGCGACAACACTTACAATAATGCCAGCACCGGGAACAATTATTTCACTCATTGAATTTAGTTATTTAAGAACTGAGGGGAAATACACATCACAATGCCACATTATTATGTTAACATAAAAAGACAAATTGGTATTCAAAAACACCATTCTGTCATATATTTGCATTCTTAAAATATAGCAACACAATTTTTCATGTTCGTAACAAATCTTCATACTTTATTGCTAATTCTTGGCATCAATAAATTTTTGCTGGGTTTGTTAATTTTTTTTCTCAAAACAAAGACACCAAATTTTAAAGGTATCGGATACTGGGCTTATGGAAGTATCATAACAGCCATTGGAATAATTATTTATGCATTTATGCCTCATTCTGTGCCGGTATTAGTTGATTTCACCTTTTCCTTTTTTTTAAATGTATTTATATTGGGTGGCGATTGTTTATTCCTTGCTGGGTTCTGGGTTTTTAGCGGAAAACCAGTAAAAAAGTTAATTATGTTTGGAATTCCGGTTCTGGCAGCAATAAACATTATAATATTCACATTATTTTACAATGTAATCTGGATTCGATTCAGTTTGAACGCATTTATTGGTGCGGGTTTGTATTTAGTTTCTGCTTTCGAATTGCAAAAAAGCCCTCGGAAATCACTCGACAACATTTTTAAAATTACTTCGGGTATTTATTTGTTTTATGCTGTTTTGCAAATTACCAGAGGAGTTTTGGGAATATTGTATAAGCCGGTCGATCCGGTTGGTGAAAACGTAGCTACTATTTTATTAGTTGCAATTGCAGGCGTGTTAATGATTCTTTTAACCTTCAACCTGATTATAATTATTACCACTTCCATAAACGATGAGTTGAGCGAACAGGTGAGGAGTAAAAACAAACTGTACGCAATCATTTCTCACGATTTGAGAGGCCCGCTGGGAAACCTTTTCAACTATGTTCAACTGCTTAAATTTGCTGATAGTACCACCGAAAGTGAAGTTAAAAAGAAATACCTGGATGAGATGGTAAAGCTGTCGTTATCTACCCGTTTTCTGCTTGAAAATTTATTTAACTGGAGCCGAAGCCAACTTCATGAAATAAACGTTCAACCAAAGGAATTTGATCTGGCACAGCATATTTCGGAAAATTGTGCGATACTTAAAAATTTTGCCGATAACAAGAATATAAAAATTGATATCGACATAAACAACTCTATTAAAGCGCGATACGATTCCGACATGATTGGTATTGTTATCAGAAATCTGGTTTTAAATGCGATAAAATTTACCAATGTTAACGGAACTATAAAAATTAGCTCAACACACATAAAGAATTACCTTGAAATCAATATTGAAGATAATGGAGTCGGTATCGAGCCCGAAAAGCTAGCAAACATTTTCGACGAAAAAATTACATTTACAACACCTGGTACAAAAGGTGAAAAAGGATCAGGATTTGGATTGGTACTTTGCAAAGAATTTGTTGAAATGAACCGCGGCAAAATTAAAGCAATAAGTAAACCAGGGAAGGGAAGTAATTTTTCGTTTAGTTTACCATCTCAAAATGAATAAATTGGAAAAAAAAACAAAGGGCACAATTTTGGTGGTTGATGACGATACAATTACCATCGAAGTAATCAAAGCGATATTATCAAAGGATTTTAACATTGAGTCAGCCGGTGATGGAAACGAGGCAATGGCTCAATTTAACAAAAATCCTCCCGATTTTGTAATTACCGACTGGAATATGCCGGGGATGAACGGACTTGAGTTAGTTCAGGCCATCAAGCATGACCCGGCAAACAAAAATATTCCAATTATTATGATGACGGGTTACATGACTGATATGGACAATCTGCTTACTGCATACAACGCTGGAGTTATCGATTTTATTCGCAAACCTTTTGATTCTATGGAGTTAAAGGCCCGTGCAAATTCAATTTATCAGTTATCAGTATTTTACAGGGAAGAACTGGAACGAAAAGAAAGAGAATTACTGTTAAATACAATGCGACTTGCCGAGATGAACCATTTCGTGATTGAGTTAGTATCAAAAATAGAAAGCAAAGTTCAAAAAGACATCACAATTATAGAAGATTTAAAAAAGTCTCTGAACTCAAGAATACTTGAATCAACCTGGAACCAGTTCAACGAATCATTTCTGAAAACGCATCCTGACTTTGAAAGAAGGTTGGTTCAAAAACACTCTAACATTTCGCCTGCAGAATTAAAACTGGCAGCACTTCTTCGTTTAAACCTTAATACTAAAGAAATTTCTGCCATTCTTCATTTATCGCCCGATGGCTTAAAAGTTTCAAGATCAAGACTCAGAAAAAAACTTCAAATTGAAAATAAGGTTAACCTTACAGGATATTTAATGAAATTTTAATAACAGGTAACTGCGAATAAAATACATTCAATAATCCTATAAAATAAGCTAAGTTACCATCTTGCACTAAGTTTAATTCTTTATATCAATTAATTATCGAAGTTATTGTTTACCTATTGCTAACCTGAAAAAATACTTTTCCTGTAAGATTTAATGTTATGTTCGCGCCGAATATTTTAGACGTTGAAGATGGCCGGGCAAATAACCGGTGATAAGCAGTTTTTATATCATTAAATTAAAAAACCTGTAAAATGAGGAAACGAATCGTTGGAATCATTGTGTCTTGTAAAAAATGCAATGAATACCATTACAATAGCCAGCATATTTGCTATTTATTCCATCGTTATTTGTTTCTGTTTAATTCATCTCTCTTTATCTTTTTCTGTTTAAAAACCCGGCTGGTTGTTAATAAACATATCTTCTTTTTTCATGAACAAGTCAGTTTAATACAAAAACTCAACTAATGAATGCAGCAAAAAAGATTCAAAATTCTAACAGAATAATTCAAAATATGAAAATTATTGGAAATCTTTCCATCCCTTTAACGGACATAAAATACAATATAAAAAAACAGTCTTTTAGCACAGATTCTAAGATTCAATGCTCATTTGTAATATATTGCTGGCTTTTTCATTATTTTAGCGGCAGCTTTATTGCTTCTGATTCTCCAAATAACATTCTAAATATTTAATGATTGATTTCTAATACCTAAAAAAAAACACCTGGAAAATGAAAAAAACAATTGAAGGAAATAATTCTTATTTAAGTGGATATTTAGGGAATTATAATTTATCAATCGGTAAAATAATTACAAAAATGAAATATCATGATATCCTATTTACAAACAAGAAACAGATAACAAACTTATTTCTTGTTATTCTTTTTTCTGTGACTGCGACAGTGCAATTGGGAGCACAAATCAGCAATAGCGGTTGCGTAAGCGGAGACTGGGGAATTGATGCTGGTTTATACTCAGGAACAGTGGAATATGGAGCTGGTACACCTGCCTTTAATTCGAATGACTGGTTTACAGGCGTATCTGGCATTGGTGTAATTAATGAAGCAGATGTAAACACTTTAAAGTCAATTTTACAGACTGAAGAAAATCCGGAATACAAGAGAAATCAGGCATACCCAAAAGTAACAATTGTAAACAACAAGATTCTAGTTGATGCTTTGTTTGCACGCGACCATTTTGGGGGTACAGGTTACCGGGACAATACATCGTACACCCAAGCTAGTAAAAATGGTGAAGATCCTGCCATTTGGAGTCCGGGAATTTCAAATGTATTGGGTAAAAACGATATTATTGATGTAGGTGGCCACATGTTCCGGGTTGGTGGTACATTATTCGATGATCTTTGGTTTGTCGGTTTATTTAATATGGCAGAGCCGGGCGGTACATCATATATGGACTTTGAGTTTTATGTAGATAATTTACAATATACTGATGGATCAGGTTTTAGCTCCGGGGGTCCACAATTAGGTCATACCGCTTACAATTTCGAAGAAAGTACAACAACTCCCGGGAAATTTAAAATTAGTAAAGTAGGGGACTTTATTTTTAGTGTGGCTTTAACCGGCACAGGCACCGAAGTTGAAACACGTATTTGGGTTAGCCGAACAGACTGGATGACAAAATCCCCACTGACTTTCAAGTATACAGGCACTTTTGATGGCGCTTACAATGGATCGCCATACGGCTATGCAGGCATTGAACCTCTTGGAGCAGGTGAAATATGCGGATATGTTAACATGAGTAATGAGTCGCCACTTGCACCACCATGGGGAACAAAAAATACTAAAACCAATATATGGAAAGATAGTTATGCACCCTCTTCGTTAGCTGAAGTAGGTATTAACATGACAACTCTCGGAATGGATCATTCCTCTCTGTCGGGACAAGATCCATGTTATTTCCCAATTAATTCATTTGTTGTAAAAACCCGGGCTTCAGCTTCGTTTACAGCTCAATTAAAAGATTTTGCCGGGCCATTTGAGTGGGGCCAGCCCGATTTTCTGCTTGAAATTTCAAGTACACAAATTTCTTGTGATAACCCTTCTGCAATCATTACTGTAGTTCCTTCCCGAACCGACGTAAGCTATGAGTGGTCAACACTCGACGGTAATTTTTTACCTACTGCCAATCCGTACGAAGTTGAGGCAACGAAAGTCGGAAATTATTCTGTCACGGTTACATTACCTACAAATTGTCCGGTACAGGTGAGGGATATTGTAGTTACCTCTGATCCCAGCAAGCCATTTTTAAATGAACCTCCGGTTATTACAAGTACCACTTCATGCAATGCAAACGACGGAACAATTAATGTTGTTGTAACCGGCGGCACACCTCCATACACCTATACATGGTTGAAAGATGGTAATCCTTTTATTGCAACAACTGATTCCACAATTACAGGGCTTGAACCCGGAACATATTCAGCAACTATAAAAGGAACAGGTGCATGTGAAATAACAACGGGTGATGTAGTTATAGCAGCAAAAATTCCTGTTGTTATCACTCCTTCGCTAACACACATAATTTGTAATGGGGTTAAAAATGGAGCTATAAATTTAGAGGTAAGTGGTGGAAAAACTCCATTGTCATTTCTTTGGTCAACAGGTAATACTTCGCAAAACCTGTTGAATATTGGTGCAGGTAATTATTCGGTTGTAATTACCGATGCTGATGGCTGTACTACTTCGGGTAGTTACACCATAACCCAACCTTCAGCCTTAACAGTATCAGTAATAAAAATCAACGACACAAATGACGACCCTCTGGTTGGTAACGGAACTATTGATATTACTACCGCCGGAGGCACACCAGATTATAGCTATCAATGGATTGGCCCTGACGGATTTAGCAGCAGTAATGAAGATCTTACAGATTTGAAATACGGAAATTATACAGTAACAGTAACCGATGCAAGCGGATGTACAAAATCTGAGTCTGTATTTATTTACGAACCTGAAATTTGTAACGATGGAATTGACAATGACGGTGATGGATTA
>JBFHJA010000330.1:0-5543 GCA_041596165.1 Draconibacterium sp. | reverse complement strand
CATAAACCCATTTAACTATGTTGATCCTGATTATCCGTTTTTGCACGAGGAGTCAACTCCTGATATACTTGGTCCGTATTTTGAATTGGGCGAAACTCCTCCGAATATAGTTTTGATAATTGTTGAAAGTTTAGGGCGTGCCTACAGCGGTAAAGACGCGTATCTTGGTAGCTTCACACCCTTTCTTGATTCGTTGATGGAAAACAGCTTGTATTGGGAAAATTGCCTGAGCACTTCAGGGCGTACTTTTGAAGTTTTGCCTTCAACTCTTGCCTCTGTACCATTTGGAAATCATGGTTTTGCTGAATTGGAAGACAAAATGCCCGATCATATTAGTTTAATAAGTTTGCTAAAAAAGCAGGCGAATTACTTCAGTTCATTTGTATATGGTGGCGAAGCAGATTTTGACAACATGGATGCTTTTTTGCACCGCCAGGGAATTGACAAAATTATTGACAGACCTGAGTTTGGTGGGAATTACGCTACTTTACCTGCAAATTCCGGAGGTTTTACATGGGGGTTTGGCGATAAAGAAATATTTAGGCGCTATCTGGAAGAGTTAAATTCAAACCAGGCAGGTCCGCGCATGGATGTACTGCTTACAGTTGCAATGCACGACCCATTTAATATCCAAAACCAGGATTATTACTTAGATCTTTTTCAGCAAAGATTGGGCAACCTAAAATTGGATAAAAAGACAATTTCATTCAACAATCAGTACAGTAAACCCTTTTCAACAGTTCTTTATTTTGATAAATCAATCCAATATTTCTTTAACGAAGTTCGCAAAGAACCTTCTTTTGCAAACACGATTTTTGTCATCACCGGTGATCACCGAATGCCTGAAATCCCTGTCAGTACTCAAATCGACCGATTTCATGTTCCGCTGATTGTGTATTCGCCAATGCTGAAAAGAGCTGAGAAATTTTCTTCGGTTGTTACTCATTTTGATATTACTCCTTCCTTGATTGCGCTCCTTGACGGCAAAAAATATATTTCACGCCCAACACTTGCTTCATGGATTGGGCATGGATTGGATAATTCAAATTCATTTCGCAGTTTGAATGCTTATCCGTTAATGAGGAATAAAAATGAGATCCTTGATTTTGTGAATGCTGAAGATTTTATTGCCAACAACATTCTGTACAAACTATTACCTGATATGAATATTGATCCAATCAAGGATCGTGCTTTTCAAGGTCAAATGAAGGAAGATCTTGATAATTTTTTAAGGAAAAACAAATATGCCTGCGATAACAACAAGCTGATACCTGATTCGCTAAAAAAATGGACGGGTCGTTAATATTAAATTGATTTCGGCTGGGTGAATTCACATTGGTTAGTTATACCCACTTAGCAATTTATTAAATGTTAAGCGGGTTTAATTTTTTATTCAAATGGAGAATTATATGCGCTCACAAAAGGTAATGGCTCAATTTTTTTCCATTCATTTAATTTCCAAAGTTCGGTAAAACAGTTATAATCGTTGATTGTATTAAATATTTTTTGTACAAGGTCGAACTCATCAGCACAAAGTATTTTTTTTGATACGGCCATAAATTCCCGGTTGTCCCACGTAACGTGTTCCATTCCATATGCAAACAGAAATTTCATTTGTCCCAGTAGATCCTCATAATTTTTGCATTCAAACATTCGAATAACAATAAAAATCAGGAGTACCCTTGCCATATATCGGTTAGGTTCCGGAATACAAAGCCTTAAAGATTTTGAAGCCAGTTTTTTAGCCTCTTCAAAATCACCCTGAATGAGTTTTAAAGATGCATAATTTGCAAGTGTACACCTGTCGTTATTACTAAGTGCGAGTGCTTCCAGGTAACATATTTCCGATTCGGTAAATTTTTTCCTGATATTTTGCAGAAATAAGGCATAATTACCAATTGCCACATCGTTTAAAGGATCAAGTTTTATCGACTTTATATAGTAATGCTCAGCTGTATCATGTTCCCCTTTTATGCTTGTCAGCAATAAAGCATAATTACTGTGTGTAATTGAGTATTCAGGATTAATTTTAAAACTTAAATTATAACATTCTTCAGCCCTGTCGTAATCATTAAATGAGTTTTTGAATGTTACGCCGTAATAATTCATTTCATCCTCAGAAATTTTTTGCGTATTTAATTTTTGTTGAAGTTCATTGAATAAACATGATGAAAGCTCTTTTTTCACCCAGGCTATTTCATTCAATGACCCCGCAATTCGTAAAAGTTTAAAATACCTGTTCAGCATATTATAATACTTTTGGTCAAATTTTAATCTTCTGCTATTTAATAGTTTAATGTAGATTCTTATTAATTTTTTCTCTTTTAACTGTAGATTCTCAATTCGATAATAGCGGATCAATTCTTCCAATGCAACCGAATAAAGTTTATAGTTTTCACGCGGAAACTTCAACAAGGCATCGGCTTCTTTTACAAGTATTTTTTCTGCCGTATCTATTTTGTTCAGCGACATATTACAAATTACAGTAACACCAACAGTAATTGTATAATTCTGATGTTCAGGTGTAAAGGCTTTTTTAAAATCAGCATAGGTTTGGTTAATATATTCAATGGCTTCATTTGGTTTCGACGAAAGAAAAAGCAAATAACCTACATTGTGCAGGCTTTCGAGTAATAAAGGATGCCCTTTTTTTAGAAATTTACGACGTGCTAATAATCCTTTTTCGCAGTATTCGATTGCCTCGGTTTTATTTCCAATGTAAAACGATGCGAGCCCCATTATATCGTTTGCAACCGCTTCAAAATATCTGTTTTTTAATGGCGTCAAATGTTCAAGGTTATTTTTTATACACTCAAAAGCTTTGTTCCCTGCTCCCGTTTGATTGTAATATTCAGCCATGTGAAAGTTGCTTGAAATGGTTGAGATATGTTTTGAACCGAAGTTAATTTGCCTGATTACCAAAGCACGTTGCAGGTATTTTTCGGCTTCCGAAAACCGGAGTTTATCATCATAAAGCAACACAAGCCCAAGAATATCATACAATTGTGCAAGTTGGATTTGATTTTGAAGTGCTTGTTTTTCCAGACGATGAATTGCAGGCCGTAACATTTTCTCTGCCGCCATATTTTTCCCTTTCATCCTGAAAATTTCTGCTTTGTAGGCTGTAAAAATTGATGTACTGAAATGACTTTTCTGTTGTGTTTGAACAGATTTTGAAACCAGCTTTATGGTTAAAAGTGCGTTTTTGAATTGCCCTGAAAGTATCAGAAATCGTACAAACCGATCAAAAATTATAAATTGTTGCTGTGAGTTCTGTTCAGTTTGAATAAAGTTTTTTAAGTATGCAAAAATTAGTTGATTGACACCTGAAAAAGTACTCCAGGAGTTGTCGTTTTCAGGATTATCAGGTAAAACTTTAATCAGGTATTTCCCAAGTACTTCAGTTTCTTCTGATGATTTTATGTGATTTTCACGAGCTTTAATATTTAGCAGATTTCCATTTTTTGAAATTAGTCCATCTTTGAAAAGTTGGTTAATAATTGAGATAAGTCCTGGTTTTCTGAGAGAACGGTTTTCAACAGGAAACTTTTTTTGCAAAAGCTGTTTAATCGCATTCAACGAATTATTGCCTAATAGTATTTCCATGTCGAGGGTGATTTCTTTGTCGGAGGAGATGTTTTGGTATAAAAACAAAGCGTTGCAAAGTTTTTTGTCTCTTTTTTCCATGGCGCATCAATTTTGTGGATTTTCTTCGCCCGTAATATCAATAATTCGCCACCTTCGTGCAACAAGATCTTCCAATTCATTTAACATGTTGGTATCCACTTTTTTGGCCATTTCAAAAACGTAGGTTTCGGTTTGTTTCAGGTAGTCTGATATTTTTTGATCGGTGTGTGTGTCGCGGTGCAAATCGGTTAAATTGCTGATTCTGTCTGCACATTTCAAAATCAAAGCATTCCGGGATCCTTTCTGAAGAACCCTTTCAAGGTATTCGGCTTTGGTTTCATTTTGTCTCCTTGTTACTTCAAGCACCAAATCAATTACTTGTGGACTTTCATGGTCAATTCCACTAATTTCGTTAGGTCTCAGATGTGGAAAATCTTCTAAAAAATCGTGCAATAGTGCGGCTTTTAAGAGTACGCTTTCCCCAAAATATTTGTAGTCAAATAAAATTCCCAAGGTTGAAAAACTGTGTCTGAATTGGTTCCCTCCAACTTTTCTTTCCACGCAAATTAGTGCCGTCGATTTTAAAATGTACGGTGCAAGCACTAAGTTTTTTAATTTCTCAAGGTCGTTCATGATTTGTTAGTTTTTTTAATTCCCGATTGTTTTTCTGTGATAATGCAACGATATTAATTTGATTGTATTATCACTTTTAAATAAGTTACTTTGAGGTTTGTTATCGATTCAGAACGGGCATTTACCCTTGTAGTTTCAAGGTGGTTTGATAAATTCATGTATGAAATATTGCGCCGGTTTTCAAACATAAACGATTGATTAATTGTATTTTATTGCTTTATTTTCATAGGCACTCATTTTAAGTATTATCAACATTGAAAAGAACTTACAACCTTTTATGCTGCAAAAATAGTGTGCCTTACACCCGTTTTTCTTTTAAAAGAAAAGCTCGTTTTGAGTGGTAATTCTTTTGGGGTCGTAATAATTTTTAAATTGAAATCAGGAAATGGAAATTTTTAAACAATGGGGGCTGATAACAGGGGGAGTTTCGAAATAATGACGGTTTATTTTTCTAAATCCATGTTTAAAATCACGTCGTATTTTAAATTGTTTATAAAATTTAAGTTTGTGGGATATTTTTCATGGATTTGAATCTCGAATTCTACCATAATAATTCGTGACGGGCCATCAAAATTAATTGCAAGTTTTTCCCAAAGTCCATTTCTTAATATCCTTGAAAATATTAATCCTTCTTCGCCCCCAATTCCGAAAACATGCAACATTTTGGGAAGAATTCCCGCTTTTTTGAAAAAAATAATAAACGCGCAACTTTTTTGTGTTTTGCTGATATTGCGCCAGATTTTCCAGTCGCGTTCTACCCCTCGGCCATTGAATGCCGAAATTGCCTTATAGCCGGCTGATTTGTTCGATTTATTCTGATTGACATAAAACTCAATTGAAGACCTGTCTTTAAATCCGTCAAGCATTTGTGTTGCTATTTTATGGTTGAGAAACATTACCTGTCGCGACAAGGACATAAAACAGGATTGAATTTGTTCAAGCATTTGTACTTCATAAATGTGACCAGTGCGGTAAATTCTTCGTTTATGTATTGTTCCATCCGAAAGTGGTGGCCTGGTTGTGAGCACCATTAAATCATTTTTGCCAAATGTTAATAATCCCGCTTGTTTATTTATCATATTCGGGTAATTCAAAAAGCTGTCTTCATACAAATAACCTTTTTTGTATAATAGATGTGAAAGCTCGATGAAAATCTCCAAATCCCGCACCTGGTGAAGGAAAGGGAATTTCTCGATAGTAAAATACTGAAAGCGGAATAACTTATTCATTTGCCTTTTTTTGTATGAATTAAAATAGGGAAAATTAGCTGTAAAATCAAAAGT
>JBFHJA010000329.1:0-5562 GCA_041596165.1 Draconibacterium sp. | reverse complement strand
AGTAACTTCTGTGGCTTCAATATCAGGTGTAAGCCCATAATCGCCAACAATACCTTCAATAATTTCACTGTCCTTAACTTCCTCAAAAAACTTATTTTTCCTGCCGATTGTAAGTTTTACAGCTTCATCTTTCAGGTCGATGATCAAAAAAGAAGGTTTGTCTTTTTTCGTTTGAATAGCATGTTTTGTAATGATACCCTTGAAAATAGTGCTTTCATCGGAATGATAACCGGCTTTGATTTCGAGTTCGTTTCCAGGAACAAACAAATCTCCCGAACTCACTTCAAAATCCTCGCGTGGCACGCTTCCATCAACAATTGTAATTCTTGCCGTCGGTATTCTATTTACTGATTTGACAACTAAAATGCTTTCAATACCAATTTCACCTCCAATTTCCTGTCCATTCGACAAGATTGTGAAGGTTGCAAGGTCGGTTTCGGCCTGTGTTGGTATTATTCGTGAATTAGCCATACTTCTATTTTTCTATCGGTGGCAGCACAAGTTGCTGACCTGCCTTTAATTTCCTGAAATTATTAATGTTGTTAACGCGGGCGATTTCGAGGTAATATTTCGAATCACCATACACTTTTTCTGCAATCAGCGGCAATGTTTCGCCAGCCTTTACTAACCTAAAATGGGTTAAATCCGGCGATTTCAAGCGAGCTTGTGCAGCTTGTTCGGTGCGTGAAACAGATTGCTTAAACACTGCATTTATTGTTGCCCGCAGCGGCGCCCCTGAAGAATGGAAAAGTTTATAGGTTACAGTGGCGCTTTCCATAACGCCATTAAAAATAAACGTACCCCAACTCAACTGGAGAAAATTGGGTTCGTGGGTAGATCCATTTAATCCTTGTGTGATTGCAAGAAAAGCATTGATTTGTTCCTGCACATATCCAACTTTGCCAACATCCGGGTTCAAATCGATGGAAGTGGCTCCGACTCCCGAAACCCCGGTACCATCGAAAAGAAAATCAAAAGAAACACTGTCGGATTTTAACCTGCGATATGACTGGTTATCAGCTGTTCCACCCTGCGGTGTTTCACCTACCCAAACTGACCGATAATTCTGACTGAATGTATTTGGATTATACATAACAGTAAAAATATCGCCCTTTGGATTTTTGAAATTTGCATCTTCAAAAGCTTCAATTGTAAGTTTTGCAACTTCGGCCAATCCATCAAAAAGATTTAATAGTCCCATTAGCGTTCTTTTTTATCGTTGATAATCTGAAGGATCATATCTACTGTTTCAGAACAGCAGCCTTTTCTTTCATCTCTTTCAGAATTTCTGTTATCAGTTGTAACCTCGCTATTATTTTTACCTGAATTTTCTACTGTTGCTTTTATAACTAATTCTCTGATTTCGATCATATTTTCATCGTTTTAAAAAATAATAGAAGTGACGTCCAATCGCCTGAAATACTGATATGCAAACTCGATGCTTTCTATTACAATAGTCCCCTGTTCGGCATTAAATTCTGAAATATCCCATTTTACAGGCCAGGCTTTTATAAAGTTCCAGCCTTGAATTGGAATATGGTCGCCGTTCAGTAAAATAACCGTAATATCATGGGCTTCAAATGCATAGTTTTCAGTAGAGTCTTTGAACCACTGCATCAACTGCGAACCAATTAACATTCCCCGTTTCAGTACCAAATTTTGATAGCTTACCGGGTTGGGCAATTTATGTTTGAACCTGTTTTCTCCGCCTTCCTGATATTCTTCAATACTCACTTCTGCGTTAATGCCCGATACGGATTGAAATCCAATATCGGGGATCCCAGGATATTTGAGCAACAAACCCTCAAACCTGACAACAAAATGAATACCGAGCGGTGGATAGAATAATGCCATTTGCTAATTGATTTTCAGAAGATTATTAAGAAAACTCAATATTCAAACCTTCGTGGCACAACTCAATGCTTTCGATTGCCACCTCATTCCCGGTGGAATTTAAAGACGGCCCTTCCACTTTGCACGGATAAGCGTTCTTTATCTTCCAGCTAACTACAGGTGCGTGCTCTTCGTTCAGCAAACTGATTGTAAGATCGCGCCGTTCGATACTTGTCATTTTTACTGTGTTCAGCCACTGGAAAAATTCGTTGTCACTTTTAAATATCCCGCGTTTAAGCGTAATATTCGAATACTGGGCCATACCTGGAAATTTGGTAACATGATATTCAGGAGAGATACCTTCCCTGTAATCAATATTCTGCAATTCAACAGTCAGCCCCGAAACTTCTGTGAAGCCGATTCTTGTTCCACCCCATTCAACCTGGAAATGGAAAACTGTTACTGGATAATTTATAGCCATAACTTTATGTATTAATGATTTAAATTTTATTCAAACTGATTATTATGATTCTTGTAATTTGTGAGAAAATTTCAGGATAATAAATTCGGCGGGCCGCACTGCTGCAAGTCCGATTTCAATATTCATTCTGCCTTCCATAATATCCAATGCTGTCATAGTAACTCCCAATCCGACTTTCACAAAGAATGCGTCTTCTGTTTTTGCACCGGCAAGTGCACCATCGCGCCATAAGGTTGTGAGGAAATTCTCGATCATTGTTTTTGTGCGTAGCCAGGTATTTGCATCGTTGGGTTCGAAAACCACAAATTCGGTGGCTTTTTTAACCGATTCCTCGATATAAATGTACAACCTGCGAACGGGTACATAACGCCATTCGTTGTCGTTTCCGGCCAATGTACGTGCGCCCCAAACCAAAGTACCTTTTCCTGTAAATACACGCAAAGCGTTGATTGATTTTCCTGTGGAAGCATCAACATTCAGCAATTCCTGTTGCTCGTGGGTGATTTTTGTAACCGGACCAACAACCGACCGAACACCAACATTTGCAGGTGCTTTCCAAACACCACGCTCGCGATCGACACGGGCATAAATTCCTGCAATAGTTCCGCAAGGCGACAATTCAACATATAACTTCCTAATTTCTGAAAGGATTGAACGGTATAAACTTGGATGGCTTGCACTCAGCGCAGTCAAGGTTTGACCTTGAACATTGTCAACAGTTGCCGCTGCACCATTCTCTGTATGTGTATCAATGTTCACAGCCGTCTCGCTATATCCAAAATTGAGAACTGTATTGAGGTTAGGATAGTAAGCAGCGCCATATTTCATGTTATCGGAACCGATGGCAGTACGAAAAGCAGCCATATCAGTACCATAAACGTCGGCAATTGTAAACCTGTCCTGTAGTTTTGCACAATGCGCCAGCGAAGCACTGATAACCGCACCATAAGCATTAACGTCAGCCAAAGCATGTGCATCAGGGAAAACCAAAAGCGTTGGTTCGTCAACCTTTTCAAGATCGAGTATCCCTTTTGTTATTCCACCTGAATTATTAGCCGGAGCATCAACTTCATCGGTATAATCCCCCACCGACATAATGTAACAGGCACCCCCTCCATTATTGTAAAACATTTGGAGCTGATAATACATTTTGTAATCGGAAGGAGATGCAAGTGATGCAGTGATTATCCTGTTGGTCAGCACATTGCTTGTGTCCAAAGTATCAGCGATTGTTATTGAAATATCTTCGTTGTTCGGGCCTCCAAAAATCTCCTCATACTCTAAAAGTGAACTGATCCTTGTTGCCTTAAACAAAAGTTTTGTATCATCGCCATTTTCAGTAGCGCGTTCTGTGTACCCAATAAAAGCGGGTATGGCCGTTTCAACACCTGCTATTGAAGCAGGCAATGTCGAGATCTCCTGAATATAGACTCCCGGTGTTTTGTAGTTTGCCATTTGATCTAAATTTTATTTTTGTTTTTGTTATTAATTCTAAGATTCCTGCAATTTGTGAGAGAATTTCAGGATGATGAATTCAGCAGGACGGACAGCGGCCATTCCGATTTCAATGTTCATCCGGCCTTCGAGAATGTCAAGTGCGGTCATCGTTTGCCCCAAACCTACTTTTACATAAAATGCCTGTTCAGGTTTTGCACCTGCCAATGCACCATCGCGCCACAAGCTTGTAAGGAAGTTTTCTATCATGGTCTTTGTGCGTAACCATGTATTGGCATCGTTGGGTTCGAAAACCACAAACTCTGTGGCTTTTTTAACGGATTCTTCCACAAAAATGAATAAGCGCCTAACCGGAACGTAACGCCATTCATTGTCGTTTCCGGCCAAAGTACGTGCACCCCAAACAATAACTCCCTTGCCCGCAAATTTTCGGATTACATTGATTGATTTCCCCGTTGTTGCATCAACATTCAGGTTTTCCTGTTGCAAATTGGTAACCATTTCGGATGGATCTTTTACCAACCTCAAACTTACATTTGCCGGGGCTTTCCAAACTCCACGATCGAAATCAACACGTGCATAAACACCAGCCATTGCTGCAGATGGATAAAGTGTGACTTCAAATTGCTTTTTGATTTCTTTTACAATATTGTTATAGAGCGTTTTATCGGCTTTTTTGCCATCACTGCCACCTGTTAGGTTTGCACCTGAAAGAGTTATTCCGCTTCCACTTCCACTATCGGTATACAATAGTGCGATACTGTTTCCCGCACTTCCGGCAACGGCAGTAATTGTAATTACGTTTGCAGCCCTTGTTGCTGTATATGCTGCATCTGCAAAGGTTGTTATCGCAGTGAGTAATGAAGTTGCGGCCTGAACATTGGTTGCCCCGGCCTGCCAGTCAAGTGCTACACCTTCAGTAAACGCGTGCCCATTGATGGTTATTATATCATTTGCCAACAACGAAAAATCGTCAATTGTGATTGTGCCAACAGCAGAAACGGGAACATTTGCACCGTTCAATACATTTTCAAGAGTCATCCCTCCCGTAAAAGTTCCACCAGTTCGGCTATCGGTAATTGCAACTCCCGAGTTTTCGAAATTCAAACCGATTGTTGTTTTTAAGGATGGATAATAGGCTGCTCCATATTTCAGATAATCGGTACCAACGTCAGCACGGAAATTAATTCCATCGCCATCAACGGTTCCGGTTGGATCGTATAAAGCATCCATTATTGCAAACCTGTCCTGAAGTTTGTTGCACTGTGCAAGCATATCGTCATTGATAGTTTTGCGATTTGTTGCACTCAAAACTATTGCTTCGGGCACGACAAGTAGCGTAACTTCGTCTTCCTTTTCAACTGCTGCCAATCCGGCTTGTAAGTCTGAAACACCTATTAGTGCTGAAGGATCGGCAGGAATTGCCAACCCTGTATAAAGTCCTGCCGACACAATATAACACGGGCCACCACCATTTCCGAAATACATTACAAGGTTATTGTATAATGTATAAGGAGATAAAGTTGTTGCTGCCGCAACTGCAATTGAAGTATCGGCTTCTGCAACACTCGCGCCAGTGAGTGTTACCGTAAGATTTTCATCGAAAGCCCCGCCAAATATTTCCTCGTAATCGAGCAAGGAAGTAATTCGCACCGGAGTAGCATTCGCAAGGGTTTTACCATTCCTTATCCTTTTTTCTGTGTAACCGATAAATGCGGGAATTGCTGTGGCAACCGGAGCTACTGAGGCAGGCAACTTCGATATTTCCTCGACATATACACCGGGAGTTTTGT
>JBFHJA010000328.1:0-5562 GCA_041596165.1 Draconibacterium sp. | reverse complement strand
TAAAATGGATTGTTTATGCACTTGCAATTATTCTGATAATAACAGCAGTATCTAATGCAGCAAATTTAACCGACGGATTGGACGGGCTTGCAACAGGAACTTCAGCAATCAGCGGGGCAACTTTGGGGGTTCTCGCGTATGTAAGCGGTAATATTATTTATGCTGATTATCTGAACATTATGTACATACCTAACATTGGAGAACTAACCATTTTTGTAGCAGCCTTTATTGGGGCAACAGTTGGGTTTTTATGGTATAACTCCTACCCTGCCCAGGTTTTCATGGGAGACACAGGAAGTTTGGCCTTGGGTGGCATTTTGGCCGTGTTTTCAATCATCATTCGAAAAGAGATTTTGATTCCGCTTTTATGTGGAATTTTCGTAATCGAAAATCTTTCTGTAGTGATTCAGGTAAGCTGGTTTAAATACACAAAAAGGAAATATGGCGAAGGAAGGCGCGTGTTTTTAATGAGTCCAATACACCATCATTTTCAGAAAAAAGGAATACCAGAACCAAAAATTGTCAGCCGTTTTTGGATCGTCGGGATAATACTGGCTGTACTTACAATTGCAACATTAAAAATGAGATAGTTTGAAAAACAGGATTGCAATATTAGGTGGTGGTGAAAGTGGCGTGGGCGCTGCAATTCTTGCACAAAAAGAGGGGTTCTCTGTTTTTTTGTCCGACTTGGGCAAAATCAAGGAAAAATACAAAAACGTTCTTTCAAATTATAAAATCGATTTTGAAGAAGAAAAGCATTCGACCGAAAAAATCATGAATGCCGAATTGGTTGTAAAAAGTCCGGGAATTCCTGACAAAGCACCATTAATCATTCAGCTTAAAGAGGCAGGTATTCCTGTAATTTCTGAAATCGAATTTGGCGGAAGATTTACAAATGCCAAAACCATTTGCATAACAGGCAGCAACGGCAAAACAACAACAACTTTGCTGTTGTACCATATTCTGAAAAATGCCGGATTAAATGTTGGATTGGCCGGAAATGTTGGAAAAAGTTTTGCATGGCAGGTGGCAGAAGAAAATTTTGACTTGTACGTAATCGAAATCAGTAGTTTTCAGCTTGATGGCATGTATGATTTCAGGGCAGATATTGCGGTTCTAATGAACATTACTCCCGACCACCTAGACCGATACAATTACGATTTTCAAAATTATATCGATTCGAAATTCTGCATTATTCAAAATCAAACAAAAAACGACTTTTTCATAGTTTGTGCCGATGATGAAGTCACTCAAAACGAAATAAAAAAGCGAAACATAGCTCCTGCAATAATTCCATTTGGCCTGGGCGAACCAGGCGAAAATTCTGCAGGAGTACAAAACGAACAAATAGTAATTAACATACACAAAAACCAATTCATTATGTCTATTCTGGATCTTGCTATACAAGGGAAACACAACACTTACAATTCAATGGCCGCCGGAATTGCAAGTATGATTTTGGAAATCCGTAACGACCAATTGCGCGAAAGCCTTTCAAACTTCACAGGGGTTGAGCATCGATTGGAGCGTTTTCTGAAAGTACACGGAATTGAGTTTATAAACGACTCGAAAGCGACAAATGTAAATTCAACATGGTATGCTTTGGAGAGTATCGGAAAACCAATTGTTTGGATAGCCGGTGGCGTAGATAAAGGAAACGACTACACAATGTTGAAAGGACTGGCAAAAGAAAAAATAAAAGCAATTGTGTGTTTGGGCAAAGACAACCAAAAAATTCATGATGCTTTTAAAGGTGTAGTTAAAAATATAGTTGATGCGTCGAGCATGGACGAAGCTGTGAAAGCCGCCTATTATCTGGCGAGAAACGGTGATACAGTTTTGCTTTCGCCCGCTTGTGCAAGTTTTGATTTATTCGATAATTACGAAGACAGAGGAACTCAATTTAAACAAAAAGTTAGGAATTTGTAATGGAAACCTCAATCTTAAAATACTTTAAGGGCGACCGTGTTATCTGGATTGTGCTGGTTTTTTTGTCGCTGCTTTCGCTATTGATTGTGTATAGCGCAACTGGAGCATTGGCCTATCGTGTTCATGGTGGAAATACGATGCATTATCTTGTTCGCCAGGTATTTTTTATTGGTGCGGGTTTGGGTGTAATTCTATTAATGGTGAATGTCCTTCCTGTGAAATTTTATTCTATTGCCGCGAATTACCTGCTGTATGGAAGTATTTTATTGTTAATGGCAGCCGTGGTTTTGAAATTTGCAGGAGTTTTAAAAGGAACCGGAAGAACATTTAATTTGGGGATTTTCTCTTTTCAGCCTGCTGAATTGGCGAAAATTGCTTTGATACTTTTTACAGCAAAAGTATTGGGAAAGAAACAGAAAACGAGTGAAGATTTATCTGCCGCTTTCAGAAAAATCATGATTTTTACAGCTCTTGTATGTGGATTGATCTTGTTATCCAATTTTTCAACTTCGGCACTAATTTTTGCAACAATTATTTCCATGATGTTTGTGGGGCGAATCCCAATCCGTTATATGTTGTTGGTTTTTGCTGCTGGTGTGGCTTTAATTTTTGCAATTTATAAACTTGCTGATTTTGTGCCAGATAGCGTTGGCCGTATTCATACTATCCAGGGCCGAATTGACAGGTTTATTCATGGCGACCCCAATTCAGAACAGGGTGTAACACAAGCCGACTATGCAAAACTCGCCATTTATTCGGGCGGAATTTTTGGCAAAGGACCTGGTCAATCCGACGTAAGTAATTATATGGCAGCTGCATACAACGATTTTATTTTTGCAATTATAGTTGAAGAATACGGTTTGATTTTCGGTGCCGGGGTAATTTTCCTCTATCTGATTTTCTTTTTTAGGGGAATTATTATTGTCCGAAAGTCGAAGCGAACATTCCCGGCTTTTGTAGTAATCGGATTGTCGCTGGTTATGGTTTATCAGGCGATGATTAATGTTGGTGTATCCAGCGGGGTTTTACCGGTAACCGGGCAACCTTTACCCTGGATAAGTTTGGGCGGTACTTCGTTGCTTTTTACATCTATAGCTTTTGGTTGCATATTGAGTGTCAGTCATCAAAACGAAGTTGACAGCGAAACTGAGCAAAAACCAATACAAGTAAATGCGCCCGATGAGGACGAAGAAATGAAAAAATGAGTATTAAAAAAGTCATACTAAGTGGTGGAGGAACGGGCGGGCACATTTTCCCGGCTCTTTCCATAGCAAACGAAATCAGGAAAAGATATCCTGAAGCTGAAATATTGTTTGTTGGCGCTTTAGGTCGCATGGAAATGGAAAAAATTCCTGCTGCCGGATACAAAATTGTAGGATTACCGGTAATGGGTTTTCCGCGCAAACCGAGCTTGAAAATATTTACGTTTTTCAAAATGTTGATGCAAAGTTCGTCGATGGCAAATAAAATTGTCAAAGATTTTCAACCTGAGATTGCAATTGGAGTAGGAGGATATGCAAGTGGTCCATTGCTGAGGGCAGCTTCAAACAGTAAAATCCCAACATTGATTCAAGAGCAGAATTCGTATGCCGGAATCACAAATAAACTTCTGAGCAAAAAAGTAAAAACTATTTGTGTTGCTTATGACAATATGGAGAGATTTTTCCCTGCAAAAAAAATTGTTTTTTCAGGAAATCCGGTTCGCGAAAATCTCACATCAAAATTGCATGACAAAACTGATGCACTTGAATATTTTGGATTAAATGGAAGTGAACGTGTTGTATTGATAATTGGCGGCAGTTTAGGCGCACGTTCAATTAACAATTCCGTCATGAAAAACATTAATTTAATTGCAAAATCCGGCGTTCAGGTTATTTGGCAAACAGGAGCAATTTATTTCGAAAATATTCAAAATGAATTAAAAAATAAAAAACCTGCAAACCTGCAAATTCATCAATTTTTGTCGAGAATGGATTTGGCTTACTCAGTTGCGGATGTAGTAATTTCAAGGGCAGGCGCTGGTACGATTTCAGAACTTTGTCTTGTTGGGAAACCCGCTATTCTGGTACCTTCTCCAAATGTTTCGGAAGACCACCAAACAAAAAATGCCATGGCACTTGTTGAAAAAGATGCCGCTGTTTTGCTCACCGACAATGAGATCGATACAAAGCTTTTTCAAACCGCTTTTGAAATGGTTGAAAATAACGAACTGTGCCAGTTAATGGCAACTAACATAAAAACATTGGCAAAACCTGAAGCAACAAAAACAATTGTTGACGAAGTGGAAAAGTTAATAAAATAATGAAGAATCTATTACATATCAGAAATGTGTATTTCCTCGGAATTGGAGGAATTGGAATGAGTGCACTGGCACGCTATTTCAAATTTACTGGTCGCAACGTAGCCGGATATGACCGTACACCCACGGCTTTAACCCGCGCAATGCAAGCCGAAGGGATCGATATTCATTTTGAAGATGATATCCGCAAAATCCCAAGCAACTGGGATCCTGCCAACACACTGGCAGTTTTTACACCCGCCTTGCCCGACGAACACAAAGAATTGTCGTGGTTTAGGGAAAAACCTATTGGGCTGTTGAAACGTGCAAAAGTGCTTGGACTTGTTTGTAACGAGCGCAGTGGCATAGCAGTGGCTGGAACTCACGGAAAAACTACTGTCAGCACAATGGTGGCAAATATCCTGAATAAAACAAACAAAGGTTGCGGAGCATTTTTGGGTGGAATTTCAAAGAATTTTGGAACCAACTTGTTGCTTCCAAAAGTTGAATCGCCCTGGATTGTCGCCGAAGCTGATGAATTTGACCGTTCGTTTTTGCACCTAACACCGCTGTTGGCACTTGTAACAAGTATCGATGCCGATCATCTCGATATTTATGGACAGAAGGATAAAATTGTAGAATCGTTCGAAAAATTTATTTCGCAAATCCAACCGGGCGGCTCGCTTGTAATAAAGAAAGGGGTTGAATTAAATACAGATAAAACCACAGCAAAGATTTACACCTACTCTTTGAATAAGGAAGCTGACTTTACTACGGAAAATCTGCAACTTAATACAGACGGAGGTTTTTATCAGTTCAATATTAAAACACCAAACGGGGTTATTGAAGGCTGCAAAATGAATTATCCAGGTTTATTAAATGTAGAAAATGCAGTTGGCGCAGCTTCTCTTGCTTTTTTGGCAGGCGCATCTCCGGAAGAAATTAAAAGTGGACTGGAAGATTACCAGGGTGTTATCCGTCGTTTTGATTTACAATTCAAAAACGAAAAATACATTTACATTGATGATTATGCACATCATCCCGAAGAATTAAAAGCATTTATCTCATCGGTTAAAGAACTCTATAAAGGCAGAAAAATAGCCGGAATATTTCAACCACACCTGTATTCACGTACCCGTGATTTCTCCGCTGAATTTGCGGCAAGTTTAGATATGTTGGATACTGCGATACTTGTACCACTTTATCCGGCACGTGAAGAACCGATCCGCGGAATTTCATCTGAAATTATTTTTAACCAGATGAAACTACAGGACAAACATTTGGTTTCAAAACCAGAGATGCTTGAAATTTTAAATAACCACGATTACGATATTGTGGTAACAATGGGTGCCGGC
>JBFHJA010000327.1:0-5587 GCA_041596165.1 Draconibacterium sp. | reverse complement strand
TTTTTTATCGGATTGAAAGATGATTTGATGGACATTTCCGCGCGAAAAAAATTATTAGTACAGGTATTTGCAGCAGTCATATTAATAACACTTGGGAATGTCAGGTTTACATATCTCCACGGGATTTTTGGAACAAATGAAATTGGCTTTGGAGTAAGCCTGATTTTAAGCATTTTTGCAATGGTCGTTATCATTAATGCTTTTAATTTAATAGATGGGATTGACGGTTTGGCATCAGGACTTGCCATTTTAGCTGCCATTGTCTTTGGTACCTGGTTCTATGTAGCAGGGCATATTCAATTTGCAATACTTTCATTTGCATTGGTTGGCAGTTTGGTGGGGTTTTTCATTTATAATGTTTTTGGGCGGCGAAATAAGCTTTTCATGGGCGATACTGGTTCTTTGATTATTGGATTGGTTGTTTCAGCACTTGTTGTAAAATTCAATGAGTTTAATATCGCTAAAACCCTACCATATGCAATTTCGGCAGCACCTGCAGTTTCATTTGCAATTATCATTGTCCCGATGATAGATATTTTGCGCGTTATGACCATTAGGATTTCAAACAAAAAATCTCCTTTCTCCGCCGACAAAAACCATATTCACCACCGGCTTTTAAAATTGGTATCCAGTCATTTTAAAGTTACCCTTATAATTATTACTGCAAATGCTTTTATAATAGCTTTTGCATTGTTGCTAAACCATTTATCGTTAAACATCAACCTTCAATTCATTTTAGTATTTCTTTCGGGGGTTGTAATTTCCTTTATCCCTTCAGTTCTATTGAAAATAAAATCAACAGAAAAAATAAAAACCACCAGCCCAGTTAAGCAATATTCGTAATGTACTGCACACTTTTGTTAAAAACAATACAAAAAAGAACCGTTCCTTCTGGTTAACTCCGAAAGAACGGTTTTTTTTATTCCAAATAATTTGGGAATTATCTTCGGATTATTGAAAATAAAATTTCAACCCGCATCACAAAAAATTAAATGTGAGCGTAACAAACAAACTTCTTCCGGGTGAATAAACAGGGCGTTTTTCTGCACCTTGCACCGTACGGGAAAGATGTTCATAATAAGCCGTGTCAAGCAAATTCAAAACTCCGCCAGTTGCAGTTATTGTTTTGCTTGTTATCCACGAAATTTTTGCATCAACCACATTAAAAGCCGGAGTTGTTGTTTCACCATAAGTCATTGCTATCCTATCTTGTTTCAATACCTGCCGAAAAAGTAATTCAGGCAATATTTTGTCGTTTAAAAAATTACCAATCAATCGATATTTTATCTCTAACGGGGGAATTTCCGGTAATGGATCTTTCAATTTTTTATCTTCACCATATGTGTAAGCCACTGTAAAATCGTGTTTTAAAAATCCGGTGATAACTTGTTCCCACTCCAGTTCAAATCCGGTAATAAGAGCTTTGTCGATATTAATATATCGCCGTACTCCCGGCGAAGTTGACATTTTGGGTTTTACTTCCGTGTCGATTTCCGATGAAATGTAATTTCGCAAAAACGAAGCGTATAAGTCTAAATTAATGTTTGTTGACTTCGTTTTAAATTCAAAAATCAAATCGGCCTGGTTGTTGGTTTCAGGCTTCAGTTGCGGGTTTCCAATCAATTCATAAGGATCAAGCCCTATAGGGAAAAAGTTAATATAACGCTCCGCAATTCCCGGACTGCGCTGTGCCGTTCCAAGCCACAAACCTAATGAGAACATATCGTTCAGCAATTTTGTCCCGCCTGCACTCAAGGACGGATTAAAAAAATCGGAGTTCATATCGGGGTACAATGCTGAGAAATTTGGATCCTGATTATTGGATTTTGCAGCGTTGAAATCAATTCTTCCCGATACTACTGCGTGTAAATCTGTTTTTTTGAGATGATATTCAGCAAAAACACCACCCCTTTGAATTTGAGCATCCTGCCAAACGTTGTCGGAAATGGTTTTCCCTGCCATCGTTCCCATCAACATATTACGCGAGCGTTCTCCATCCGCTGTTTCCATGCGATAATCAAACCCGGAAAATAAATAACCTGTCTTAAAATCGAAACGCATCTCACTTCTTCCACCGTAATTGGAAGTGTTGGCATCGGTTGAGGCATCCACTGTTCGCGGGTTAATTACTTTGTCGAGATTATCCATAAAATGATTTACTTTGGTAATATAAATGGTGGAATTCCATAACGAAAGTACTTTGTTGTAAAAATAAGCAGTGTGGTTTGCATTTACCAACCATGTATTATCCTCACGCAAATCCATTGGCAATGCCGGGAAATCCACATTTTTCGCGCGGTTGTTTGAAACAAACACTCCAAGATTTTGCTTGTCATTTAATTTAAAACCAAGTTTTCCGCCCCAGTTTAACCGGTTAAAATCGGCTGGAATTACCAATCCGTCACCATCCTTATAATCATTCCCTTGTGATAAGGAGCCAAAAAATTTTAAATCAACTTTTTTGCCTGTCAAACCAGCAACTCCTTCTGTTCTGAAAATATTTCCATTACTTTCATAACTTGTTCCAACTCTACCGGCAGGTCTTGTATTTTGACTGAACTGCGGAGTGCTGCTCTTAAAATTAACGGTACCACCAAACGCAGAACCATAACGTAAACTGAATGGACCTTTCGTGACTTCAACTTTCGAAATCATGTTTATTGGTATTTGGCTGGAAGCTGGATCCATGCGGTTGGGGCATGCTGCAGATGCGGTTTGGGATCCGTCAACCACCAAATTTAACTGATCGTATTTAAATCCGCGTAATACGGGATCAAAACCATAAGCTCCACTTTTGCGAATAACAGATATCGAAGTCATCTGCTCCAGTAACTGCCCCGCATCGTGTTCCAATTTCTCCTGTACCGGGATATCAAACTTGTTTTTGTCATTGGTTTCGTGGTGAACTGTAATTACTGTAACAGGAAGTAAATTATGCGCAGTTGCACCAATTTTTAATATGCCAGCTCCAAATGCCTTCTTTAAATCCGATGATGCAATTTCGTTCTTACCGTATTGGACATTGGATAAATACAACGTTTTTCCCTCTGCGAATTCAATTGTTATTTCGCCTTGATTATTTGAGATCCCTACGGTGTTGTTGTAGTTAAACGTCAAATCAGAAATGGGTTGTCCTGTTTCTATATTTAAAATCCGAATAGTTTTTTGTTGGGAAAAACAGGTAATATTCAGCATTACAAAAAGGGAAAAAGCGATGAGCCGATAATATAGCTGGATTGTTTTTGAATTTGTTTTTATCATTTTTTGTTCATTAAAATTTTGATTCAACATTCATCGTATATGTTGAATACCATTCAATATTTAATACCGACACACGGAAAACCATGGCCAGAAATACAATAGGGGTTAAAAAATATTTAGAATGAAATTTTGGGTGGATGAAATATGGAGGATAAAAACTTAAGAAATTTAAGATCGAAAAAAAATAGGGTTACAATTTCAGGAATAACCGGAAAATACAAGTTTACTTTGTAATTGCAGGAAATAAAGTCGATATTTTGTTTATTGTTTTGAGTCGGCGGAACCTGGTCTTTTTGTGCTGTGTTTTTTTCCAGCTGCTTTTTCAACTGGCAGCATCCTTTACAGGTAGAATCCTCAATATCTTTTTCGACACAAAGATTTTTGGCAATATAATCCTGGTTTATTTTAAACGAAACGAAAATCAGCAGATCAGAAAACTGAAATGAAAGAATGGAGAGAATTAATATGGTTGATAAAAGGTGTTTCAAAGAAATCAAGTATTATTTAAAAAACCGTTCTTCTAAGAAAAACTCAGAAGAACGGTTTATTTATACTACTTAATTATCGGTGTCAAAACCATGTTTCGGTATGAAACTTTTCCGTGGTCGCCCTGCAAATAAATTGGGCCTGATTTGAAAACATCGGCTTGCATTGCGCCACCGGTTGGACCATAAGCGGGTTGATTATCAATTATTTTTGTTCCATTCAGAATCACTGTTACATGTCTGTCGCAAAGAATCATTTCCATGGTTTGCCATTCTCCACCTTTCTTTTCGGCAGCTGAAGTTGGATTTACCCTGCTGTACAAACCACCCATATTGTGCGAATCAAGCTCTTTTCCATACGAATCTACTACCTGGATTTCATACATTCCACGCAAATAAACTCCACTGTTACTGTGTTCCGGAACGTTCACTTCCAAAGTCAATTTAAAGTCATCAAATTCCTTTTCGGTACGCAAATTTCCAAAATTAACGCGCTGGCCTTCCGGATTAACCGGATCGTTTACCAAATTTCCATCAACTACTTTAAAACCGTTGGCTTGTTTTGGATTGATTAATTTCCAGCCTGTCAAATCCTTCCCATTGAAAAGCTGGATTGGAGTACCATATTTCACTTTCGATAAATCTGGTGCCGGAGGAACTGCGGGTAATCTCCAACCTTTAAATTTCAAGGTAGAAACTCCCATTCCATCGCGTTGTGGTTCTGAACTTACTCCTTCCAATTTGTCACCCTTTCTTTCAAATGTGTAGGTTTGGGTTGACACAAGTTTACGGTCTTCCGATTTCTTCACCTCACGGGTGCGGGTAACAACTAGTGTTTTGTCATCAACAAAGTAAACGTCGGCAACAGGTAAAACACTCCCACCCTGCCATAAAAGTTCGGCATCCAGATAACCTTTGTCTTCATTCACATTTAACCACCCAACGGAACCACCATCGATGTCGATTGTCCACATTCCGTAGAAGTCCTTTTTAGAGTCTTGTGCGTTCGAGAAAAATGCAGTCAGCACAATAACTGCTACAAGAATTAATTTCAAATTTTTCATTGCGAAATTTTTAATTGGTTTGAATTTTAATTTGGTAAACTTACGAAAAAAACAGAAGTTGAAAGTTGAGTTGAATGGTTAAAGTTTGTAAGGTTTCAAGGTTAAAGTTTGTTTTTTATCGTTTTCAAAAACAAGAATACCTTGATAATCCAACAACTACGATAAGCTGCAACTTATTCAGATTTCGGTCTTCCGACTTCCGACTTCTTCACCAAACCAAATCGCAGGCATCTGCAGGCATCCAGTGAGCATCTTTTCCTTCCCATTTAACATTGCAGCCAATCGGGTTTGTAATCGGAACAGAAACCGGGTTTCCCGAGGTAAGTTCTTCCAGTGCCCTTTCCAAATCATTAACAGTCATTTTTGATATATCCCGTGGATTGTCGACTCCCCTGCCTGTATAAACCAGTTTGCGCGTTTCATCGAAAACATAAAAATGAGGAGTTCGCAATGCTCCAAATGCCAAAGCAACTTCCTGGCTTTCATCGTGTAAATATTTCCAGGGAAAGTTGTGTTCTTTCATGCGGGCAACCATGTGCTGAAAATCATCATCCTCATAAGTGTTTTTGCTGTTCGAATTGATTCCTACAAACTGAACTCCCCTGGAAGCAAACTTTTCAGCTGTCGCCCGCGTTACCTCATCACTACCAATCACATACGGACAATGGTTGCAGGTAAAAAATACGACAAGGAACTTTGAATCCTTGAAACTCTCCAATGTATATGTTTTCCCGTTTGTTGCTGGAAGTTTAAAATCCGGTGCTTTTGTGCCTAATT
>JBFHJA010000326.1:0-5592 GCA_041596165.1 Draconibacterium sp. | reverse complement strand
GTGGGTGATGTAAGAACAAAAATACGTGACATACTTGGGGCTTTTCTTTTTTCGGGTGAAGATGCCGACAAAAAAGTTAAAGTTCTGAGTGGTGGTGAAAAAACAAGATTGGCTATGATAAAGTTGATGCTAGAGCCAGTCAATTTCCTTGTGCTTGATGAGCCAACAAACCACCTTGATATCCGAACAAAAGAAATATTAAAAAATGCTTTGATTAATTTTAATGGAACAATCCTTTTGGTTTCGCACGACAGGGAATTTTTGGATGGACTTGTGAACTGTGTTTATGAGTTCAGAGATAAAAAAGCAAAACAACACCTTGGTGGAATCTATGAATTTCTTGAACGGAAGAAAATCGAATCGTTAAAAGAGCTTGAAATCAATAATAACGCAAAAAAAGCAGATAAAGCAGATAAAGCAAACGTCATAAAAAATAATTCTACACAGGAATTAAGCTTTCAGGAACAAAAAGAGATTGGCAGAACCATTTCGCGACTTGAAAAACAGATTGAAAAAACCGAATTGGAAATACAATCCATTGAAGAAGAAAGCGCTAAACTGGATCAACTTTTATCGTCCTCAGTGAAATTGGAAGATAATTCTATATTCGACAAATACGAAAACTTGAAAAAGAAGCTGAAAACCGCTATGGAAGATTGGGAAAAACAACACGAAGAATTGGAAAACTGGAAATTGAAAAAAAACTGGTAATGGAAAAAGACGATTTTATATTTGGGACGAGAGCAGTAATCGAAGCAATTAATACGGGTAAAAACATAGAAAAAGTTTTTATTAAAACCGGATTAAACAACGAGCTTTACCAGCAATTACTTGCATTAATCAAGGAAAACGAAATTGCTTATCAGTTTGTACCCATTGAAAAAATAAACCGGATTACGCGTAAAAACCACCAGGGAGTTTTGGCTTTTATCTCTCCTGTTGAGTTTACAGATATCGAAATGCTTTTACCAGTAATCTTTGAAGCCGGGAAAGATCCACTTCTCTTAATTCTCGATCAAATTACGGATGTCAGGAATTTTGGCGCAATTGCAAGATCAGCAGAATGTGCGGGAGTTGACGCCATTATTATACCCGAAAAAGGAATGGCCCGAATTGGTGCAGATGCAATAAAAACCTCTGCCGGTGCAATTCATCACATACCAATTTGTAAGGTAAATAATCTATTCAGAACTATTCAATACCTGCAAAATTCAGGAATACAGATTATAGCTGCAACCGAAAAAGCCGATAAAATTTATACTCAGGGAAATTTCAAATCACCTTTGGCAATTGTTATGGGTTCCGAAGAAAGTGGAATTTCGCAAACGATACTCAATATTGCCGACCAGAAACTTAAAATTCCTTTGTTTGGCAACATTGAATCTCTAAACGTTTCTGTGTCAGCCGCATTAATGATATACGAAGCAGTTCGCCAACGAAATTAATCAAGTACCTGAATGGTTCGTTTGAACGATTCTTCAAGCGAAATAAAAGTTTCAGTACTCGACACTCCCGGGATTTTTTGAATCTGAACACTTAGAATTGATTTTAGGTGTTCATTGTCCTTTGCATATACTTTTATAAAAATTGCATACTGCCCCGTAGTATAGTGGCATTCAACAATTTCAGGAATACTTTTTAAACGCTCCACAACTTCCGTAAATAATCCTCCCTTTTCGAGAAAAATCCCAATATATGTGCAAGTTCTGTAATCAACCTTTTTAGGATCAATGTGATAACCCGAGCCCACTATAACTTCCAATTCAATCATCCGGTTTACTCTTTGATGAATTGCTGCTCTTGAAATCCCTACTTCAACCGCAACATCTTTAAACGGAATTCTCGCATTTTTAGTAATTATATCAAGAATTTTCAAATCAGTATCATCCAATTTATTTCTCAGTGTCATATCTTACAAATTTCCAATAAAAATACACTTTTAATAGAATAATATATACATAAACTCCTAATTATATCATTAAAGTAACAAAATGTAAACATTTGAACACAACAATAAAAATATTTACTATTTGTTATCAAATGGTTAACAAATATCCACGTATAATATCTTTATTCTACTTTTATCAATTACCAGTAAATTATTGACATATTTTTCTTAATTTCGTAGCACAAAGACAGCAAAACTTTAAAAATTACGTATATGAAAAGACCAGTCAGATGGTGGCTTATTTTAGCCCTGCTTGCTATAGTTGCCCTATTAGGCGTTTTTATTCCCTCCGGAATTGGAGAACAGGATTTAACGAATATCGACTCAGGTGATACTGCCTGGATGTTAACAGCAACCGGACTTGTTCTGTTAATGACACCCGGACTTGCATTTTTCTACGGCGGGATGGTACACCAAAAAAATATCATTTCCACAATGATGCAAAGTTACATTGCAATGGGAATCGTGAGCGTGATTTGGGTAGTTGTTGGTTTTAGTATTGCATTTGGCGATAGTATTGGAGCTAAAGGATATGGACTTTTTGGAAATCCATTTACCTATTTTATGTTTAGGGGGGTGGGTGCCGGCACACATCCTGATTTGGCCCCAACATTCCCGCTTGCCGTATTTGCCATGTTTCAGCTAAAATTTGCGATTATCACACCGGCATTAATAACAGGTTCATTTGCCGGAAGGGTACGTTTCAGAGCCTACATGTTATTTATGTGTCTGTTTGTCATATTTATTTATGCTCCACTTGCACATTGGACATGGCACCCGAACGGTTTTTTACGCAATTGGGGTGTTTTGGATTTTGCAGGTGGAACTGTTGTACATATGTCAGCGGGATTTGCAGCCCTGGCGGGAGCAATATTTCTGGGTCGCAGAAAAGATGCAAACAAAGAGTTTAAACCGGCAAATATTCCTTTTATTTTGTTAGGTGCCGGAATGCTTTGGTTTGGTTGGTTTGGATTTAATGCAGGTTCAGCACTGGCGGCCAATGGAGTTGCTGCTTCGGCACTGGTAAACACAAACACAGCTTCAGCTGCCGCAATGTTGACATGGATTTTTTACGATGCTGCAAAAGGGAAAAAACCATCAGCAGTTGGTGCAGCAATTGGATTGGTGGTTGGTCTTGTTGCAATTACACCCGCGGCAGGTTTTGTGAATGTGGGTTCAAGTATTTTTATTGGAGTAATTGCTGCTATTATTAGTAACTACGCCATAACTTTACGCACAAAATCAACACTCGATGATACACTTGATGTTTTCCCGGCACACGGGATGGGCGGTATTGTTGGTATGCTTGCAACAGCAGTTTTTGCAAATGAAGTTGGTTTGATTCATGGTCAAATCACCACTTTCCTGTTCCATTTACTTGCTCTGGTTATTGTAGCAATATTTACTTTTGGCGGTTCATTTTTAATGTACAAAATTACCGATATGATAGTGCCGCTTCGTATTTCACCCCATGGTGAAAAAATAGGCCTGGATATCAGTCAACATGACGAATCATACAGTTTTGTTTATAAAGAAGAATAGAATCTGAAAGATTAAATAAAAAATTAAAGAATAAAGGTTGCTCAAAATTGAGCAACCTTTATTCTTTAATTCGCTCCTATATTCTATGTAAACCGCCTTTTTTTATATTTTTACAACTTGTTTTTTTGTTGAACAATATTGAATAAAAAAAATTATAATATGAAACCTACTTTATTGATTTTGGCTGCCGGTATGGGAAGTCGTTTTGGCGGATTAAAACAAGTTGAACCTGTTGGTCCTAATGGCGAAGCAATTATTGATTATTCAATTTACGATGCGATTAGAGCCGGTTTTGGAAAAGTTGTCTTTATTATCCGCGAAAGTTTTGCCGATGCCTTCAAAGAAAAATTCGACAAAAAATTAAAAGGAAAAATTGAAGTCGATTATGTTTTTCAGGAATTGGATATGCTCCCTGAAGGCTTTACCTTGCCTGAAGGCAGAGAAAAACCCTGGGGAACAGCGCACGCAATTCTTTGTGCACGCAGTGCAGTAAACGAACCATTTTGCGCATTAAATGCCGATGATTTTTATGGGTTCAATGCTTATAAAGCAATGGCTAAATTTCTGACAGAATCAAAAAACCCAACTGAATATGCAATGGTTGGTTACAAATTGAATGATACACTTTCGGAATTTGGCTCTGTTTCGCGTGGAATTTGTGATGTCGATAAGGATTTCAATCTCAAGAAAATTGTTGAAACAATAAAAATTGTAAAAAGGGACAACAAAGTTATTTCTATTGAAAACGATGGCAGCGAAGTTGAACTTACAGGAAACGAAAACGCTTCGATGAACAACTGGGGTTTCAAACCTTCAGTTTTTGAAGAGCTTGAAACGCGCTTTATTCAATTCCTAAAAACAGATATCGATAAACCAAAATCGGAAATGTATATCCCTTCAGTAGTTTTCGATTTGATTGACGATAAAGTGGCAACCGCAAAAGTTTTGGAAGCTAACTCACCCTGGTTTGGAGTTACTTATAAAGAGGACAAACCATTTGTAATTGAAAAAATAAATGCTCTGATTGCAGCCGGTGAATATCCTGCGAATATTTGGGAGTAAGGGAAATACGGAAGTCCGAAATTGAAAGTTTTAAACCCATCAAGCAGTTTTGAACGAATAGTCGAATTAGACTGAAGAAAAAGACAAATAATTCTAAACATTAATAATGAATACAAATCTTAATACAATTGCCCGCAGTTTCAACATTGAAGGGGAAATTGAAAAAGTGAAACCACTTGGTGAAGGTTTTATCAACGATACATTTATTATCGAAACAAAAGGTGATTCGCCCAACTATATTCTGCAACGGAAAAACAAAAAGATATTCTCCCCCATTCCGGCAATGATGGACAATATTCAGAAAGTCTGCCTTCATATTAAAAAGAAAGTTGAAAAAGCTGGTGGCGACCCAATGCGGGAAGCAATGACAATTATTCCGGCTACTGACGGAAAACTGTACTTTTTGGATGAAGAAGATGAATACTGGGCGGTTTGTTTATTTATCGAAGATACAATTGCCTACAATGCTGCAGAAACTCCTGAACTGGCAACTGCCGGTGGAAAAGGTATCGGTAAATTTCAGTCGCTTGTAGCCGATTTAAAAGAACCTTTGGTAAATATTCTCCCCGGATTTCATGATATACTTTTTCGGTACAAACAGTGGGATGCAGTTTTGGCGAAAGATCCGGTTGGGCGAAAAGCTGAAGTTTCAGAAGAAATCAGTTGGATTGAAACCCGTCGCGAAGAGATGCTTAATTTTTACGAACTCGTTGAAAAGGGTATCATTCCAACCCGCATCAGCCACAACGACACAAAAATCAACAACATACTTTTTGACAAACAGGGTGAAGTACTTTGTGTAATCGACCTTGACACAGTTTTAAGCAGTACGGTTTTAAATGATTTTGGCGATGCCATGCGTACTTACACCAATACGGGTTTAGAAGACGATACCAATTTGGACAATGTGTCGATGAACATTGAAATATTTAAAGCGTTCTCAAAAGGTTATTTAGAGGAAACAAAATCATTTCTTACCGAAAAAGAAATTGAATACCTTGCTTTTTCAGCCCTTTACATAACCTACGAGCAAGTACTAC
>JBFHJA010000325.1:0-5597 GCA_041596165.1 Draconibacterium sp. | reverse complement strand
TATTTTTCTAAGTCAATTGAGGGCAGGCATTCCTAAATTATTTCCAACTTATTTACCTCCGGTTATTATTGTCGAAAATCAATCCTCAAATTCAACAAGGAAAATTGAACTGAAAAATTCAAATACAACCGATGGAGAAATCTATTATACAACGGATGGTTCAGATCCACGATTATTTGGAGGAGTAATTCATGGGTTAAAATACTCAGGCACAATTTCAATTGAAGAAAGTGTGGTGATAAAAACCCGGTTTCTGCCAAAAAACAGCAGCGAATGGAGCGCTTTGGCTGAAAAGCAGATCATATTTGACAACGTTTTTGGGAAGGATGTAGTAATTAATGAAATTATGTATCATCCCGAAAATGGGTTTCCTGAATTTGTGGAACTTTTTAACAATGGAGAAAACAGCATAAATCTTAGTGGATTTACATTTACAGATGGGATTGATTTTACATTTCTGCAGGGAAGTTACATTTTACCAGGTGAGGGTTTGGTTTTGACAAACGACACAGCATTATTCAAAAATATTTATGGTTTTAAAGCTTTTGGTCAGTTTAACAAAAACCTTGATAACAACGGAGAAGATTTGATTTTGGAAAACCGGTTCAACCAGGTAGTTGACTCCGTTACCTATTCCGATACAATTCCGTGGCCATTGGCAGCCGATGGCGAAGGATTTTCAATTGAAGTAATAAACACAAGTCTTGATAATTCGGTTTCTGAAAATTGGAAGATATCCGAAATCAAAAATGGGACTCCTTTTGAATCTCCTGGCATCCAGGATGTTGAAGCTATTTTGTACCCGAATCCATTTAATTACAGGATATACATCGACTTAAGAAACAAGGATTTGGAGTATAAAACAATCATCGTTGAGTTTTTCAACCTGTTTGGAACCAAAGTAAAATCGTATGAAGTTTATAATGAGAATTTGAAAATTCAAATTCCTACAAACGATTTAAGTCAGGGTATTTATGTAATAAAAGTCGAAACGAAACAGAAATCTAATTTTCAAGCACAAACCTTTAAAGCAATTAAGTTGTAATTTGTTTTGCCGTTTTACGGTTGGCATAATTGAGCAAAACCAACGAAAGTGTAATCACAAGCATTCCGGCCACCGAAATCCAATCTGGTTTTTCATCTTTGATTAAAATCCAACTTAACGCAGCACCCAATGCCGGAATAATAAATTTCCACATATTTAAAATTGAAACTTTTACTCCTGGTCGCTGTAATAAGGTGTACCAAATTGCAAAAGCTGCTGCCGACAAAAAACTCAGCCAACCCAGCGTAAAATAATAAACCGGCGGGAAAGGTCCCCAATTGATTCCCTCAACCGGAATTGCAACAAGAAAAAGCATCACGCCACCTATAAACAGAGAAGTTGCACTTAGTACAATTGGTGACCGTCCGGTTTGGTATTTCGAAACCATAACATTGGAGAATCCTGAAAACAAATTGTTAACAAAAAGCAACCCTATTCCCAAAAGTTCCAATTCATTTTTGATTTCCACTTTACTCCTTCCAATTGTAATAATAGCGATGCCAGAGATTCCAACAAGTATACTTCCTATTTTAATCGGCGTCATTTTATCGTTGTGCATCCAAAAGTGGGCAACAACAGCAATAAATAATGGCGATGAACCAATAATCATCGCCGCCAGTGCTCCCGGCACAAATTTTATCCCCATATAAAAAAAGGCGTATTGAGCAGAAAACTGCATTACTGAAAGCAGTAAAATGAACTTCCAATATGCTTTAAATTCATTGTAAATCACCCGTGGTTTACCAAAATAAATAAACAGAATTATACCGGAAATAATAAAACGAATCCCGGCAAACTGAAATGGTGAGTTATACTGCAAACCAATTTTTACGTTGGCAAAAGCAGTTGACCACAGCCAGCAGGCTAATATTGCCAGAAAAGTTGTACTTTTTAATGTGCTTTTTATGTTTGTCATTTTTTCAGGGGCAAAGGTGTAAAAAATTGCAGTTTATTTTGGAAGAATTTAAAAATAGAACATTCGGGCTTAAAAGTCTGCTAACATTCAGAAATTTATCGTTAAATTGGAATTCATTTTACCTTAATTTCAGGATTCCCACACGAATAGCATTAATTTGCATGTTTTAAAGAAAAAATGAAATGGCAAGAAGAATCATTAACAATTATGCGGATTTTGAGGCGCTTAAAGGGCAATTAATCGGTGTTTCGGATTATATAACCATCACACAGGAACAAATAAACAAGTTTGCAGATGCTACGCTCGATTTTCAATGGATACACACTGATCCGGAACGTGCAGCTACAGAATCACCTTTTAAAAGTACAATAGCGCATGGTTATCTTACAGTTTCAATGTTGACGTACATGTGGTTTAATGTGGTTGACGTTCGAAATGTAAAAATGATTGTAAATTACGGGATTGAGAATTTACGTTTTCAACAACCAGTATTGGTAAACGATAAAATAAGGGCAACTGTATCGCTTCATGATATTAAAAATCTGCGTGGTATTGCCAAAGTAACTGTAAAAATAATTGTTGATATTGAAGGGCAGAAAAAACCGGCATACGAAGTTTTGGCAACTTTTTTATATCACTTTGAATAATTCAGTTTCTCCAGTAATCCTTCGCAGGAATCTTCAAGTAAGTCAATTACAAGTTCAAAACCATCAGCGCCACCATAATAAGGATCCGGAATTTCGTTGTAGTTGAATCTTTTTCTGAAATCTGTCATTTTGTGGATTTTCAGAAGATCTTCATTGTTGCGTGCCTTACTTTTTAACACTCTTACATTTTCATCGTCCATTCCGATTATCAGTTCAAAATAATCAAAATCAATATCCGGATCGAATTTGCGCGAAATACTTGTGAGTTTGTAGCCCCGTTTTAAGGCATGAGATTTCATCCTCTGGTCGGCACCTTCGCCAACGTGGTAAGCATGGGTTCCAGCCGAATCAATTTCAAATTGTCCGGCAACTCCCCTGGATTCAACAATGTGTTTGAAAATTCCTTCGGCACTGGGCGAACGGCAAATATTGCCAAGACAAACAAACAAGACTTTTGTTGGTTTCATTTTCTTAATTTTCTACTTGCAAAATTTGTTTTGTTTTAACATTACCTAAAACCTATTTACGTGATATTAATAAGGTTTGTATTTATCGTATTTTATTAGTTACTAAGGTTTGAAATCTTTGATAAGTTTTTTTCAAATTAACTTTCATGGCTTAATTTTAATTTAACTGATTTTCAAAAACCTTATTTTCTTGATTTTTACCTTAACAGAACATCAAACTCCACAAGGTCACAACCTTATTGAATCACAATCGGCAAAAATGCAAATTGTTGAAGAAAAACTAATCCCTTCACTAAATTCTACATGTTCCAGATTTCGTATGATTTTATGGCCTGAAGCAGTAGCATTTCATATCCATTTTTTATTGTGGCTCCCATGTCCATTCCTTTTCTTAGGAATGCCGAAATTTCGGGATTATAAACCAAATCAAACATTAAATGCTTATCAGTAAGGTATAAATACGGAATATTCGCGTAAGTTTCAACTTTGGGGTAAGTACCAAGTGGAGTAGCGTTGATGATTAAAAGACGTTCATTCAGCATTTCTTTATCAATATCCTCATACCTGATTTCGTTTTCCTTTAGCTCCTCAATTGATGCTGAAACAAATTCGATTCCCAAATTTGTCAACACATATTTAAGTGCTTTTGATGCGCCTCCGGTACCAAGTATCAACGCTTTGTTGTGATGTGGTTTTAGTAAAGGCTTCAACGAGGTTTCAAACCCATAAGTATCTGTATTAAAACCCTTTAAACGAATATCTGAACCATTGCGAATAATTTTTATTGTATTTACAGCACCGATTTTTTTAGCCGATTCATTCAATTCATCAAGAAACGGGATTACCTGTTCTTTGTATGGAATAGTAACATTTAAACCATTCAGTTCAGGATTATTTTTTATGATTTCCGGAAACTTTGAAATATTGTCGATTTCGAAATTATCGTAACTCGAATCAATATTTTCTGTTTCAAATTTTTCGGTAAAATATCGTTTTGAAAATGAGTGGGTTAAAGGAAACCCGACAAGTCCGTATTTTTTCATTTCTTCAATTTATTTGCTATATTTTCAATTATAAAAATGAGGGCAAATCCAACTATCGCCAGCAAAATTGCGCCAAACAAGAAAGTTTCGTTTCCTGTGATTTGTTCATAGGTGCCAGGAAGAATATTCTCTTCAACCAATGGTTTTATTTCACCATGCCTATTGGTAAAAGTTTCAACTACTTCCTTCCATGGCCACACTTTATTTAACGAACCAACCATGAATCCTGACAACACAGCAATGGTAACGTTATGGTATTTCTTTAAAAGCCAGGAAAGTACATTTGAAAACGAAACTATTCCGATTGCAGCTCCCGACAAAAAGGTAAGCACAACCGCTATTTTGAACTCGCTAACCGATTCAAGTATAAATTTATACATACCCAGCAGCACTAATATAAAACTGCCTGAAATACCGGGCAAAATCATTGCACAAATTGCGATTGCACCCGAAAGAAAAATAAACCAATAAGTTGTGTTTGCTTCGGCAGGAGTAATTATTGTAATTGAATAGGCAATGATTATTCCGGCAATTCCGGCAATAATTGTTGCCAGATTCCATTTTGTAATTGTTCGCGCCACATAAATTGCCGAGGCAACCACCAATCCAAAAAAGAACGACCAAACTAAAATCGGGTAATGATCGAGTAAAAATTTTAATCCTTTTGCAAGTGAAATAATACTTATTGCAATGCCTGTAAATAAACTGAGTAAAAATGAGCCGTTTATTGCTTTCCAGAATTCTGCAAATTTACCAGTAAGCAGCAATTTTAATGAACTGAAATTAACCGATTTTATTGAATTTATAAGTTCTTCGTAAATACCACTTATAAATGCGATTGTGCCACCCGAAACGCCTGGAATTACATCTGCAGCTCCCATTGCTAAACCCTTCAAGGTAATTAACGAGAAGTCTTTTGCTGTTCTGTTCATTAAAATATCGTTTGCTATTTTGATTTTATTGACTAAAATACTGTAACAACCTGAAATCAACAGGTTAAATTCTTTTCAAAATTATTATAGGATTTTTATAACATGAATAGCAGTTTGACAACTTCATTTATTTACGACTGTAGTTTCTGAAATCATCCACCAACTGAATTATTTTTTTGTTTTTTTTCAACTTCGGATTTATTTCGAACAGAGATTCAACCTGTTTAAAATCCTGCATTAGCGCAAAAGAAAGTAATTCGTATGCTTCGCTTTGTTTTTTCTGTTCCAACAACAAATCAACAAGCCTATATTTTAAAATCGCATTGTTGTTTTTATCAATACCCTTGCGTAAAACTTTCGTTGCATTTTCAATTTCCCCGAATTTAAGATAAAGATCAACCCAGGTAAACCAGATTTCTGTATTTTCAGGTTCAATTTTTGCAGCTTTCTTTAAAGCTGAAACAGCATTTGGTTTATTGTTAAAATCTTTATTTATTTTTCCAAGAGTAAGCCAGTATTCCGAATTGAGTTCATCAAGTTTTAAAGC
>JBFHJA010000324.1:0-5605 GCA_041596165.1 Draconibacterium sp. | reverse complement strand
CTTTAAATTCTTCGTAAGTATCCACTTTAAATGTATTTTGTTTTCTGAATTCAAATGCCTTATTAAAAATACTCGACTGAATTTCTTCCAGAAGGTTTTCAATGTAATTTTCCACACCATCCAAAGCAACAACAGTTTTAGATAAATTGTCACGACGCGCAATTTCAACAGTTCCGTTTTCAAGGTCGCGTGGTCCCATGGCTAAACGTACAGGAACGCCTTTCAATTCATATTCGGCAAATTTCCAGCCTGGCTTTTTGTTGTCGTTATCATCATATTTCACTGAAATTCCCTTTGCTTTCAGTTTTGCTATTATTTCCTTTACTTTTTCAGAAATAACTGTAAGCTGCTCATTATTTTTATATATCGGAACTATAACCACTTGATATGGAGCAAGTTTAGGGGGCAAAACCAAACCATTATCATCAGAATGAGCCATAACAAGTGCTCCCATTAATCTTGTGGAAACGCCCCATGAAGTTGCCCAGACATATTCTTCAGTTCCTTCTTTGCTCGCAAATTTAACATCGAAAGCTTTGGCAAAATTTTGCCCCAGAAAGTGAGATGTTCCTGATTGTAAAGCTTTTCCATCTTGCATTAACGCCTCAATGGAATAGGTTTCCAATGCCCCTGCAAATCTTTCATTGGCTGATTTTAAGCCTTTAATAACAGGCATTGCCATAAAATTCTCGGCAAAATCGGCATAAACATTTATAATTTTTTCTGTTTCTTCAATAGCCTCCTGCATAGTTTCGTGAGCCGTATGTCCTTCCTGCCAAAGGAATTCTGCGGTTCGTAAAAACAGGCGGGTCCGCATTTCCCAGCGCACAACATTTGCCCACTGGTTAATTAGAATTGGCAAATCACGGTATGAGTGAATCCAATTGCGGTAAGTATTCCAAATAATGGTTTCAGAAGTTGGCCGAATAATTAATTCCTCTTCTAGTTTTGCATCAGGGTCAACAATAACACCTCCGTTTTCCTCATCGTTTTTTAAGCGATAATGGGTAACAACAGCACACTCTTTTGCAAAACCTTCTACATGGCTTGCCTCTTTACTAAAAAACGATTTTGGTATAAATAATGGGAAATACGCATTCACATGCCCTGTTTCCTTGAACATCCGGTCGAGTTCGGCCTGCATTTTCTCCCAAATTGCATAACCATAAGGTTTTATAACCATGCAGCCCCTCACTGCTGAATTCTCAGCGAGATCGGCCTTAATAACCAGATCCTGATACCACTGAGAGTAATTTTCACTTCTTGACGTTAATTCTTTAGCCATATTCCTTTTTTGGTACAGATTTTGTAAAAATATATTTGATTTTGAGGTTACAAATAAAGTAATTATTATTGACATTAAATAAAAGGAGATTGAGTTATGAAAGCAAAAATCACATATTTAGGAATTTTAGCAATATTGCTGAGCGCCTGTTCTACTGGAAGTTACGTATCAAGCTCCTACACTGATGATATTTATTTTAATCCGGGAGACGTACCGCCACCAATCGAAGTGGCCACAACAACTCCCCAAAAAGCCGCAGAACAAAAATCGGCCAATAAAATTATTGTAAGCGAAATCAACGAAAATGAGGACGGCACAAATACAATGAACAATTATATTTTTGAAGGAACAGAAGATGATGCGGATGCATTATATTATAATATGGAACAAATGGATTTGGATGCCAGCGATACTACCGTATATTATGATGATGACGAAGTTCAATATGTAATAAACAATTATTACGATGGCGATGAAATGGATTACGCATACAGGATTAGACGATTCCACAATCCTTATTATTATGATCCTTTTTATTGGGATAGCTGGGCTTACGATCCCTATTATGGATATGGATATTCATCATGGTACAATCCATTTTATTACTCACCGTGGGGATGGAGAGGGTACAGCTGGTATTCACCATATAGCAGATGGGGATGGGGCTTTTCACCCTATTATAGTTACTACGGAGGTTATTATGGCTGGGGAAACCCATATTATTATGGATATGGTGGATATGGTGGATATCATGGAGGCCACTATTACCACTCGGACCGATATGTCAATTCAGGGAATTACAATTATGGAAGAAGGACCACAGGTACAAATGCATATCGAAGCTCTAATGACACAAGAAGAAGCAGTTCAGCTGTTGTAAATGATGGTAGTGCAGTTCGTAAAAGTGGCAGTACAGACAGATCAAGTGATACACGTTCAACTACGAATTCAGCGAGAAGAAGCACTGTTAATTCAAGCACGACCTCCAGAAGTGTTAATTCAACAAAATCTGCTACATCCAACAGCGTGTTGACTGAAAAGAGACGAACAACAGAAACAAGCAATACTCGGGCTTCCAACGCAGATAATTCTGCGAACAGAAGCCAAACGCAAAGCTATACCCGACCTGGAACAAGCACTCAAAGCAGGAGTTATACACGGCCAAGCAGTAGTTCGTCGACAGTAACTTCACAACCAAGGGTGATCAACAGGAGTTCTGTTAATAGTAGTTCTACATCAGGTTATGCACAGCCAAAATCAAGTTCCACTTATAATCAGTCTTATAGATCGACTTCAACTTACAACAGGAGTTCAAGTTCAGGGACTTCTTCACGTTCTTACAGTTCGCCATCAACAAAATCAGGAACTTACAGTAGTACTCCTTCGCGTAGCAGCAGCAGTGGGACTTACAGCAGTGGCAGTAGCAGTAGAAGCAGTGGTTCATATTCAAGTGGATCTTCTTCAAGCGGATCAAGTAGAAGTTCCAGTGGATCAAGCGGCTCTTCGGGAAGCAGTTCGCGGTCGTCCAGTAGTAGCTCATCTTCAGGACGCAGGTAGAATAATAATGCAAGCACTTTAGTTTCTAAATAACAAATAATAAATTGTATGAAAACACATATTGTCCTAATTATGATTGTTTTTTTAGCTCCTGTTTTACTACAGGCACAAAACCTATCTGATGCATTCAGGTTCTCCAATAATCAAATTCAAGGGACTGCCCGCTCTGCCAGTATTGGAAATGCAATGGGAGCTTTGGGAGGTGATTTTACTTCTCTGTCAATCAACCCTGCAGGATCGGGAATATATCGGTCAAGCGAATTTGTGATCACACCTGTCTATAATTTCAATAATACTGAAATCAGTTTGAACAACAATAAATTTACTGATAACAATACATTTATGAATTTCAGTAACCTTGGCTTTGTTGGAAATTTTAATGTTGGTTCAAACAGTTCAGGCCTTGTTGCTGTGAACTATGGGATTGGGTTTAACCGTTTGGCCAACTTCAACAGTAATTCACTAGTCTCAAATAATGGATCCGCTGTCTCATATCTCGACGATATAGCGAATTATGCGACAGGGGAAAAGCTTTATAACTCCTATTTGAGCAGTGATTTTAATCAGGTTGAATACCGCGATTGGCCGGCAAAGTTGGCATGGGATACTTACCTTATCGATCCGGCTACTGACAGCCAGGGCAATGAAATTGACAACAATTATATTAGTATTTTGAACCAAGGCGAAAAGGTAGATCAAAATAAAACATATTTGGTGGAAGGTGGAATTAATGAATATGTTTTGAATTTCGGGCTAAATTTCAACCACAACTTTTATGTCGGCACAACAATAGGCATCCAAGATTTAAACTATCGGAGCATTTCGATGTATAAGGAAAGTTTTGAAGAAGGAGGATCGTTTTCATTCAGGGATAAATATACAGTGAGTGGTGCAGGGGTAAACATTAAAGTTGGAGCTATATACAAGCCTGTCAACATGGTTCGGCTGGGTCTTGCATTCCACTCACCCACTTTTTATCAAATAGATGAGGAATCGGATCTCGAAATGGAATCCAATCTTGCCCAAAATAGGAATGCATATGGCGTAAATAACTACAACTACGAGTTTTACAATCCAACCAAAGTAATTTTAAGTGGTGCATTGGTATCTAATAAATTTGGATTATTTAGCGCAGATCTTGAATACCAGAATTTTTCAAAAGTACGGTTCAGAAAAGGGGGTGATGGATCTGAAAATTTTACCGATTTAAATACCATTATTAATAATGAATTTAGAAATGTATTTAATGTACGATTAGGTGGTGAAAAAAAAATAAACGATTTATTTAGTGCACGTGCAGGTTTTGAATTTTATGGTTCTCCTTACAAGTACGATATTAATGGCGATAAAACTTTAATAGGAGATGGTACTTTTATTGCTGCCTTTGGTTTTGGTTATGCAGTGAATGATTTTTCGTTGAATGCGGCCTACCGTCAATCAATGCTAAAAACATCGCAAAGTAACGTACAGCCTAACTTTTACCAGTTGTCACAAAATGATATTAATGGTCAGGTTATGCTATCATTTGGCTTTAGATTTTAAAAAATAAATCAAAATAAAATTGGAAGGCACAATATCAAATGGTATTGTGCTTTTTGTTTTTATTGAAATCCACAAACAACATTTGTCAGCAAAAATTTATGTTTGTTTGTTTGCCTCACATTAAGTTGAATATTTATGCTGATCACAATTTCCCTTGTTGTTTTCTACCTCACCACACCAGTATTGCTTATCTACCTGACCAAGATTTCAAGATTACTAAACCGTTTAGGAGCTGTTGTTTTGGCCTATTTACTGGGTCTGTTTATTGGAAACATTGGGATAGTACCTTCTGCCAGTGAGGGATTCAGAAAAATTCTCGGCACACGATCATTTTTGCCAGATACCGAATTTCTGGGCTATTTAAATGCCATGAAAGTAACAGAATCGGATATTCATGTTAACCAAATTGCTGGTTTACAAGATATATTAATGACAATAATTATCCCACTTGCAATTCCGCTTTTACTTTTTTCGCTTGATATACGAAAATGGTTAAAATTGGCCAAAGGAGCAGTTTTGTCGCTCATTTTAGCAATGGTTTCATTGTTGATTTCAGTTTTTGCAGGCTTTTATTTGTTTGCAGATTCTATTACAGAATCGTGGAAAGTTGCCGGAATGTTGATTGGCGTTTACACTGGCGGAACACCAAACCTTGCAGCAATTGGAACAGCCCTCAATGTTAGTCCGAATATTTTTGTTTTAACACATACTTACGATTTAATCATTGGCTCAGTGGCGTTACTGTTTCTAATGACAGTTGCTCAGCGTTTGTTTCATGCATTTTTACCCAAGTTCCAAGTCGTGCATAAAGCAGAAAATGCATATCAGATTGGGGATGAAGCGGATGATATTGAGAACTTCGCTCCCCTGTTTAAAAGAAAAGCTGTTCCCGACATATTAAAAGCACTTGGGGTTTCTGTTCTAATATTTGCAATAGGCGGAGGTTTGAGTTTGCTTGTACCAAAACCTTCGGACACAATTGTTGCCATATTATCAATTACCACATTAGGACTTCTTGCCTCACTTATTAAACCAATCAGCAGTTTGCGAAATAGTTTTCAGTTGGGCATGTACCTGATTATTGTTTTTTCACTTGTTGTGTCATCGATGGCAAACCTGAGTAATATGTTTCAGATTGAATTTCTGCAGTTGTTTTTATATGTTTTGTTTGTGGTTTTTGGGTCGATTGCAATTCACGTTGGGTTGGCGAGCATTTTTAAG
>JBFHJA010000323.1:0-5608 GCA_041596165.1 Draconibacterium sp. | reverse complement strand
TTGTTAAAAAATATTTAATCACAAATCTTTGTGTCGGATAAGAATAGGGTTGAATCCAATTTTAATTAAATAATCAAATTAATGTCTATGAAAAAAAGAATTTTGAAAACACTCTTTTTCGGATTATTTTTACTTTTGACGGTTTCGCTATATGCACAGGTGAATGTGAGCGGAACAGTTAAGAGCGATGCCGGTGAATATTTACCGGGAGTATCCATTATTGTAAAAGGCACCAATACAGGTGTAATTACCAATATTGATGGTAATTATACTATTTCGGCGCCAAATGCACAGTCTGTGCTTGTATTTTCGTTTGTTGGTATGCAACAACAGGAAGTACCTGTAAATGGAAAATCTACAGTTGATGTTACCTTGGTAACTACCTCAATTGGAGTTGATGAAGTTGTTGTAACAGCTTTAGGTATTTCACGTGAGAAAAAGTCTCTGGGTTATGCTGTAGGAGAGGTTGCAGGTGAAGATCTTCAGATGGTGGCACAAGAAAACGTGCTTAATTCACTTGCCGGAAAAGTGCCCGGTGTAGCTATCAGTTCAACTGGTGGTGCCGGTTCATCGGTAAGTATGGTTATTCGCGGTGCATCGTCACTAACCAGCGATAACCAGCCTTTGTTTGTTATTGATGGAGTTCCAATGAACAACTCCTTAAATAACGTGGTTCAAATGGGGGGCGATAACAAAGCTGACTACGGAAATGCTATTTCGGATATTAATCCGGAAGATATAGAAAGTGTGTCGGTATTAAAAGGGCCAAGTGCTGCAGCACTTTATGGTTCACGTGCTGGAAATGGTGTTGTACTTATTACGACAAAAAAAGGTAAGAAAAAGAAAGGTTTGGGAGTAAGTATTTCTTCAAGCACAGTTTTCGAAAACCCATACAAATACTTGCCAATGCATAATTTAATGGGTTATGGTACACGTCCTTACACACAAGATAACAGGCCAGGAAACGGTTTGGATTATATGGTTTTAGATCCAACAGAATCGGCATGGGTTGGACCGGAACTGGATAAGGGAACAATGGCTTACCAGTGGCCTTATTTCGATGCAAATGGTAATTTGGAAGCTACTCCGCTGGTTTCACACCCTGATAATTACAAAAACTTCTTTGAAACAGGTATTACTTCTGATAATACTGTTTCGGTTAGCGATGCCAATGATAAAATTGATTACAGGTTGTCATACAACAACATGCAAAACAAAGGGGTGATCCCAAACAGTGATTTACACAGGAATTCAATCTCCTTCAATTCTTCGATAAAATTGGTTGAAAAAGTAAAATTAAGTTCAAATATTAATTTTACAAGCACCGGTTCAGATAACCGCCCGGCAGGTAACCGCGGAGCAAACCCAATACAGGCATTGTATGAAACAAACCCATCAATAGATATTTTGATGTTGAAAGACTATTGGGAACCAGGTAAAGAAGGTATTCAGCAAAATGGTCCATATACATTGGATATTAATCCTGATGGTACTTATGAAAGAACTGGAGACTATGCAAATAATCCTTACTTTCTTGCATACGAAGTTAACAACGGTTTTAAAAGAGACAGGGTTTATGGAAATGTAAAACTCGACGTTGATGTCACAAAAAATGTTTCTTTCATGGCTCGTTATACACATGATCAGTACCATGAATTTATCGAAACCAAAATTGCTCCAAGTTACAGCAAAGAACCTAATGGTTATTATGGTGTATTAAATCAGTACAGAAGGGAACAAAATGCTGATTTTCTTATGTCTTACAATAATCAGTTCGATGATTTCACAGTGAATGGATCTGTTGGAGGAAACTATATGTACCGTTACAGTGCGGATAATACAACACGTTCAAAAGATGGTGGTTCAGGTTTGATTGTTCCTGGTGTTTATTCAATCAGCAATATTGCTCCAAGTAACCTTGTTTATGGTTCATCATGGGGGCAAAAAGCAATTTACAGTATTTACGGTCTTGCTTCTTTTGGTTGGAAAGATGCAATTTATCTTGACGTAACAGCCCGAAACGACTGGTCAAGTACATTGCCCGAAGAAAACCGTTCTTATTTTTACCCATCAGCATCATTGAGTATGTTGCTAAACAATATGTTTGACATGGGCGATAAAATCTCACTGGCCAAACTTAGAGGTGGCTGGGCAATGGTAGGTAACGATACCGATCCATACCGTTTAAATTCAGTAATGAATAATGTTGGCGCCTGGGGAGATGAAACACAACTTTCTACTTCAGGAACATTGCTTTTACCTGATTTGAAACCTGAAATTCAAACTTCAAGGGAAATTGGTCTTGATCTGGGAATGTTCAAAAATCGACTCAGATTTGAAGGTACATATTATGAATCTGAAAATGAAAACCAGGTTTTAAGTATTGGTCTTCCTCCATCATCGGGTTATTCCGGAAAACAAATTAATGCAGGCTTGATTTCAAGTAAAGGTTTGGAGTTAATGGTAGGTGGAACTCCGTTTCACACAAACGATTGGAACTGGGATGTAAATCTTACTTACTCTCACAACAGCACAAGGGTTGAGAAATTATCTGATGGATTTAATTATATAACTTTCTGGACCGATGCAAAAGGTGGTGCAGTTACATGGGTAGGTGAAGAAATTGGTAACATTATCGACAAGAAAATGCTCCGCGTTGAAGACAAAAATTCACCTTACTACGGTTGGCCAATTGTTGACGAAGAAGGTTGGGACAGTTCAGATGGCACATGGGAAAAAGACGGTGAAAGAGTTGCACCTGTAATTGGTAACTTCAATCCCGATTTTGTAATGGGTTTACAGACTTCTTTATCCTATAAAAAATGGTCACTCGCAGCAAGTCTTGACTGGAGAGCAGGTGGACAATTTGTTTCACAAACACTGCGTTACGGAGAGTCAGATTTACATTCACAACGCTGGATCGATCGCACAGTTAAAATTAACGACTTAAGTGGTGCTGAAATGGCTCAATACCTGAGAGATCACGCTGACCAATATTTGTCACCTGATGGCGAATTCTTTGTCGTAGTTGGTGGTCCTACAGCAGCAACTGGTGGTCTTACACATACGGAAGGTGGTATTACTTTGAATGACGGTGTTTTCATGCCCGGTGTTGAAGGTGATTATGATGATAACGGAAACTTTATTGCTGTAGCTGAACATTTGGGCGATGAAGGAACTCCATTAATCAGATATCAGGATTTTTATGGTTGGGATTATACCCGCAATGCTACTTTTGATGCTGATTTTATTAAATTAAGGGAAATCTCATTGACTTATCAGCTTCCTTCGCTTCAATCAATTGGCATTCAAAATGCTTCTATTTCTGTTTACAGCCGTAACATTATTCTTTGGACAAAAGCCAAAGTTGGAATCGATCCTGAAATGGCATTCCAACCTGAAACCAGCGTGCAGGGAATGAGCGGAATTCAGTTCAAACAGGGTATCGAACGTTTTAACGTTTCTCCATGGACTATTCCGGTTGGGTTTAAACTAAATGTAACTTTCTAATTATAAATATGATTAATATGAAATTAATGAAATCACATTATAAAATATTTCTGGTGCTGGCCACAATTGTTTTAGCCTCGTGCCAGGATCTTACAGAGCTGAATGTAAACCCCAATGGTGTGGATCCAACTACAGTAAATCCGAACCTTTTGGTTACAACAGTTATAACTTCTTCAGCAAAAAGTTATACTGAAAATGGCTATAATGGCAATGTCGCAGGTGTAATGCAATATGTACAAAAAAGTGGTTGGGGTTCTGGCCTCAACAATTTCGACTGGGTTAGCGAATCTTCATGGAGTGGTTATTACGATAACTTGCGCAACATTGAACATCTTTACAACAGATCGGAAGAAGAAGGAATGGAATTCCAAATGGGGCTGGCAATGGTTATGAGAGCTTTTAACTTTGCTATTATTACCGATGGTTGGGGCGATGCTCCATACACTGCCGCATTAAATGCACCTGATGGCGGACAGGAAGATTTATTTCCTGCATTCGACAGTCAGGAGGTAATTTACAAAGGTATTATTGAAGACTTGAAAAAAGCCAATACTCTTCTTTCTAAAGGATTAGATGCTTATTCAGGTATTAGTCAATCCAATGATGTTATTTATAATGGTGCACCTTCAAAATGGCGTAAACTGGCAAATTCACTCATGTTAAGATACTATATGAGGGTATCCACAAAATTACCTGATTATGCAAAGGCCGGAATTGAAGAAATTGTAAATAATCCCACAAATTATCCAATTTTCACCAGCAATGCTGACGATGCTACAATGGCTTATGTTGGTACGTCAAACACTGATTCATGGCCTGCCAATACAACTTACGACAACAGTCAGAGTAATTTCAGCAGAATACAGTTGGGAGCAGGTTTGCGTGATGTTCTTGTTGATATGAAAGATCCACGTTTATCGGTTTGGTTCAACAAAGTGAAAGTGAAAATTACGATTTCAGATATGTATGCTCCTGAAAATGATAAAGTTGTTGGCGATGTTCGCTATTTATTACCTTCATATGTACAGGCTCAGGACTATGTTATCTATGATAAAAATACCTGGCAAGCTGCATCTGCCGATAGTAAAACTATTATCGACACAATGGAATATGTTGGTATTCCAACTGCAGTTGTAGGGTACGAACCATATAATTACAACCTTAATCCGAAACCAACTCAAGGTGGTTATAACGATCATGTTTCAGCACTTGCCGACAAATACAAAGCTGCAAAAGGTGATATGTTAAAATCAAGATTGATTTCATATTCCGAAGTTTGCTTTATTTTGGCCGAAGCAGCTAAAAAAGGCTGGTCGGTTGGTACTCAACAATCATGGTATGAAAAAGGTATTCAGGCTTCATTGGATACATGGGGAGTAGGGAGCAGCTTTGATACTTATAAAGCAATGACAGGAGTTGCTTACACCGGCTCGCTGGATCAAATAATGACCCAAAAATGGATTGCCAACTGGACAAATGCAACTGAATCATGGTGTGACTGGAGAAGAACAGGATTGCCCGCACTTAAATTTGGTGCTAAAGGAAAACGTGACGCAATGCCATTGCGTTTCCGTTATGATGCCAATGAGAAAAACCGAAATGCTGCTAATTACCAAACAGCAATTAGCGGTTTAGTTGAAACATCTTTTACTGCTCAGGATGGAAAAGATAGCTCTTGGTCTAAATTTTGGCTGTTACAATAGTTACAGTTTTTCATAAAATAGTTTTTTTAAAAGAGGACAAGGTTTATCCTTGTCCTTTTTTGTTTAAATACTAAATCATCCAGATTTATATAAAAAAATAAAAGTATTTCTCGGCTACCAGCACCGACAACCATGAGAACAATGAAAACAACGACAACATTTCAAATCAAGAAAACAATGCCAGCATTATTATTATCCACAGTCATCTTCATTATTTTCTCCCTGCTTTTCATGGCTTGCACCAAAAACAACGACTTTAGCGACAAGTTCTTCTCCCTTCCAATGAAAGAGAAACAAATCTCGCATTCCGATAAAAACCATGCCCTCGACAACAACGATAATTTTTCGCCCGATAACCGTTTTTTGTGTTATGACACACGCGGAACTGTTTTCAA
>JBFHJA010000322.1:0-5610 GCA_041596165.1 Draconibacterium sp. | reverse complement strand
GCCGGCCATTGTCAGGATTGTCCGCGATGGACACTTCTAACAAAGAGAAATCAGGGGCACAGCACCATTACAATAAATGATGAACGGTTTGATGTTACGGGTCAGGCAAAAATTATCGGTTTTAAAAAAGATGAAAAACCGGAAGTTACAATCGATATGAGCGATTTGTATTTTGGTAATCTTAATTCACTGCAACGGAGGTTTGTAAAAGAAAGTGGCCAATCTGTTTTGGTAGAAGATAAATTTGAAATCAACGACTCTACAAAAACAATTAGCTGGGGATTAATGACTCAGGCCGAAGTGCAAACCACAAAAAGCGGCGCTGTTTTACAGCAGGATGGAAAAGAATTAAAATTAGAAATTGTTGAACCTGCGGGAATTTCAGTTTCAATTATTTCACTCGATCCACCTCCAATGGAAATCGATAAAACGATTAAAAATCTGAAACGTATCGAAATTCGCATACCCGCATGGACAGTCGAAAATGGAAAGGGAATGATTAAAGTAAGATTGGCAGCAGAGTAAAATTAGAAAATGTGGCTATAGCCAACAGCAATGAATGAGAGATGAACCAATAGAAACTTTTGTATAGTTAGTAATTGTGGAAAGCTTTATTTTGAATTGAAAACTTATTCTATTGCCGTCGGTTTCAACCGACGGACAAAAGACGAGACTTTGTTCCTGGCTTTAACCACATTTTTAATAATTGCATCAGTTTACCGGACTGAACGCTATCGGTGAAAGCCGCTGCAGGCATAAATAGTTTTAATATTAAATTGAAAAAAATGAAAAAATCAAAAGCATTGTATAAGTTAAAAAGCATATTTTTTCTGGTTTTTATTTTTTTAACGGTATCAACCCAAGGTCAGCAAAAAGAGGAGTATAAACTTCAGAATCCCTTTACAACAGAGTATCTCAAAAAAAATCTCGCTAAACAGTCTCCCCGGTTGGTTTTAAATAATGAGATTGAAAAAAATCTGAAGCAAAAACTGAAAACAGACCCTTTGGTTCAGAATATTTATCAGGCCATAAAAAATAATGCCGCTTTGGTAATGCAGAAAGATTTAATAACAGTCGATATTCCTGATAATCCCAACTCACAAAAAAATCAACTCGGTATTTCAAGAGATTATCTTCATCGGATAAATGTGCTTGCCATGGTTTATCGCATGGAAAAAGATCCAAAAATCCTGCAAAGGATCAACGATGAAGTAGTGGCAGCCTGCAATTTTCCGACCTGGAATCCGAAACACTTTTTGGATGTTGGTGAAATGTCGCTTTCCATTGCTTTGGCTCTCGATTGGACTGCCGGAAAACTGCCCAAATCAACAATTGCATTGGCAAAGAAATCTTTAATAGAAAAGGGAATCAATACAAGTTGGCCAGAGGATGGCAAAACACCAGGTTGGGTTTATGCTACAAACAATTGGAACCAGGTATGCAATGCCGGAATGATTGCTGCATCCATTGCCATTGCCGAAACCGATCCTGAACTTGCAGCAAAAACAATTCAAAGATCAATCGATGGAATGAACATAGCTTTGCGCGAATATGCTCCCGATGGTGCTTATCCTGAAGGCCCTACTTATTGGGGATATGGAACCATGTTTTCCGTTGTAACAGCCGCAATGTTTGAAAGTGCATTTGGAACCGATTTTGGATTGAGCGATTTTCCCGGATTTAAAGAAAGTGCCGTTTTTGGTCTGTTGACAACTGCCCCGTCAAAACTCCTTTATAATTATGCTGATTGCCAGGAAGTCCCCGAACTTTATCCCGAATTTACTTTGAGTTGGTTTGCATCGAAAATAGGTGACAAGGCATTTTTAAACGAGGAATATTTTATGATGCCGGCTGAAGAAATGGGAAAAATATCGCGATTGGCGGGGGCTGGTTTGGTTTGGACTTCTCAGTTTGAAGAAAAAGAAACATATGAAATTCCAAGTTCATGGAAAGGTGAAGGTGCAAATCCGATAGTAGTTTTTACCGCAGGCGATAATGACAAAAATGGATATTATTTTGGAGGAAAAGGAGGCCGGGGCACTGTAAATCATGGAAATATGGATGGCGGCTCCTTCATTTTTGAATTAAACGGGGTTCGCTGGGTTATCGATCCGGGGAATCAAAGTTATGGAATGTTGGAGAGAATTGGTTTTAATTTGTGGGGAAGGTGTCAGGAATGTGACAGGTGGAAATTGCTGACTAAAAATAATTTCGGGCACAGCACAATTTCAGTAAATAACGAATTGCATGTTGTTGACGGCATGGCAAGCCTTGTCAGTTTTAAAGCGGGTGAAAATCCTGAAGCCAATTTCGATATGACACCAACGTTTAATGGCCAGTTGAAAAGTGCTTCCCGAAAGTTTGTAAAAGACAGTCCCAAGTCCTTGCTAATTGAGGACAACATTGAAATTTCAACAGAAACAAAATTAATTACCTGGCAATTAATAACTACTGCCGATGTTGAGATTGTTAATGGCGGTGCAATTTTACGAAAAGATGGCAAGTTGTTAAAACTTGAAAATCTTTCACATCCAGAATTAGCTGTTTCTATTGTTTCACTTTATCCGGCACCTTTGCAGTGGGATAAACAAATTGAAGGATTAAAACGATTGGAAATCCGTATTCCGGCGTGGACTTTGGAAAATGGGAAGGGAAATTTGAAAGTGAGGTTGTCGGGAGAGTAGTTTGAAAACAGAACACTGATGACAGGGATTAAACTGATCTGTTATTGCCGTCGGTTTCAACCGACAGACAACAGAAGAGTATTTGTTCTTGGCTTCAGCCACATTTTATGGGTTGTAAAATAAATCATGACCATTACAATTTGGCCAACCTAAAAAAATAAGAAAAAATGAAAAAAATATTTTTGCTTTTAACAATTTTGACTTTCCTGTTTGCAGCATGTGCACAAAATGAAACTCAGGAAATTTTGAATGAAGAATTGATCTTTCAATCCGGTTTTGAACCCGATTCAAAAGTCGTAGCAAAGGGCAGCGAAGCTGATATTGTTGGAACTGATCAATCTTTTTCAGACCACAACAATTGGGAAGATAGTTTTGATAAAAACCCGGAAATTGGGAGTTTCAGTCTGCAATACCAGGGCGGCGATTCAACCCAACGCTTTGCAAAAATTATTCCCGAACCCGGAAATCCGCAAAACCATGTTCTTCATTTTTGGCTGAATGAACCAAATGTGGATGGGAAAAAAGGAAGAATTCAGGCAAATATTTATGGCGGTAAAAAAGGTTTAAAAGAATTTTACCAAAGTGAAAGGATTTTTCTGCCCGAAGATTTTAGCCAGGTTCGCATGTATCCCGAAAAAATCCATTGGCTGACAATTGCCGAATTCTGGAACAATATTACCTGGAGCCAGTCAGTGCCCAATAGATTCAGGATTACACTCGGAATTGGAAAACCCGTAACAGGCGAAAGCGACTTGTATTTTATCCTTGATGGGCAGGATTGCGAACTTTTCCAGGATAACAGCCAGAAATACACAACGTTGTGGTCGGAAATAAATACAAAAGTGAAAGTCCCAATCGGGAAGTGGTTTACGCTTGAGTATTACTACAAGGAAGGAGACGCTAAAAATGGCAGATTTTACATGACCATTCAACCCGAAGGAGAAGAAAAACAAATGGTTTTTGATGTTACACGGGTTACACACAATTCCATGGATGCAAATCCGGACGGAGTTACTGAGTTCAATCCAATAAAATTGTACACATCAAAACAACTGATTGAATATATGCAAAGTAATGGCAAAACTTTACAAATTTACTGGGATGATTTTAAACTCTGGAAAAATAAACGTCCGGAATAAATTCAATATTTTTTTTGAAAAATATGGATTTGAGATAATTAAAGTGAAACCGGGCTTTAGCCCAAAATATAATATAAATAAATAACCAAAAATCAATAAAAATGGAAATATCAAAAAAACTATTATTAATTATTTGCCTTTTCGGTTTTATGCAAGCCGTTGATGCAGTCCCAAACTCCGACATCGAAACCATTAAAAAACGGGTAGTTGGAGAAGTGATGAAACCAGCGGTTGATGATGCAATAGTAGAAACCTTAATAAACACTTTTAAGGATGACGGTACCTGGGAAGGTATAAATTATGAAGATGTTTCCCGCGAGGGTTTCGAAAACGAGATTCATTTGCGAAACATGGTTGTAATAGCGCGCGCATATAAAACCAAATCATCAAAATTTTACAAGAATAAAAAAGTAAAAAGCACTGTAGAAGCTGCTCTGAAAAATTGGGTCGATCACGACTATTTCTGCGAAAACTGGCATCCCAACCAAATCGGAACTACCGGAAATTTGGTTTCTGTAATGTTGATGATGGGCGACGAACTGCCCAAAGATTTGGTTGATAAAGCTCAGCCGATAATCGGTCGTGCCAACCTGAATGCCTCGGGTGCAAGACCCAGTGGCGACCGCATAAAAATTGCCGGAATCCTCGCCAAAAACCTTCTTTTTATTGGCGATTACACACAATTTGCAGAAGTTGTAAAAGTAATTGAAGGCGAGATAAAATACGTGGACTGGATTGGAACAAAATACGGTTACAGTTATTTTAAGGTTGAAAGCGGACTTGGCGCAAAAAAATACGAAGGTCGTGGAATCCAGTTCGACAATAGTTTTCATCATCGCGTAGATGGCGTAAACAACACACTTTCCTATGGCCTGGGTTATGCCGATGCATTCGTGGAATGGGCTGTTTATACAAAAGGCACTTCGTTTTCTTTTTCCAAAGAAAAACTGGATCAGCTAATCGATTACTTTTTGGATGGAATTTGCAAAATGTCGGTTTATGGAAAATTCCCCGACATTGGGGCAAAAAATCGCAGCATAAGCCGTCCCGGATCAACAAAACCTTTTAGTGCTGAAATTGCTGAAAGACTGATTACAACAAGCGATTACAGGAAAAATGAAATCCAGGAAATTGCTGATATCAGAAATAATAAAGCAAAACCAACCCTTTCGCATGCTACTTTTTACTGGAATACCGAACATTTCGCGTTTCAGCGGCCCGATTGGTATACTTCGGTGCGGATGTATTCAACCCGAAATTACAACATGGAAGTACCATACAACAGCGAAGGTTTGTTAAATCACCACCGCGGTGATGGCGCCAACCACATTTCACTTACGGGTACAGAATATGACGATATTGCACCGGTTTTTGATTATCAGAAAGTACCCGGTGCAACAATCATTCAAAAACCTGCCCTGCCAGCTCCCGATGAAATTCAAAAGCTTGGGTTAACAGATTTTGTTGGTGCGGTAACTGATGGTAAATATGCGGCAGCAGCCTTCGATTTTAAAAGTCCGCACGACCCGGTTTGCGCCCGGAAAGCCTGGTTCTTTTTTGATGATGAATATGTTTGTTTGGGTGCCGGAATTTCTGCCCGAAGCGAATTGCCCGTTGCTACGGCACTCAATCAGTGTCTGTTAAATGGTGATGTTACTGTTTCTTCGTCAAATAAGAAATCGATAATTGCCCACAGCGAAAAAGAGTACGAAAATGTGGATTGGGTTTTTCAGGATGGGATTGGATACACTTTCCCAAAACCAACTACTGTGAATATCCGAAACATG
>JBFHJA010000321.1:0-5631 GCA_041596165.1 Draconibacterium sp. | reverse complement strand
CAGCAAAAATCTGTATCAGGTAAAGTAACCGACAAGTCGGGGTTGCCACTTCCGGGAGTAACGGTTTTGGTAAAAGGAACGACAAATGGAACGACTACAAACACGGAAGGTGAATATTACATTGTAAATATCCCCGAAAACACATCATTGCAATTTTCGTTTGTTGGCATGAAAACACAGGATGTGGTTGTTGGACAACAGTCCAGTGTAAATGTTGTGATGGAAGAAGAGAATTTTGGATTGGAAGAGGTTGTTGCCATTGGATACGGAACAGTGAAAAAGAAAGACCTGTCTGGTGCTGTTGGAATAATTAAAACGGAGCAACTTGACCAACAGGTTAATAATAATCTTGGATCCGCAATTCAGGGTAAAATAGCCGGGGTAACTGTTGAGTCAGCCGGAGGTGCACCGGGATCAGGTGTAACCCTTCAAATTCGTGGTGCGGGTTCGCTAAATAACAATAATCCTTTGATTTTGGTGGATGACATCCCAACATCATCAATGAACAGCCTGAACCCAAACGACATCGAATCCATGCAGGTGTTAAAAGATGCTTCTGCAGCGGCTATTTATGGTTCACGTGCTGCAAACGGTGTTATACTAATTACAACAAAAACAGGTAATAAAGGCCCAATGAGGATTGATGCCAGTTTTGACTATGGGATTCAGTCAATTGGTAAAAAAATGGATGTTTGTACTACTGACGAATGGATTAAAATTGTTACAGAAGCCTGCACTGCAGGAGGGTTAAATGTACCAGCTATCGCATTAAATCCGCAAGAACCAGGAGTAGGTATCGACTGGCAGGACCAGATCTACCGAACAGCTCCGGTACAAAATTATTCAATTGGAGCATCCGGGGGGTCCGAAAACCTAAACTACAATTTCTCATTGGGCTATCTTGACCAGGACGGAATTGTAAAAACTACCGATTACAACCGGGTTTCACTTCGTTTTAAAACCGACTTCACGAAAGGACGTTTTAAAATCGGCGAGAGTGTAATCCTTTCAAAAGAATCAACTAATGCTCTTACCGGGCTGGGTGGACAGGGAGGAAATGCAGTTACCGAATCAGTAATGATGATTCCTGCATTCTCTATCTATAATGAAAATGCTGTTGGTGGATACGGAGGTGAATCAGGTTCAGTTCTTGACGTAGGAAACCCAGTTGCGGCCTTAAACCTGCTCAATGATAAAAACGACTGGTACAAAGTCCTGTTGAACATGTACTCAGAAGTTAAACTGATGGATGGATTGAAGTACAAACTCAATGTTGGGGTCACCGGAACGGAGTATAAGCAAAATTATACAACCCAGGCGTATGATGTTGGTACATTTTATCATAACGAATACAACCGCAATTTCATGCAAAGCGGACTAACCAAATACTGGCAAATCGAAAACACCCTTTCGTATGTTAAAACAATTAATGAAAAACACTCTATCAACGCGGTTATTGGTCAGACTTCATACAACGAAAATTATTCATGGTTCTCAGCATCCAAAGAAGGTATGCCCGATGGAATCTGGTCGATGAGTGCTGGTACTACCAATCCAGCTTCAAGCAGCAGCAGTTCTGAAAATACCATGACTTCTTATCTCGGACGTGTAATCTATTCATTCGACAATCGCTATATCTTTACCGGAACTTTCCGTCGCGATGGTTCTTCCCGTTTCAGTGAAACTAACCGATGGGGAAATTTCCCGTCTTTATCTGCTGCCTGGAATATTGGAAACGAATCATTCTTTGAAAAACTGGAAACTCCAATTTCTGAATTCAAACTGCGTACCAGTTGGGGACAACTTGGTAATCAGGAAATAGGGAACTATTCTTATACAGCTTCAATTACTCCGGCAATTAGTTATGGTATCGGACAACCAAATACGCTTTGGGTAGGTAATATCCAAACAGAACTTGTTCCTGAAAAACTAAAATGGGAAACAACAACTACGACCAACCTGGGTATGGATTTAGGTTTATGGAACGGTCAGTTAAATTACTCTGTGGATTTGTTCACCAAAGCAACCACCGACCTGCTGCTGCAAATTCCAATACCTCTCTCAGTAGGAACCAGCTCCGACCCATACGGGAACGCCGGAAAAGTTGTAAACAACGGATACGAAATGATGCTGAATTACAATGGCCATCAAGGTGATTTCAAATATTCAGTAACAGGAACTTTCTCGCACGTAAAAAACGAAGTAAAAGAACTTAGTACAGGCTCACAGGTTCTTTCGGGAAGTGGTGCAACTCACGGTGGCCCTGCAGTTACCTATACCAAACAAGGATATCCAATTTATAGCTTCTTCCTGATTCAAACCGACGGACTTTTCCGCAGTGAAGCCGAAATAGAAACACACAGCAAAGATGGAGAACTTATTCAACCCAATGCACAGGTTGGTGATATCCGGTTCAAAGATGCCAACAACGATGGGCAAATTGATGGAAGTGACCGCGTTTATTGTGGCAGCCCATTCCCTAAATATGAATATGGATTCAGACTTGAAGGTTCATGGAAATTTATTGATGCAAGCTTGTATTTTCAGGGAACATACGGAAACAAAATCTACAACGGATTCCAGACTTATACAGAATCGGCAATCTTTACCTGTAATTATTCAACCGATTTGCTCAACTCATATTCTTTCAATAAAAACTCTGACATTCCGCGTCTCGACATGCAAGACCTGAATGGTAACGGAGTGTCTAACAGCGACCGTTATTTGGAAGATGGTTCTTATTGCCGTCTGAAATCAATGCAAATTGGATTTACCCTTCCGGAGTCTTTTGCTAAAAAAATATTGGTTAGCAAATGCCGTTTCTATATTGCAGGCGACAACCTGATTACCTGGACCAACTACACAGGATATAATCCTGACATTGGACGTGGTCTTGGGCAACGTGGTATTGATTTCAGACAATATCCTTTGAATCAGTCTTATCATATTGGATTTCAGATGAACTTTTAAAATTTTTAAACAATGAAAATGAAATATTTTTTAACAATCATATTGATGGCTGGTTTGACTGCATGTTCAGATTCATTTCTGGAACAACAGGATCCAAACCAGATTACTACCGCCAGCTTCTGGGAAACTGAAGCCGACTTGTATTCCGGCCTGGCAACTGTTTATAGCGCTTTTACCGCTGATTATTCAGGCTATTACGGAACAGTTAACTGGGAGTTAAAAGATGCCCGTACCGAAAACTTTACTCAACGTAACGACGTTCGTGACCGCTATGAAATATCAGTTTACCAAAATACAGCCAGCAACGACTGTTCTACCAGCTTGTACACAGGTAATTATATTGGCATTTTTCGTGCTAATCAGGTAATTCAATATGGCGCAGCAATGGATATTGATGATGATGTGAAGAATAAATATATTGCAGAAGCTAAATTTTTACGTGGTTTGTATTATTTCAATCTTGTGAACGATTTTGGAGCTGTCCCAATTCACACCAAGGTTCCTCAGTCATCCGAAGATTATTATATTGCCAAATCAACTATTGAAGAAGTTTGGCAACAGGTGATTAGCGACTTTACAGAGGCAGCTAAATACCTTCCCGCAATTTATTCAGCTGATCAGAAAGGCCGGGCAACAAAAGGTGCTGCGTTGGCATTTCTGGGACGCGCACACCTTTACCGCAGTGATTATGTAAATGCACAAACCGTATTGAAAAGTATTGTTGATAATGAATCAACTTATGGTTATGGATTGCAAGCAAACTACGCGGAATTGTTCGATGGAAATCACGAAAACGGACCGGAAGGCGTCTTGGAAATTCAATACAGCACCCTTGGTGGAACAGCTATCTGGGCAAGTGATCCGGCCAGCAAAACCCGCGCAACATTCGTTGCACAGGAATGTGCTCCGGGTGAAGTTGGAGGATGGTATGAGTTTTTTCCAACTCAGGTACTTTTAAACAAATTCCTTGAAGAACCTGCTGCAGATGGTGGTTACGATCCACGTGCAACAGCTACAATTGCCTGGGATTACTCAGGGTGCAAATATTATCAGCTTGATTTTCATGAATACTGGCCGGGAGAAATTTGGTTGAGAAAAAACCAAAACTGGTGGAATGAAGATGAAGGCAACTGGAAATCGACACTCAACGAATACGGAATGCGCTATTCTGACGTATTACTTATGCTGGCAGAAGCATATACCATGCAAAATAATGCAGCAGCTGCAGCTCCGCTTGTTCACCGGATTCGAGAAAGAGCTACATTGCCAAATAAACTGTCTGCAATGACTACATATTCGAAAGATCAAATGATGGTAGAAATTCGCCATCAACGCGATTTGGAATTTGCCCGCGAAGGTTTGCATTTCTACGATCTTCGCCGTTGGGGCTTGCTCGAACAAACAATCAAAGCAGCTAAAGTTATCGGATACCAGAATTACAGTTCTAAATTCGAATATTATCCGATACCTGAAAGCGAATTGGATAATAATCCAAACATGGATCAAAGCGATGCATGGAAATAGTTTTGAGTAATTTAATGTAAGTAAGTGTTTATTAAATAATACGTTAGCCGAAAACTATATTCATTCTCGGTTAGGAGGTCGGTAAACCGCTAATTAAGCAGTGTTTACCGACCTTACTGTTTTTGAAATTTGGTTATGAAGCACAAAGACCTTGTTGATTTTTTGAACGAAATGCAGTTGGTTTAAGTTAATTCTGTCCTATTCGCTCCTCATCTGTATCAAAAGATTCTTTCGCAAATGAGATGCAATTTGTTTATAATTATTTTAATGTAATTTTAGCTTCTTCAACTTAAACCGATATCAGTGATGAACAGAATCTTTTTTTACATTACGATTTCCCTTCTTTTTTCAACTTCAATATTTTCGCAGCAAACCCAAACCATTTTCCTCTCCGGAACTGATGCAGCCAACACAGTCGATTGGGATTTCTTTTGTACAGATGGCCGAAACAGCGGCAAATGGACAAAAATACCCGTTCCTTCAAACTGGGAATTACAAGGTTTTGGAACATACAATTACGGGCACGACTGGAAAGACAGCACCATAAAACTCGGTCTCGAACATGGTTTGTATAAACACGAATTTGAAGTTCCGGCAAGTTGGAAAGGCCGAACCATAAACATTGTTTTTGATGGTTCGATGACCGATACAAAAGTGAAAATCAACGGCAAGTCGGCCGGAGATATCCATCAAGGCGCGTTTTACCGTTTTAAATACGACATTTCGAAATTATTGAATTATGGCAAAACAAACCTGCTGGAAGTTGATGTTAACAAACATTCATCCAACGAATCGGTTGTTCGTGCTGAACGTCAGGCTGATTTCTGGATTTTTGGCGGGATTTTTCGTCCTGTTTTTCTGGAGATTCTGCCCGAAATTCACATGACGCGAACTGCGATTGATGCGCAGGCCGACGGTTCATTTAATATTCTGGTTGAAACCAACCATGCAAAATCAGAATTTTCTGTTTCGGTGGAATTGTATGATTTGAATGGAAAAGCCGTTGGAAAACCGGTTCAGCAAAAAATCGAAAAGGGGATTTCTTCAAAAACGATTTCGGGAATATTTGAAGGAGTAAAAAGCTGGAACCCGGAATGGCCTACGTTGTATGATTTAAAAATCAGCCTGATAATCGGT
>JBFHJA010000320.1:0-5638 GCA_041596165.1 Draconibacterium sp. | reverse complement strand
GTGCTCATCAATCTTAACTCCGGTTTCAAACGCACCACGGGTACCTAAAATTGTTTGAGGATAAGCTCCGTCGTAGAAATATTCACGGTTATCTCCAATTCCTTCAAACAAAATTTTATATTCAAAATCCTGCGATTTCACTGTAATTGAAGTAAAAAGGAAAAGGATAAAAGCTAATTTTTTCATTTTTTGATATTTCAGCCGCGAAAGTAATAAATCATTCGGGAATTGATTATTAAAAACGGACCTGATAATTCTAACTTCTAAAATCATTCATTTACGCACTTTAAGAACATAGAAATAGAAAATCTTAGTTCCTGATTGAATCAAAAATTCGTGCTTTGCCGTTTTAGTAAACTGAGTTAAATGAAATTACAAATAAGTTTCTGATGCGTGAGATTTTCAAAACAAATTATTCCGTGTATTTTTAACGTTGAAATAATTAGAAAATCATGACAAGGAAAATAATTATATGGGTTGTTTTTGGTGGAATGGCTGTTTTGATGGTTATTGGTTTTGTAAAAAAGGATAGCATGAACCGATATATTTCAAGGTTAATGAAACTTGAAGCAGCGACAGATATTGAGTTTGATGGAAAAGCAATGATTGATTCGCTTTACAATTATTCAAAAAACGGTCAATCTTATGAAATTACATTACTAGAATTTGGATCAACAGGATGTGTTTTATGTAAAAAAATGGAGCCCGTTCTTGACGAAATACGAAAAAGTGAAAAGATAAAAACAAACGTGGTTTTTCTGCATATTATGAAACAAGAGAATTTGCCTTTGATGAAATATTATGGAATTTCGGCTGTGCCAATGCAAATATTACTCGATAAACAGGGTAATGAATTCTTTAGGAATTATGGTTTTATTTCGGCTGATGAATTGATTGGAAAGGCACTGGAATTAAGCAAACGAACATGATTAATGCTTAAAATTATACTTTACATTCTTTCAAATAAAATACAAACATATTTTGCTATAAAAACCAGTATTATTTAGTTAACCAAACTAGTGACTATCAATTCCATACAACATAAAAAACGAGTGCATCAGTATTTTATGAATCTCGGAAAGGTATTCGTTTACAGCTTTTGTACTTCCCGGAACCGAAAAAATAAGCGTTTTGTTTTTAACTCCTGCAACAGAACGACTCAGTAGAGCATTGGGTTTTTCCATTCCATATTTTATTCGAATGAGGTCCATGATTCCCGGGATTTCCAAATCCATAAATCGTTTAATAATATCAGGTGCAATATCACGCGGACCAATTCCTGTGCTGCCTGTTGTGTAGATAATATCGTAATTTTCATCCACAGTTTTTTGAAGTTCTTTTTCCAAAAGATCTTTTTCATCAGGAATTACTACGCGATTAGTTTCGCACGAATAATTTTGGTTTTGAAACCAGTCTTTCGTTAGTTTTTCGATTAACGGCCCACTTTTATCCTGATATATTCCTTCAAAAGCACGGTCACTCAACGTAATTACTTTTATTCTGAAAACTTTAGGAATGTGAGTGAGAACATCATTTTCCTTTAAAATTCCAGTTTTAATAACACGGCAAAAAATACCCTCTTTGGGCATCACACAATTCCCTGTTTGCTGAAATATTTCACAGTTGGTACCATGGCATTTTTTGCCAATCTGGGTAACTTCCAATTCAATTACTGGAGTAACAAATTTGTCGAAAGGTTTGGTTTTATGGACAGCAAATCCTTGAGTGGTAATGTTTTCAGCAAATTCGCCAAAACCTATTTTTCGTCCAAGTTCACTTTCAAAACTCTCAATACTTTCCTGGGCAAGTAAACTTACCTGACGGTGCCATTTTCCGGCATGAGCATCCCCTTCTATTCCAAGTAATGTGAGGTTGATTTGTTTGCGGGGCGTTTTAATTGTTCCCTTCTTTTCTGAAATATTCAGCGATTTTACGATACAGGTATTATTAATCATATTTTCTCCTTAAAATCTAGTTTTATTTCACTCATTATCATTTGTTTGTCAACCGCTTTGCACATGTCGTATATAGTTAATAATGCAATATTTACGGCTGTTAATGCTTCCATTTCTACGCCGGTTTGACCAATACATTTGACCATACTTTCCACGAAAATCCCGTTTTCTTTTACCGTAGTTTTTAATTCAACTTTTGTGAGCATCAAAGAGTGACACAATGGAATTAACCGCGAAGTTTCCTTGGCTGCCATAATTCCGGCGATTTCGGCAATAGTTAAAACGTCACCTTTTTTTATCAAATTTTCATTGATTAGTTTTAGCGTTTCGGCTTGCAATTGTATAAAGCCAGATGCTTTAGCAACCCTTGTTTGTTCAGGTTTGCCGCCTACATCCACCATATTTGCTTTCCCTTTATTATTAACATGTGATAATTTGCCCATATTTTATCCTCCAATATTTGAAAATTCATGTGATTCTGTTCCGATTCCCTTTTCAGGTTTAAAGTTTACAGCACTTTGAAAAGCATCGGTAATTCCCAGTTCCCGCACATTATAACGAAGTCCGGAATGTAAACAGGGAACGATAAATCCGTCGGCGGTTAACCGTAAGCGGTTGCAGATTTCGCAGTTTCCTCCAATACCACCTTCAACCGTCGAAAACTCGCCTGTTTTCAGGTTCATTTGACGAATAAAGCGCAATTTTAAATTCTTTGTTTCGCAATATTTACGAACCTCTTTTTCATCCTCTTCATTCTCACCTGGAATACGTACGAAGTTAATTTTTACAGGAAGTAATTCTGCCTGAATGGCAGCATCAATTCCTTTTAAAACATCATCTATATTTCCTGTTCTGGTAATTTTTCTGAATTTTTCAGGATTTAAAGTGTCAAGACTAATATTAACCCGGTTTAATCCGGCTTCTTTTAATTGTACTGCCAGTTGTGAAAGAAAAACTCCATTTGTAGTTAAACCGACATCCTCAATTCCTTCAATTTCGGCAATCATTTTTACAAGTTTCGGTAAATCTTTCCGTACCAGTGGTTCGCCGCCTGTTAAGCGAATTTTTTTTAAACCTAATTGTGTTCCAACTTTTACAATCTCGGCAATTTCACGAAACGACAAAATATCTTCATGTTTTTTTAAGGGTACACCCTCAGCAGGCATGCAATAAGTACAGCGGAAGTTGCACCGGTCCGTAACCGATATTCTGAGGTAGTTTATTTGTCGGTTAAAGCGGTCTAACATATACCAATTCTCCTTTCATTATTTCATTTTGCCCAATTTGTATTTCCATTAAAGCATTGGCAAAAACAAGGGCGTTTATATGTGCCGATCCATTAAACGGAATCGATTTTACCAATCCATTTTCGTCAATAATTACTGGTTTCAGAATTAAACGATCCGCATTTCTTTGTTTAAAATCGAATGACAAAGGGGCTTTAATTCTGAATGGTTGATAATTGGCACCCAAAAGTTTGTAAATTGTTGGCTTAGCAATCATTTCGAATTGTACCATTGAAGAAACGGGGTTGCCGGATAAACCAAAACAATATTTATTATCTTTTTTCGAAAATGTCATTGGGTTACCGGGTTTAATTCCGGTGTTGTTCCATAATATGTTAAACCCCTGGTTTTTCAAAATCTCAGGTATAAAATCGAAATCGCCTACAGAAGCACCGCCTGTAAAAATTACATAATCAAAAGATTTAAAAGTTTGATTGAAAAGTTGGGTGAGGCTTTGGTATTTATCTTTTGCAAGTCCTGAGTATTTTACTTCGATATTCAATTTTCGAAGCTGCGAAATTATCTGGCTTGCGTTACTGTTTCGAATTTTACCGTTTTTTGGTTTTTCGTGGGGTTCAACCAATTCGCTGCCGGTAGCAATGAGTGAAATTTTTGGCAGGGCAGTTACTTTTATTTTTACTTTTCCAACTCCCGCCAAAACTGCCATTTGCGATACATTTATAATCGTTCCTTTTTTGATTAACAATTCTCCCGATTTATAATCTTCACCCTGATAACAAATGTTTTTTTGCGTTTTGGGATTTGTGCATCGAACGCGGTTATTGTCAATATTTTCCGAATCTTCCACTTTAAAAACACAATCACATCCAGCAGGAACCGGTGCGCCAGTCATGATTTTTGAACATTGATTTTTGCCAACCATTTTTTTTGAAATCATTCCTGCCTGAATTGTTTCCAAAATTTCCAGTTCGTTTCCAATGTCTTGTAAATGGCAGGCAAAACCGTCCATTGCCGATTTATGAAAAGGCGGCATATCTGTTTCGGCAAAAATATCTTCCTGAAGTATCCGGTTAAAGGCATCCTGCAATTCAATCTCTTCAGTTTTAAAATCAGGAGTTAGGGAATTTATTATTTCCTGTATTTCCTTAAATTTTCCCATAATCACTTTTTTATATTGATTTGATGATTTATAAATTCAAGTTTTTGAATATCGAAATCAAAATCTTTTCCATCGTTATTTACTATGATTGGCGAGTACTGCAACAAATGTTTTTTTACGATTTTCTCTTCCTTTTGTTTAACCATCAAAAACAATCCGGGAGAAACAAATTCATGCAAACCGCCTGATTCACATATAATTAAACTTTTGGGTAATAAATCAATGAGTATGTCAATCGAATCATTAAAATGTTCTTGTTTTACCATTACAAAATAAACCCATTTTGCGCCAGCTTGAAGCATTAGTGAACTGTCTTTTAAACTGTTTTGCTTTTCATCGAGGATTGTTATCTTTTCGTTTTTAAATAGTACGTCATCGTTATTGAAACTGTGTTGGTGGGGAGAAATTTTTAATCCGGTCACCGCTGTTTTAGGGGCAAATAAAGATATGATTCTGCAAGCAAGCGTGGTTTTACCAACATTTCGCCCATTTCCTGCAATCAATAAAAGATTAGGCATTTTAATCGAATTCCTTTTTATATCAAGCTTTCCAATGTTTGAAACATGAAATCCTAAAGTCTCCTTTTTGGGATTTCGGGGTAAAGAATCGTATTGATTTTCGGTTAATCCCATTTTTATAAAAACAACAATTTAAAACTTGCAAAGGTCAAAACTACTGAAAGAGAGTATTTTAAAGTTTTTTCAGATATTTTGTAACTGCCCATAAATGAACCAATTACCCCACCGGTAATTGCAGCTGTCAGCATGTATCCGATTTCAGGTGCCAGTTGAATTCCCTGCGTGAATTGGCCAATTAAACCCGAAATTGAGTTCACCAAAATAAATGCTGCAGAAACTGCTGCTGTTTCTTTCATGGTTCCCCATTTCAGCAAAATTATAATCGGACTGAGAATAATTCCGCCACCAATTCCTATTAAACCACTTAGGAAACCAAGCGAACTTCCAATTAAATAGGCCGCGTATTTGTTAATGCGTTGAATTTCATTATTCTGGTTTTTGGGGCGATACAGCATTCGGGCAATGGCTACAATCAGAAAAATACCTAGAATAATTTTATAGATTTTAGGATTCACTGTTATCAGTCCGCCCAAAAATGCAAGCGGCACTGAAGTGATAATAAAGGGCAACAACAAATGAATTCGTAAATGCCCATTCCTGTAAAACGAAAAAAGAGCAATTGACGAAACAAAAATATTGAGTACCAAAGCAGAAGGACGCATAAATTCGGGCGAAAAACTGAAAATTGCCATCAATGCC
>JBFHJA010000319.1:0-5639 GCA_041596165.1 Draconibacterium sp. | reverse complement strand
GTTGACAACAATAAGTTTGATGTATTTCCTGCTGAAAGGTTCGTAACTAAATAGGAATACATTAAAGGACTGAGAAATGAAGCTCCTCCGAAAAATAACTGAGCTAGAACTGAAGTAAAGGCAAAATGCTCTTCACCGCCTGAAACCCGGAGCAATGGATTAATTGCAACTTGTAAAACTGCCATTCCCATTCCAATCAGAAATAAAGAAACAAGGTAAATTCCAAACGAAGGGAAAAACGAAAACAAAAGTGCGCCTGCCGTAGCAAGTGCAAAAGCCGCGGTTATTACCTTTTTCTCTCTGTATTTTTCAGTGAGCATTCCGGCAGGTACCGACATTACACCATAAGCAATAAAAAACGAAAAGTTAAGTAGCCCGGCCATTCCCTTGCTAACACTAAAACCTTTAATAACCTCTGGAACAAGTGGTCCGATAATGTTGGTAAGAAACGAAATGACAAAAAAGATAAAAAAGATGAGGACAACAATGAAATAATTTCTTTGCATGATTTATATTTTATTTTAAAGTAACTTTTTCAACATTCCATCCGCGAACTTCTATTACCGGTTTTTCACCTTTAAAATCCGACAGGAAAAACTTCGCGTCATAGGTACGTTCTTCCCCCGGGAGTAAAGTCACATAATTATCGTCCCAAAAAATTGGCAAAACAGGCAACCTAGATTCAGGATTTAGCACGTCAAGAAAATTGAAAAATGCAATTGTTTCAGTAGTGTTTTTTATGGTTAAAGCAACCTTTCCAAACTCGTTTTCTGTAGAATATTTATAATCATACTCGAGATTAATTTTTGGCAGTTTGTCGAGTGCTTTATAATCGGCAAACGCTTTGGTTGGCGTAAAGAATGGCCACTCTAATTTTTTTGCCGCCTCGTAATCCAATACATCTTTTTTAGTTGAAAGCCAGTAAATACTGTTGTCAACCTCTTTATTCTCTGAATTATAAATCCTCAAATCAAGAAAATAAACAGGAGTCAGATTCTTTATTTCAGGTAACTTATAAATGAATTTCGAAATGTTGGAAGGAATATCTCCAGTCCACTGGTCGGCAAAAATTTCTTTTGAGTTGATATCGAAAACCCTGATTTTAACCGTCAGGTTTTTTTGTTCATTTAAATCTTCGTTGGCCAGATAAATATCATCGAAACCATAGCGATAAATGGCATGGAGCGGTGTGCAGGCTTTCTTTGTCCCGTAAAATGAACCGTTTGGCTGAAGATAAGTATCATATAATTGCCAAATCAGTTTTGGCCAAGCTGAGTTCAACTGCCACTGCACAAGTCCTGTACTTTTTGGTTTGTGTGCAATAAACGCCTCGAACTGAGGGCGCATAATTTCGTAGTTGTTAACCTGCGCTTTGTATGCAAATTCTTCGACACTTGATGATTTTCCGTAACGCTCGTTAATAGCGGTAATATCGCGGTCGAGCGAAGTAAACTGGTTGCGACCGGTGTGGTATTCCCAGTAATTTTTATCGATGGGCCAAAGTGCTTCTTCGGGCATCATTTTACGCAATGAAGCCAGTGGGGCAATGCTTGCTCCGGGGCAGGTTTCGGTATTAAAACCATACGCTCCACCAAGTTGAGTATCTGTAAACCAGTAATGAGGCGGTGTCCATGCGTAAGGTCCCAGCATTTTCATGCCGGTTGGGCCGCTGATGTCGCTTACCAAAGGAACTTCAGCAACAATATTGTTATCTTCAGTTCCGGCGCCGCCAGCCGATGTAATATAGGTTCTTGAAGGATCGTATTTGTCAAAAAGCGCAATGTATTTCATTTCCAAATCGGGGTGCGGAAGTTTGTCGCTACCCAGCATCCACACATAAATACTTGGGTGGTTACGCAGCCACAACATTTGGTCTTTCCACGAATCGGCAAGTAATTTAATATCAATTGGAGTTACTGCGCCACCGTATTTTTCGTGGCAGGCTTTACCCAGATATTCTTCCCATTCCCAAATACAATTCCATCCAATCATAACCAAAATTCCGTACTCGTCGCAAAGGTTGTACAAGTCTTCGTCTTTTCCCCAAAAACCTTCAGCGCGAATACTGTTTAGTCCCATGTGGCGTATATATCGCATTTGCGCTTCCACAGATTTGCGTGTATCGCGCAAGAAAATATCATCGGCCCAGCCACCTCCTTTGGGCATCACAAATTTTCCGTTTATTTCGAAAGCACGATTTTTATCTTCATTCAAATAGCTACGGATTTCGCGGATTCCATATTTTTTATCAACCTGATCAACAATTTTATTTCCTACCGTAAATTCGGTTTTTAGCTTGTACATTTTGGCATTTCCCATTCCGTTGGGCCACCACAATTCAATGTCTTTAACCGATAATTGGGCGAATTCATCCGGGTTTAAACGAACCGACAAAGTATCGTTTGCCGGCACTGTTACTTGCTTTTCAATCTTTCCTACTTCATAATCAACAGTAAAAACTCCTTCAACAGCTTCGTTTGAACTATTTACAATTTCGGCCTGAATAAAAAGGTCGGCTGCACTTTTCGAAACTGTATCAACTTTGGCATAAACAAAGGGACTGCGAATTTTTACACCATCGTTAACTTCAAGAAAAACTTCCCTAAAAATTCCCATGCTGCGGTCGGTGGGAAGCGGGTTCCAATCGCAAAAACCGAGGAGATATTCACCATCGGCATATTGAGTTATTTTTAAGGCAAGGGTGTTATCACCTTCATTTATGAATTGATTGATATTGTATGAAAACATGCGGAAGGAACCTGCAAAATCATCTTTGCCTGCAACTTTATTCCCGTTCACCCATAAATCAGCGCGGTAGTTTACACCATTAAACCTTAGCGAAACATTCTTTTGTAAATCATCTGATGTAATTTTAAATGTTGAACGATACCACCATGGTTTTTGAAATTGTGTAGGATCCATGTTTTTCATGTTGATACCAAAAGTTGCATCTTCAATCACATTAAAATCAGAAAGTGCACCCATAACCGTTCCCGGGACAACTCCTTCATACCAGCCCGAAACATCGAAACCATTTTGTGAGATTGCCTCATCTTCGGTTCCCGAAAGTTTTTCACTCGATTGGATTTTCCATCCCGAATTTATATTTTCAACACGGAAAGTTGTTTGTTTTTCAGACTTTGTACAGGAGGTAAAAAGTGCAAAACTGAGGAAGAAGGGAATGAGAAAGCTGCTAAAACGATTTACTAATTTCATAATATACTGATTTGCTGATGATTGAATATTTGTTTTCAAGATACTTTTTAAAGACAAATAAAAAGGAACAGGGAGTTAAAAACTTCGGTTATTTTAATCATTTTGCATTAACTTTTAACTTTTCATTTGGTTTTTAAAAAGTAATTTCGCAATTCAGGTTAAGATTCTTAAAGTCGGGTTCAAAACAAATGTTTTTAATTTTTGAGTTATGAAAAATAAAATTGCCTTTTCCATTTTACTGAGTTTATTAATTATTGTTGCAAATAATAGTTTAGCACAAAATTCAGCAAAACAGCCAACTGATTATGTAAATCCATTTTTGGGTACCGAATTTTTCGGGCATACTTATCCCGGGCCATGTTTGCCCTACGGTTTGGTTCATGTTGGTCCTGATACCGGGACTGAAGGCTGGAGCCATTGTGCTGGGTATGTTTATTCTGAAAACTCGATTATTGGTTTTAGCCACACACATTGGAGCGGTGTTGGAATGGTAAATGGTGGCGAAGTAATGCTGATGCCAACCTTGGGCGATGAGCTGCAAATTGTACCGGGTACTGCCAAAAATCCCGACGAAGGTTATCGTTCACGTTTTAACCACAAAGATGAAAGTGCCTCGCCCGGATACTATTCGGTTGTTTTACAGGATTATAACATTAAAGTTGAACTCACCGCAACAAAGCGGGCCGGATTTCACCGATATACTTTTCCAAAAGCTGATAACGCCAGAATCATCCTCGACCTTGGCCACCAAATTGGCGATATGAAATCTACTGAACTTTCAGAATTTAGAATTATAAATAACAACCGCATTGAAGGAGCTAAAAGTGCCGGATTGGGGAAAGTTTTTTTTGTGGCTGAATTCAGCAAACCCTTCCGCTATTATGGAACTTTTGATGCTTCGTATGTAACACCAGAATCAGGAGGAAGTGTCTGGCCCTATAAAAATGGTGAAAATGGCGATAAAATCGGTGCCTTTGTAACTTATCAAACCGAAGAAAATGAAGCTGTTTTGGTAAAGGTTGGTATTTCATATACAAGTGTTGAAGGCGCGCGCAATAACCTACAAACTGAAATTCCGGATTGGGATTTCGACAAAATAAAAAATAACGCTTCAAAAATTTGGAATAGCGAATTGTCGAAAATAAAAATTGACGGCGCAAGCGATGATCAAAAGGAAATTTTCTATTCCTCTCTGTATCACTCATTTTTAGCACAATACATTTCGCAGGATGTGGATGGAAAATATATCGATTCGGACAAGCAAATTCATGTTGCCAAAGATTTTGATTTTTATGGTTCTTTTTCCTGCTGGGATACTTACCGTTCGCAGCATCCGCTTTTAACGCTCACTGCACCCGAACATGTTAACGATTTTATAAAATCGATTGCTGCAAAAACCGAACATTATGGTTGGTTGCCTGCCCAACATTTCCTCAATGTTTTTGGAGAATCGATGGTTGGCGACCACCTTATTCCCGTAATTGTGGATGCGTATATGAAAGGTTTTCGCGATTTCGATGTGAAATACTTGTACCAGGAAATGAAAAGGAAAGCGCTTGAAAATCCAACAGAACAAAGATTGGCACATGCCGGACGCTCGGGATTGGATTTCTATAAAAAACTTGGTTACACTCCGGTTGACAAAGTTACTGAGTCGGTTCCCAATACTTTGGAACTGGCTTATGATGACTGGTGTATTGCGCAACTTGCAAAAGAATTGGGAAAAACTGACGATTACAATTTATTTATGAAAAGGGCTGGAAACTATGCTTATTTATGGGACGCAGAAACCCAATTTATGCGCCCCAAAAAAGCTAATGGAAACTTTTTAGAAGCCTTGAATGGCAACGAACAAGAAATTGTCACGGAAGGAAATCATCATTACTATAAATATTTCGATCCGCTTTTAGTTGGCCGCCGCCCAAACCGGCATTATACCGAATCAAATGCCTGGCAATACATTTGGTCAGTTCAGCACGACGTGGAGGGGTTGATTAATCTGTTTGGCAGCAACGAAGCGTTTATAAATAAGTTGGATACTTTTTTTGAAATGGATCCCAATATCAGCTTGCCAAAATATGTAGGTGTTGTGGGTACAATTGGTCAGTATGTACACGGAAATCAGCCTTCGCACCATGTCGCTTATCTTTATAATTATGCAGGTCAGCCCTGGAAATCGCAGGAGCGTGCAAGACAGGTTTGCGAAGAGTTGTACCGCAGCGGCCCCGGTGGATTGTGTGGTAACGAAGATATGGGTTCGCTTTCATCGTGGTATGTTTTAAGCGCCATGGGAATTTATGCAGTAACACCCGGATTGCCGGTTTATACAATTGGAAGCCCAATGTTTGGAGAGGCCAAACTTTCACTTGCCAATAATAAAACCTTCACAATAAAAGCAATTAATAATTCGAAAGAGAACAAAT
>JBFHJA010000318.1:0-5660 GCA_041596165.1 Draconibacterium sp. | reverse complement strand
TCAGGATCGGAAATTATTCTTCAGAATTACCGTGATTTGTATAACAAGTTTGTTTCAACACAAAATGAACTGGAGAAACTAATCGCTAAAAGCGATAAAGAAAGCGCAGATCTTGATTATTGGCAATTCCAGTTCAATCAAATTTCAGAAGCTGATTTAAAGGAAAATGAACAAGAGGAACTTGAATTATTACTTGAACAACTTAATCATGCAGAGGATATAAAAAATGCATTTTCTGAAACACAGAACTTGCTTGATAATGAACAGTTTTCGGTTGTTCAGCATTTGAAAGACGGTCAGAAAAAGCTTGAAAATATTAAGAATTATATAGCTGAAGTCCCTAATTTGGCCGAACGGTTACAAAGCAGTTTGCTGGAAGTAAAAGATATTTTGGATGAAATCGAACGTTTATCAGCAAATGTTGATCATGATCCCGCAAAAATAGAATTGGTAACCGACAGGTTGAACCTGATTTACAGCCTTCAACAAAAACATCATCTAAATTCGGTTGGAGAGTTAATAGTACTGAGAAACTCCTTTGATGAAAAAATAAACCAGTTAACCGGATATGATGATGAAATTAAAAAGTTGAAAAACAGCCTTGACAAAAGTCGTTTAATACTTGAAGGAAAAGCAGTTGAATTAAGTACAATTCGTAAAAAATCGTTTAAGCAAATTGAAACCGCAATTATTGGAGATTTGCAGCAATTAGGCATGGTAAAATCGAAATTGGAAATTGTACACGAACAACTTCCCGATTTTACGATAAACGGAAAAGATGCTGTTTCTTTTCTTTTTAGCGCAAACACGGATTCGGCACCGGCCGAAATTTCGAAAGTTGCTTCAGGTGGCGAAATGTCGCGCTTGATGCTTGCAATAAAAAACCTGCTTAGAAAATCAAAAGCGCTTCCAACTGTTGTTTTCGATGAAATTGATACAGGTGTTTCGGGCGAAATCGCCTTGAAAATGGGGAATATTATCAAATCCTTTTCCGATTCAACACAAATAATAAACATTACACATTTGCCTCAAATTGCGGCCAAAGGCGATGCACATTTAATGGTTTATAAATTTGAAGAAAATGGAAAAACTTTTACTTCCATAAAACAACTTGATAAAAACGAGCGTATTGTAGAACTTGCCAAAATGGTTGGCGGCGAAAGTTATTCGGATACTACTTTGAAAACCGCAGAAGAATTGCTGAATGGTTGAAATTCAGTGGCTTAATTGCAGTTAGTTATATACCCCTTCCATATTTATTCTGATATATCAACCTCAGAATTTGTCATAAAAAAAAGGCCTCTTTTCAGAGACCTTTCTATTTTCGATTTAGTATTTTCTTTCTTTAATACGTGCTTTTTTACCTGTTAAATCGCGCAGGTAGAAAATCCTTTTTCTGCGTACTTTACCGCGTTTATTGATTTCAATTGAATCAATAAATGGTGATGACAAAGGGAAAATCCTTTCAACGCCAATGTTACCTGACATTTTGCGTACTGTAAAGGTTTTGGTGCTTCCGCTTCCGCTAACCTGGAGAACAACACCACGAAAGCTCTGGATTCTTTCTTTACTTCCCTCCTTAATTTTGTAACCAACTGTTACAGTGTCTCCTGCAATGAATTCCGGGTGTGAAGTCCCTGTTGCGAATTCTTGTTCTACTAATTTAATTAAGTCCATTTCAATATTTTTAATTAATGTTGGCAATGTATTCTGTCATCTGACTGAAAAGAGATTGCTAAAAGTTGCGCAAAAGTAATAAAATTTTCAATGTAACAAAGTGGAATTATAAATCATCAACACCAATAATTTTAAAGGCAGGCTTGTCTTATTTGTCATGGCTGATCTTTTTGTTTTTCAATACTGCTATAATTGGGGTATTAATTACCAATTTTAATCACACTGCCATCTATTTCACTGATTTTTCCATTTATCAGTGTTAAAATTACGATTCCCAAATAAACAGGATGATCATCCGAAACAACATGTGGATTTCCGCCAGCCTGTGCAATTAAAACAGAGTTTATAAATATAGCTTTCTCAAGTAAATTATGGGAATGACCTCCGATAATTGCATCAAACTGAGGGAATTTTTCAGCAAGGGTTTTATCCTCATTTAATCCCCGGTGCGAAAGAATTAGTAAAGCATCCGCATCGTCCCTAAGCGAAATATAATTCTTAATTGTTTCATGGAGATCAAGCTCCACTATACCAGCTGCTTCTGAGCTGTTGGTTGATAAGCCTAACACAGCAACATGGCGCAAAGTGGAGGTTTCTAAAATGGAATATGGATCAACAGATGGAAGTTTGTCTGTGCTTATTTTAATATTAGCCGCTAAAAGTGGGAAATGGGCTTCTTCCAGTGCCAGGCCTGTATATTTGCTGATATAATCCAGTTCATGATTTCCCAAAGTCATAAGATTATAGCCCAATTCATTCATCTCATTTATCATCAACATCGTCCTTTCGCTGTACCAGGCAGTATCCTTCAATGTTCCGTTTTCCATCCATCGGTGCGGATGTCTTACAAATATATCGCCGGCACTGAATAAAAAGACATCGTCATATTTGGCCCTTATTTCAGCAATTTTTTGGGTAAATTCTTCCGAATGATTCAAATCAAAGTGTAGATCGTTATTATGAAGGAAAACGATTTTTTCTTTTATGGGGTAGGTAATATGAATTGTATCGGAAAATTTTTCGGGCGGCAAAGAAATTCGTCCTGCACCCAATTCCCCATTAATTTCTAATATATAGGATTGATTTGGTTTTACTTTCAGTTTTAATAGTCCGTTTTCTGTTGTGGTAGCGTGTTTGAAATGCCATGCGGTCTGGAATTTATCTTTGTTTTGAAGTTTGCTTTTAAGGCCTTGGGCAGGTTCATTTGCTTCATTTTTTACCAGTGCAGTTAATACCACCTTTTGATTAACACATGCTGATGTAAAAAACAACAATAGAGTGAATAGAAGTAAGGTATGATTTGACAAATTATTTTTCTTCATGTTAATTGGAAATTAGTAAAAAATTTTAACTCCCGCCTGAAAAATTCTACCCGGATCGGGATAACCCGCCACAGTATAATATTTTTGATCAAGGATATTTTTCACTTCGATAAATAAACGGGTAGAAAACCGACTTGAAAAAGTATAACCTGCAGTAAAATCAAGCAATACAAAATCGCCAAGAGGAAAATCGCCATGTTCTTTTATCCAGCTCGGATTTACAAACCGGTTGTTGGAATATGCACCCGTGTAATTTACAAAAAGGTTGGCATCAAAACCGGAGTAATCGAAATACATACCACCGTTTAAGATAACTTTTGGTAATTGTTTGTCTTCTACCATTTCGGTATTTTCTTCTTTTTCCGCTTTCATTAAAAGTGCATTGGCAAACAAAGAACTGTGCAAAACCGGAATATTCAGTTTTCCTGACACTTCAAAGCCAAAACTTCGTTTATCGAGATTTTCATACAATTCCATAACCAAATCATTATCGGTAACAATCGTTTTTCCGCTAAAGTCAATTGCATTTTTTCTTTTTGTAAAGAATGAACTTATTGATATTTCATTCTGATTAGGTGTTTTATATCGGAATCCAAGGTCGTGCTGAAACCGTGCTTCATTCTCGGGGCTTATTCCTTCATCGTTCAAACTTCCTTTGCGGGGTGCAATGGTTCCACCGGAAAAATTGTAATGCAACGATGAAAAACCGGAAAGAACGTAGGATGCACCCATTACTGACTGCCATTCAAATGGAGCAGCCTGATCCTCAATAGGAGCCACTGATTGAAAACCACTGGCGCTACCTTCAATGCCAAAACCACCCCATTCAACAATGTGACCTCCGATAATCCGAAGACCGGCATCGAACAGGAATTTTCCGAATTTCTGCTCATCAGTAATCACTCCTGAAAAGGTATGAACGTTGCAGGCGCGACCTGTGTAGTAGCGTTTTCCGTTTGGCGCAACCCAATGATTGTATAGGCCGCCAATTCGTAAAGTGTTGCCCGGACTTATCGGGCGGCTATGTAAAACATTCAACCCATATTCCAAGTCGTTTTCATCGAGCCATGTAGTTGTGTCATTGGAAATGATGTAATTTGCAAAATCGACATTTCTGTTTGTCAGGTTAGTTTGTATTTCTGTGAAGGAACCATCATTTCCAACATAATTCAGCTTGACATAAGTTAATAAGGTTTTTACCGGATCATATCTTTCGATTCTGCTTTTAATATTGGTAGCGCCAATTTCATCTTCAATGCTCACAAGCTGCCGTAATCCCTGAATATAAGTTGCCCCGGCCGACAATTTGAATCTTTCATTTATTTTCCAATCGATAGTTCCATGAATATTACCTATTCGTTCTTTTCCATTCATTCCGGTTGGGCCATTGGTACCAAAAAAAGTTGCCGAGGTGTTAAAAGAAAAATCATTGATTTTATTCCCGTATTGCAGGGCAGCCAAATAATTATTTAGTTCTCCGTATTTTGCAGTGAAGGAAGCAGTTTCGCGTTCCGCTTTTTTAGTTTTTACATCAATCACACCTGTCAAACCGGAAAGTCCCTTAACTAAGGCACTGCTTGAGCGAACAATTTCAATCGATTCAATGTCGAGGGCAGAAAAGTAATAACCTGTTTCTTCAAATTCCTTTTGCCAGATACCGTCAACGGAATAATCGGGGTAGGGATATTTTTGTCCTCTGATGGTAAAGAACTGTTTGGTTTTGCGGCCACGATTTTCGGTCCATCCACCCGGAACAAATTTCATAGCATCAACGAGTGTTGCAGCACCCTGCTTTTCAATTTCAATTGCGCTGATGTATGTAATAGCAGGCAAAATTGAAACGGGAGCCCGATCGATTGAAGTATCCCTGCCAGCAATAGCATAATTACCAAAAACATCCACCCCACTTATTTCAAGTTCCTTTGGCAGTAATTGAATTTTCAAGGTCTCCCTGGTTTCGGCAGGAACCCGGAGTACCAATTCTTTTTCAGAAAAGCCAATGGAGGTAATTCTGAGATTATATTTTCCGGAGGTTAGTTTTAGCTCAAATGCACCCTCATCATCTGAACTTGTTCCGATTTGGTCGCCGATTACCACAATATTTGCATTGGAGACTGGCTTTTCCGTTTCAGAATCATAAACAAATCCTTTAACAGAAAAAACCTGCTGTGAATAGACAGGTTTGGAAATAAAATAAAAGATTAAAAAAATAGTAAAAAATAAAAAATGGTCTCTCATTATATATTTGATTTTAAAAGTCTTCCTGAAACAAGTGTGATATGCCGGCTTGCGTATTTTGAGGATTCCGGGTCGTGCGAAACCAGTAAAATTGTGCCTCCGCTGTGATGAAAATCCTCAATCAGTGACATTAAAATTATACTGTTCTCAGGATCAAGGTTTCCTGTAGGTTCGTCAGCCAATAGAATTTCTGGTTGGGTAATGATTGCACGAATAAAGGCAGTCCGCTGTTTTTCGCCCACACTCAGCTCAGACGGAAACTTATTTTTTAAAGGCAGCAAAAAACATTTATCTAAATAACTTTCAATTTGCTGCTGTGAGGGATCAGAACAAACTAATTTTATGTTCTCATAAACAGTAAGATAAGGCATTAAATGGAATTGCTGAAATACAAATCCTACATGCTTTTGCCTGAAAAGTCCT
>JBFHJA010000317.1:0-5681 GCA_041596165.1 Draconibacterium sp. | reverse complement strand
TTTCCGTAACTGTAAATTATTTGCGGACGACCTCCAGTTGTAGCATCGGCATCAGCAAAATTGATAAAATATGGATATTCAATGTAAGCCTTGTAAATATAGCTTCCCATGTTTTTCACCAACTGGTTGTCGTACACATCGAACTTACCATTTGTGGCTCTTTTCAGTAAATCGAGACATTGGTACATTGATGCTCCTGCCCTGCCCCAGTATGAAGGCCCTTCATCGCAACCCCCGTCGTTTGGGTAAACATTAATAAATTGGTCGAGCGATTTAACTACCTTTTCAACACCTTTTATTTTTTTGGACTGATCATCTTCCAGTATCAAGATCGCTGTCAACATATTGTGGTTTGTCCAGGGATTCCAATTGTTTACATCGCGACTGCCATCCAAACCCTGCCACCAAAAATCGTTGCGTTCGTAATACGGAATTACAGCTTTTTTCATGATTTCGTCTTTCAACCGTTTTGCAATAAGTGGGTGAATTTTGTCGAATTCATCTTTAAACAGCAACCAGGTCCACGAAAGGATATTTGTGATTTCGCCAACACCGAGATCAATAACCGGTTCGTCAGCATCGGGCAATCCGTGCGGCGCTTTTTGTGCAGTAAGATGTGCCGACCAGCCCCACCAGGTTTGTTCGCTGTAATACCAAACGCCGTTCACAATTTGATCGGTAAAGCGGCCTTTACCTTCAGCTAATTCACCCATAACAAGTGCCATTAAAGCCGCCCGCGGAGCTGCATAAACTTCCTGCCGACGGTCGCCGGAGCGGATAATTTCGATATAATCGGTGGCTTTAACAACCGGCCAGTTATAATCAACCGATTTTTCGGCTTCTTCAATATATTGTTTTTTTAAACCTTCGGGAAGGTTGTTCCAGAAAGCCCTGTTTTGATAATTGGGGAAACCTATTTCGGAGAAGTTTTTAACCAATGCCTGAGCAATGTTGATTTGCTGTGCTTCTTTTTGAAGGACATCGCGTTGTTCTTTTGCAAAACCACTGAATACAAAACTGCACAAAAGAATAAAAATGAATAGCTTTTTCATGTTAATCGTTTTAGTTGAATTTAGATCGTATTTATCTTTGATAATTTCTGATAGATAAATATATAAAGAATTCCTAACAATCAAATTTTAGTATTTAGATGACCAACCCAAATCAGTTCTCCTTCAAAAAATCTTTTCCCCATTTTTCTTTCAAGTCGATCGAAAGTTGTTCAACAGTAGCTTTATAATCCGGCTTTTCGGCGAGATTATCCAATTCCAATGGGTCGGTGGCGTGATCGAACAACATTCGGGCGTATGCTTCGCCACTATCGTTTGTAAATTCGGTGTAAAACTGCGTTCCCTTTACCAAGGTTACAGCATCCTTGAATTTCGAAACTGCATAATCTTTATTTCGTGTTCCACCGTTTAGCAGCGAAACAAAACTTTCGCCTTCCAAATGTGCAGGCAGTTCAATACCAGCCAATTCGCAGAGGCTGGGATAGATATCGATATATTCTGTAATTGCTTCGGTTCTGTCACCTTTTGTTTTACCTGGTACTTTTAAAATTAAAGGCGTTCGCAACGACGATTCGAAGGTGCAATGTTTACACCACATCATGTGGTCGCCGAGGTTCCAGCCGTGATCGCCCCATAGGATTACAATTGTATTTTCTGCAAGGCCCAAAATTTCAAGTTCATCCAGCACTTTTCCAACCTGTGCATCCATATAACTCACACATGCATAATATCCATGAATTAACTCTTTCGCCATTTCATCGCTAACAGGACCTTTTTTGGGTACCTCAGCGTAATTCCTCAATTCACCAAAACTATGGAAAGCCGCCGCCGGAGTTGACTCCGGTTGAAGGTAATTTTCGGGCAACGAAATATCTTCGCGCTTATACATATCCCAGTATTTTGAGGGTGCGTTGAATGGCAGATGTGGTTTTATAAAACCAACCGCAAGAAAAAAAGGCTGATTTTTTTCCTTCAACTTTTTGAGGTCACTGATTGCTTTTGCAGCAATTTCGCCGTCTTTATAAGCCTCGTCCTGCACATCGGCATTTTCAAATGGCAGTCCGCGGGTTTTGCCAGTTTCTCCGAGTAAAATATTCGATTCAAGTACATAATTGTTCAGCTTTGAATGCCATATTTCGTCCCAGGCCAAACTATCATCATTATCGTGATGATAGACTTTTCCGTTGGAAATGGTACTGTAACCATTATTTTTAAAAGTCATCGGAAGTGAAGGATTGCCGGGCATTTCCTCGTCTTTCCATGTATCGAAATCGATAAAACGGTGGCGCGTTGGTCGGGTGCCAGTGAGCAAACTAGCACGCGATGCGCCGCAAACCGGTATATTACAATATGCCCGGTTAAAAACTAAACTTTGTTCGGCCAATTTATCGAGGTTTGGCGACTTGATTTGACTTACACCGTAACAATTCAGTTCCGGTCTCAAATCGTCTACAGCAATAAAAAGGATATTTGGTTTTGGACTTTCCAATTGTTTTTTCTCTGTAGTTGAAGTGCAGGAAAACGCAATAAACATTCCACTTATGAGAAGAGAAAACAAGCGCTGTTTTTTCATCTTATTTCATTTTAAGATTTTAATGACAATTCAGTTACTACTACTTTTCAAATTTAAGAAATCAGGTCTTTACATTTTCACTGTAAAACTGTATTTCCCTGAGCCCAGTTCCTTTTTTTCATTTGAATTTGGAAGAATAACAGAAGCCGTTGTATTTGCAGGAATTTCAATATCATACATAAAGTTTTCCCCTTCAATTCTCCAGGCTGATTTAATTGTGCCGTACAACGATTCAAATTCAGCTTTCGCATTTGTTAAACCACCTCCGGAATGAGGTGCTAAAATAAAATGTTTATACCCGGGATTTTTCTCGTCTATTACTATGCCGGAAACGTAAGTGTAGAGCCATTCTCCTATTGCTCCGTATGCGTAATGATTAAAACTATTCATGGTTTCACTTTGGAAAGTTCCATCTGGTTTCAGTCCGTCCCAGCGTTCCCAAATTGTTGTTGCACCTTGTGTTACCGGGTACAACCACGACGGATACTCTTTTCGGTTCAGGAGCATAAAAGCCAAATCTTCATATCCCTGATTCGACAATGATTTGCAAAGCAGAGGAGTACCAACAAATCCTGTTGTTAAATGTCCCATTTTTTTAACATCCTCTGCTAAATATTTTGCTGTTTTTGCAATTAAGTTATCAGGAAGCAAATCAAATGAAAGCGCAAGAGAATAAGCGGTTTGAGTATGCGATATTAACCTGCCGGCCGGTGTAACAAACTCACGTATAAATGCATTTTTAATGTTTTCAGCAAGTGCTTCATATTTTTTTGCATCACCCGAATTCCCAATTATTTTTGCTATTTCAGCCAACAATCCACTTGAATATTTAAAATAAGCTGTCGCTATTAAATCCTTTTCGGTTGTTGCGCCCGGATAACTTGAACTTGTTGTGGCAAATGCCAGCCAATCGCCATAATGTCCATCGTTTGTCCACAAATAATCATCTCCAGCCCTTGCATTCATATAATCGACCCAGCCTTTCATGCTTGCATACTGTTCTTCCAAAATTCGTTTATCACCATAGGCCAGATACATTGTCCAGGGAACAATTATCGCGGCATCGGCCCAGGCGGTTGATCCGCCACGCCCAAAGCGGACATCGGGAATTACATCGGGCACTTTTCCATCTTCCAGTTGATCGGCAGCCAAATCTTTCAGCCATTTTGTATAAAAGGCGGCAACATCGTAATTAAATGCTGCTGTTGGTGCAAAAACCTGTGCATCGCCTGTCCAGCCAAGTCGTTCATTTCGCTGTGGACAGTCGGTTGGCACATCCAGAAAATTACCTTTTTGTCCCCATTGAATGTTGTGCTGCAACTGATTTATCAACCCGTCGGAACAGGTGAAAGAACCGGTGGGTTTCATATCAGAATGGATTACAACACCTGTAATTTGATCTAATTTTGGCATTTCACTGAATCCTTCGAGTTGAACAAACTGAAATCCGTGAAATGTAAATCTGGGCTCCCAAATTTCTTCTCCATCACCTTTTAAAATGTATTTATCAGTACATTTTGCTGCCCTAAGATTATCCATATAAAAGTTGCCTTCCTTGTCCAAAACTTCGGCAAATTTCAAGGTAATAACATCACCTTTTTTCCCATTTACTTTTAGGCGAACCCAACCAACCATATTTTGCCCCATATCGAAAACAATTTCGCCCTTTGGTGTTTTAATTATTTTTTGAGGTTTAATTTCTTCTATGGCTCTCACCGGAACGCCTTTTTGAGCAACTAAAATATCTTTTGAGTGATCCAGAATAGAAACACTCTCCCATTTTTCCGCATTAAAACCAGCATTATTCCAACCGTTCATTTCCAAACGGGCATCATAAATTTCACCATTATAAATATCTGATTCGAGAATTGCACCCGTATTTACTTTCCAGCTTTTGTCGGTTATTACTGTTTCTGAAGTTCCATCGGTATACAATATTTGAAGTTGAAGCAGCAAAGCCAACTTATCGCCATAACAAAGATTTTTTGCTATGGTTCCTCGAAACCATCCATCACCAACGATTGCGCCGATTGAATTTGACTTATTCAACATAGAAGTAACATCGTAAGTTTGATATTGAAGACGTTTGTTGTAGGTTGTCCAGCCAGGAGTAAACAAATCAGTCCCAACCTTTTTCCCGTTGATAAATAACTGATAAATTCCAAGTGAAGTAACATAAACACGGGCAGATTTAACCTTCTTTTTTGCCTCGAATTCCTTTCTGAAATACTGGCTGGGTTTTGAACTTTCTGACTCTTTTTCTGACCCCATTGTTACCCACGAAGCTTTCCATGTTTCGGTTTCCAAAATCCCCATTTCCCAAAATGCAGGTTCACTCCATTCGGTAACTTTATTGTTATTATCCCAAATCCTCACTTGCCAATATGCACGTTCCATTGATTTTAACGGCGAACCACCATATTCAACATTTACAGAATGGTCACTTTCAACTTTCCCTGAAGTCCAAATTATCGCAACTTTATTGCTTAGCTTTACGGGTGAATCTGCAACCCTGATTTCGTAGGCTGATTGTTTAATGTTTTGCTCATCCGAGGATATCTGCCAACTAAATCGTGGCTTTTCAACATCAATCCCAATTGGATTTTCATTGTATTCAGTTACTAATTTTTGCACATGGCTTTTGGCGAAAGCGAAAGTTGGCATTGCACTAAAAAGCACAATCGTTAATAACAATTTTAGGTTTTTCATTTTTTGTTTATTTTAAATAATGGCAGATACAGCAGTTTCTTTGTATAGCAATCCGCAACCAACATCATAATGTAGTTAAAGCAAAAACAAATTCCTCCTGTTATCCGTCAGTTGAAACAATTGGCAAAACATTCCTCAAAAATCTGTTTTAATTCAATTGAAATTCCTCTTATACAACCTCAATTTTCTTTGGTTTAGTTTGTCTTCAATTGACGTTCGCTTCAGCCATATTTTATTGTATTCTAAAACGAGTTTACCTTTACTTCTATAACATTTACGCCGGGATTTAAACGAATTGACCCAAACAAAAGGTTTACAGTTTCGCCGTTAACAGTAACAACATCTTCTGCTGAAAATCCGGAATTGAATTCTCCCACAACATTTGCAGG
>JBFHJA010000316.1:0-5684 GCA_041596165.1 Draconibacterium sp. | reverse complement strand
TATGGCTTTTTCAAAATATTCAATACTTTTCGATATTGATTCAGCGGAACGTATATTCCAATAAAATCGCCCCATTAAATAATAGTCGTAAGCTTCTGTATTGTGGGTATGCGTTTTTTCAATTTGTAGTTTTTCTTCCGGAGAAATTGCTGCCTGTAATTTATCTGCAATCAGTTTGGCGATATCACTTTCCAGAACAAGGATATCATCTATATCCCTGTCAATCTTTTCAGAGAGAATATGCCGGTCATTTTTTGCATCAATCAATTGTATTGTAATTCTTACTTTCTCTTCATGACGTTGCACACTGCCTTCGAGAATGTAATTTACACCCAGCTTTTTACCTATTTCAGGTGCACTCTCTATGCTTTCCCTGAATTGCTCGACCGATGTCCGCGAAACTACCCTAAGTTCCTTAATTTTCGTCAGCCGGTCGAGAATATCTTCCACAACCCCATCAGCAAAATACCGGTTTGCTTCATTTTCGCTTAGGTTTTTAAAAGGTAAAACCGCAATGGATTTATCAATTGATTTCTGTTTAAATATGGGTGCGTTTTGATTGAAAAAAATGAATATGAAAATTATTCCAGCAATTACAAAAAATGAAGCAGCGAAAAAGATGAACCTCACATTTTTTGATTGCAATAATTTTTTTGAGTCAGTCTTATTTTCGGAGATTGTTGCTGTTTCACTTTCATGAATGTTATTTTCAGTCTTCCCGGCTGTATTTTTTTTAATATCGCCGGGCGGATATCCAAAATGTTCGTGAAAACATTTATTGAAATAAGTAGGGCTGTTAAAACCAACATTATATGAAACTTCAGCAGCTGTGTAAGTCCCTTCAAGAAGCAAATTACGGGCTTTTTCGAGCCTGATTTCTGTAATAAACTGGTTGAGCGTTATTTTTCTGATCGATTTAATTCTACGTCTCAAATAATTTCCATTTACACCGGCAGACTTAATAAATTCGTCTACTCCAAAATTTTCGTTGTTTGAGTTTTCAAGAATAATTTTGGATAAATGTTCGATAAATTCGTTATCCCCAGCTAAATATAAATTCATGGCATAACGTTTAAGAACTCAAATATACAAATAATCGGCTGATTTTAAATTATTTATAAGGAAAATGAGTCGATCTTTATTGTTTCATTCTACTAAGAAAAGCGAACAAAAAAATGCAATAAGATTAAAGACAAATCGTGAACAGCAAATAATGATTTAGTTTCATGGTTGATAAAGTTATTTGCCTTTAATGTATTTAATTTTAAGGACTTTTGGGAAATTAGTTTGGTTCAAATCTTCAAGAATGATGGACTATTTAACAGCTAATTTCTGTTTGTCTTTGAATTCAAAAAGGCGGTTGATAAATTCCGGAACACTGCGGGCGGCGATGGCACTCGGAGAATTGGAGAGATATACAATCCCTACATTTTCTTCTTTGCAAAGGGCAATTTCAGCACGGTAGCCTTTTACATATCCGCCGTGGTAGGCTATTTTTCTACCCTTGTAATCAACAATTCTCCAACCGATTCCATAAGCTTTTGAATCAACTTTTTCCCATTGCGAAAAATAGCCGCGGCTCAAATTCGTTTCTATTTGAGGCGTAAAAATAATTTCTTCAACCCGGTTGCTAATCTTGGTTGTATCACTTAACAAAGTGAGCAGAAAACTCTTCATGTCTGAAATACTTGCATTTACACCGGCAGCGGGAGAGGTGTTGTAGTAACGGTCGTTCATTTTTATGGGAGTTACTCCGGAATGTGGCAGCGCGTTGTTTTCGTGGTTTTTGAATTCTTCAAATCCTGTGGAAGCATCGTTCATTCCAAACGGAACAAACAGTTTTTCTTTTAATATGTCGCTGTAATTTTTCCCCGTTTTGTACGCAACAACTGAATCGTACAAACTAAACATTACATTTTGATAAGAATATAATTCTCCAGGGTTTGACGTTGTGTTGGCCTTTGGAAGCTGACTCATTATCTGACAAAGCGGGATTTTTTGTTCCACCAAATCATCGTAAGCATGTGCAACAAGGCCTGAAGTGTGGCTAAGAATGTTTTTAATTCTCAGCTCATTTGTTATTGACTGACTTTTAAAATGAAGCCCGGGAATATAATCGGTAACTTTATCTTCAAGGCAAATAATATTTTCATCAGCAAGCATTCCCGCCAACACGCCACAAATTGGTTTTGAAACCGAAGCCAGTCTGAAAATTGTATTTTCATCGATTGAATCCTGAGTGCGGGCTTTTCGCAATCCGAAACATTTTTGCAATACAACCTGGTTTTTGTAAACTATGGCAACCGCTGCCCCAACAGTTTTTGATGCTTTTATTTCAGCAGAAATAAGGCTGTCATATTCAGCTATGATATTTTCAATGTCGATTGGTTCGGGGATAGATGCGATTGCGAGGGAATCATGTTTAGGTAATAGAGCGGAATCAGATTGAATATATTGTTGTCCTGATGCAAGTAGTACAAGTAAAATAATCCCGACAATCCCAAAAAAAGAGGTTTTCTTCATAAATAATTTTTTTGCTGTTCAAAAAGCAATGTCAGCTAGAATTAAAATCTTCGCAAAATATAAATCATAAAACAAAAAAAGGAAAAAATGGAGTTGAATTTTTTCCTTTTTATTAAGAACGATTTGTTAATTGTTTTATTTCAATTTCAAATATGCCTCTTTTATTTCATTATAAGTATCATCGCTCACTTTATACATTGGCGAGCGCAATTCGTTTTCTATAGTTCCCTGAAAGTGCATCAAAGCTTTAATTCCTCCGGGATTTCCTTCTTTAAAAATTAGTTTGAAAAGGTCAATCAATTCATAATGTATTTTAGTCGCCTCAGTATAATTTCCTTTTAATGCCAAATGAATCATTGAACTCACATGCGATGGCATTGCATTGGCTAGGACAGAAATAACGCCTTTTCCGCCAATGGTAGTTGTTGGTAACGCCAAAACATCATCACCGGAAATCATTAGAAAATTCTCTGGCGTATATTTTGAAATACTAGCAATTTGCGACATAATTCCGGAAGCTTCTTTAACGGCAACAATTTTGTCCGATGCTTCAGCCAAGCGCACCACAGTTTCGTACTCGAGGTTAACTCCGGTTCGTGATGGTACATTATATAAAATAATTGGCAGTGGACTTTCTTCCGCAATAGCTGTATAATGCCTGAACATTCCTTCCTGTGAGGGTTTGTTGTAATAGGGGGTTACAATCAGTAATCCGCTAATTCCATCAAGATTTGTGTTTTTTATTTGGTTAATTATCGCTTGCGTGTCATTACCACCCATTCCAACCACAACAGGCAGTTTGCCTGAATTCTCTTTTGTTAATTGAATTACTTTCGATTTTTCTTCGTTGGTAAGGGTTGCTGACTCAGCGGTTGTGCCCAAAGCAACTAAGTAATCCATACCACCTTTAACCTGGTTGTCAATAACCGTTTCAAGTGCTTTGTAATCTATTTGATTTTTTTGCGTAAACGGAGTAATCAACGCTACCCCTGCTCCTGTAAATAGCTGGCTCATTCAATTATTTTTTATTTAGTTGCGCAAGATAGAAAATTTGCTGTTTGGCAAGGTACATAGGGTCGCGGTTTTCGTCAATATTAATATTCAAATCGAAATAATTATTTGTTTTTTTTGAACTGCCAACCTTGAATTTTGCCTTGGAAAGTGCTGTTATATAATCTATTACAAGGTTATTTTCGAGTGTGATATTTAAGAGTATTTCAAAACGAATATTGATAAATTCATCCACCTTTTCTTTTTTTGGCAAGCCCCAAAAATCGAGGTCTTTCACGGTAAGTGTGTTCGAATCCTGCTGTGGATTTGTAATTGCTTCAAAAACACAAAACCCCCTGAAAATGATCTGCTCCCTGTTAAAATAGTTTTTCAAATATTGAAATGCTTCTTTTTGAGTGGGTTGCCAAATCACGCCAACGTTTTTAACCATGTTGATATTTGGGAAAACCGGTAAATGATCGGTTTTTGAAATTAAGCTGGCTAATTTCCTTCGTGCATATATTTCTTTAATTCCCATGTTTTGCAAAAGTAACAAATGAAATAAGTTTTATGAAAGCATTTTTAAAAAGTCGTCTTCCGAAATAATCGGGATTCCCAATTGATTTGCTTTTTCAAGTTTGCTTGGCCCCATATTGTCGCCAGCAAGTAAATAGCTTGTTTTTTTCGAAATCGAACCAATGTTTTTTCCTCCGTTTTGTTCAATCATCTGTTTTAATTCATCGCGTGAATATTTTTCAAATGTGCCGGAAATAATAATGCTCAATCCCGAAAGTTTGTCCGTAATGTTGCTGATTTTGTCTTCGCTGATTTGAAATTGCAATCCGTTCTCTTTTAATTTTTCAATGAGTTGAATATGTTCTTTCTTTGAAAACCAGTCAACTACACTTTCCGCAATCCTGTCGCCAATTTCGTCAATTTCAATCAATTCTTCTTTTTTTGCAGATTGGATATTTTCAATAGTATGAAGTTTTTTTACAAGAGTTTTTGCAACAGTTTCACCCACAAACCTTATTCCAAGCGCAAAAAGTACCCTTTCAAACGGAACATTTTTAGAAGTTTCCAATCCGTCTAAAATTCGTTGTGCCGATTTTTCTGCCATGCGTTCCAAAGCTTCCAGCTGAGTTTTTTGGAGTAAATACAAATCGGTGATATTTTTTATTAAACCCTCATTATATAGCAATTCAATGGTTTCTTGTCCAATTCCGTCAATATCCATTGCTTTTCGACCGACAAAATGTTCCATTTTACCTTTTATTTGCGGTGGACAACCATCTTCATTTGGGCAATAAAACGCAGCTTCGCCTTCCGCTCTAACAAGCGCAGTACCACATTCCGGACAGTTCTTAATGAATTCGACCTTTTGAAACATAGGGTGGCGTTTCGCAATATCAACAGCTGTAATTTTTGGGATAATTTCGCCGCCTTTTTCAACAAAAACTGTGTCGTTGAAATGCAAATCTAAGTTTTCAATTATGTCAGCATTGTGCAGTGAAGCGCGTTTTACAACTGTTCCTGCAATTTGCACAGGTTCAAGGTTTGCAACCGGAGTAACTGCACCTGTTCTTCCGACCTGGTATGAAACAGATTTTAAAACTGTTGAAACACTTTCGGCCTTAAATTTATATGCGATAGCCCAGCGTGGCGATTTTGCCGTGAAACCAAGGTTTTCCTGAAGGTTTTTTGAATTTACTTTGATAACGACGCCGTCGGTTGCAACTGGCATTTTGAACCGTTCGGTATCCCATTTTTGTATAAAATCGAAAACTTCATCCAAATTTTTGCAAAGTTTTGTGGCATCCGAAATTTTGAAACCCCATTCGCTGGCTTTTTGAAGACTTTCGTAGTGTCCGTCAAATGGCAAATCTTTCCCCAAAATGTAATAGAAATAGGCGTCTAATTTTCGCGATGCGACAACTTTTGAGTTTTTCATTTTTAATGTTCCTGCAGCTGTGTTTCTCGGGTTGGCGAGTAATTGTTCGCCGGCAAGTTCAAGTTCAGCATTCAGTTCGTTAAAAACATCGAATGGCATTACAATTTCACCCCTGATTTCAAATTCCTGTGGAAAATCATTTCCGCGAAGTTGCAGAGGGATTGATTTGATGGTGCGTACGTTATTTGTAACATCATCACCTTTAACGCCATCGCCACGG
>JBFHJA010000315.1:0-5691 GCA_041596165.1 Draconibacterium sp. | reverse complement strand
TGGTAACCAACATATTCATTCAAATCTATCCGTTTTTCAAATTCAAAAAGTATATCAAACCACCATTCCATAAACTCTTGAAAATGCACGTCTTTCATTATAAACATATTGTTGGCATACAACCTTTTCCCCTTTAATACTTCATGAAAAGCCTCTATATATCCAGGATACTTATCTTTTAAAATTGATTCAATTAAGCCTAAGTCATTGATATCATGATACTTTTTATAATGAGTTTGAACGGAATATTTCATCTTTCGGGCTTGAGGTAAAATAGCATCATATTTTTGAAGCAGCAACTCAATCTCATTTTCATTAATAATCCGATTTACAAAACGGTTTGTATTTTTGGTATAAATAAGTCCGAAACGTTTTTTGTATAACCCTGCCGGGTAATAAAGAATACGTTTTAATTTAGATAAAAATGGCTCAGGTTGCGCAGTAAAATAGCGCCTGTAGTGACATGTTCCTGTTACGTTTTGCTGAGTGTTTTTCCAAACCCAGTAAATACCTGTTAACTCGCTGTAATATATGTTTTTATGTGAGATATTATCTCTTGTTTCATCGCCCGGAATATTAGTGTTTGCATCAACTAATGCCTTTCCCGCCATAATTGGCTGATAAATCGAATCTAATTCTAAAACCAGACCACTTTTGTAATAGAAAACATAAACTTTTATATTTGAAACGGGCATTTTATTTCATTTTTCTGTAAAAATAAAGGTTTTGTGTTATCAGGCAATCTTTTAATCCGGCAGCTTTAAATCTGTATTAAAAATTACAACGAATTTGTTAACTTCTCATATTTATCGGGGGTTGTGGCACCAAATTTTATCAGAAAAAATAATACTCACCCTAAAACAACAAGTTTCGATACAGAAATATTTTGCAAGTTACCTTTGCTACCATCCGATGAATTACAATAACAAGAAAATAATTGGGCTATATTTCAACAGAGGTCTGATTCGGATAGTAAAGATTTGAGTGAGAACTAAGCATTTAATCCAGATTTATTTAAAAACTCATATTCGCATAAATTGTTATTTTTGCCAAATCGTTGAAAACTCATAAATTGAAAATAAAATGAAATTACTTGAAGGAAAAACAGCAATTATTACCGGTGCTTCTCGTGGTATTGGTAAAGCTATCGCGATAAAATTCGCCCAGGAAGGTTGTAATGTTGCATTTACAGATCTTTTTGCTGATGACAACATGAAAGCAACAGAAGAAGAATTGCAGGCACTTGGTGTAAAAGCAAAAGGTTATGCTTCGGATGCCAGCAAATTTGAAGAAACAGATAAAGTAGTTAGTGAAATTGTAAAGGATTTTGGACAGATTGATGCTTTGATAAATAATGCAGGTATCACAAAAGATACTTTGTTAATGCGCATGACCGAGGAACAATGGGACATGGTAATTAACGTAAACCTGAAATCGGTTTTTAATTTCACAAAAGCTGCACAAAAAACAATGTTGAAACAACGCAGCGGCTCAATTATCAATTTGAGTTCTGTTGTAGGTGTTAGCGGAAATGCCGGCCAGGCAAACTATTCAGCATCAAAAGCAGGTATTATTGGATTTACAAAATCAATTGCCCGCGAACTTGGTTCACGTGGAATCCGCTCAAATGCAATTGCACCTGGTTTTATTATTACTGAAATGACAGCGAAAATACCGGAAGATGCGCGTAAAGCATGGGAAGAATCTATTCCTTTAAAACGAGGCGGGACTCCGGAGGAAGTTGCCGGCGTTGCCGTATTTTTAGCTTCTGATTTATCGTCGTATGTTAGCGGGCAGGTTATTACCGTTTGTGGTGCGATGAATACATAAAATTCAATTTTGTTAAAAAATATTTTTAAAAAGCTGTTGATTCATTGACAGCTTTTTTGTTTCTTCAAGTTTATATTAAATACAAATTTATTAAGTTTAATATAGCATACTATTTCTCAAAAATATTCCTTAAATTGATGATCTTATAGGGTAGTTTTTACTGTTATGATTAATAAATCAATTGCTTACAAATTAAGTATTTACATTTCGATTGCTGTTGTTGGCGTTTTTTTGGCATTTATTGTAATAGCTTTTTATTTTAACAGCGGGATATTAAACAATAATATAACGAACAAAGCTACTACAATAGGTTCGCAGGTTCTGATGCTTGCAGAAAAACAATTGGTTTCAACAAGAGAAATAACCTCAAACATATCAGATCAGGTATATTATTATGCCGATCATAACGATGTGGACATTTTTGTAAAAAAACTAATCACCAAATACCCATTTCTGAATGCTGTTCATGTTAACTTCGATTCAATTGTTCCTGGTATTAAATATCATAATTATTATTTTTTTAGAGATACTGATTCAATTTCTGTTCAAAAAGGAAATCAATTTATTAATCATTGTGAGTATGAAAGAAGCATATTTGATAGGGCAATATCAAATGGAATTCCAACCTGGACAGAAAGTTTTATTTGCAAAAAAAACAAAAAACAAGTTGTTTCCTATTATTCACCCATTCAAATAACCGACAAGGACAATAAATTAGTTACAATAGGATCTGTAATTTCAGAATTGTCTCTATTACAATTGAATGACTCAATTAAAAACTTAAAAATTGGAACAAAAACTCAATTTAACTATGCCTTCATTGTTGCAAATGATGGTACTTATCTAACACATCCAAACAATGATTATATTTTATTAAGGAATTTATACTCTTTACCCAGCAATGTTAGCTCATTGGATAGTTTAGCACTTTTTAATATACTAAACAGTGGAGTACCAGGCACTACAATTGCTTATCCTGAATATTTGAATAACAGGAAATGTTGGGTATATCATATGCCAATCAAGGAAACCAACTGGACTTTAGTATTTGTGGTACTGTATGACGAATTATTTGTACCACTTTATTTATTAGTGCTTAGAATGTTATTTTTTGCAGTACTGGGAATTTTGGTCATTTTTTTCATCGTAACCTACATCTCAAATAAAATGATTCTTCCATTAAGTAATGTCACAACTCAACTTAATAAGTTCAGCAGTTTGACAGGAGAATTGGTGCTAAACACAAAGAATGAAGTTGAACTGGTTTCAAAAAGTTTGGATTTTTTAAAATCGTGGTATGAAAAATTTGAAATAGAACATCGTCAGGAAGAAATTCTCAATAGTCAGCGGACACAGGATTTAATGGAGGCTTCAGAAATTCAAATGAGCCTCATAAACACAGACTTTTCTGTTTTTAATGATAGAAAGAACATTGACTTATTTGCGCTGTACAAGCCGGCAAGAATAGTAAGTGGAGATTTGTTTGATTTTGTTTTTCTGGAAAAAGATATTTTATTTTTCACGATTGGAGATGTTTCAGGGAAAGGGCTTTCAGCAGCTTTTTTTATGAGTGTTGCACAAACTATTTTAAAAAACAATGCCAGGTTAACAATGCCAGGAGCAATTGTAGAATCGGTTAATAACGAACTATTTACTGTTAATCAGCATCAGTTTTTCCTTACGCTCTTTTGTGGTATACTTAATTTAAAAACAGGAATTTTGGAATATTGTAATGCGGCTCATACTTCAACTGTAATTTTAAGCTCAAACGGTGAAATTACGGAATTGGATCAGTCACATGGAATGCCTCTCGGATTATACCCAAACCGAACCTATAAAGATTCAAGACTTAAATTAAAACCCGGAGATTCGCTGGTTATGTATTCTGATGGTGTAACAGAACAGCAGGATGTTGATAATCAAATGTATGGTACGAAATGGCTTTATCCGGTTCTAAACAAATCTGCGACACAAAAACCTAGAGATATAATTGATGCAATAAATATCAACCTTGATTTATTTAGAGGAGAAGCAAAACAAACGGATGACATTACAATAGTGGTATTAAAATACAAAAACAAAAAAAAGGCCTGATTATCAGGCCTTTTTTTTTAGTTATTTAATTCTTGCTTATTTGTTAATATTCGCATTTGCAATTTCTCATTCTTTTTGTCAAAACCAACAGAAATAGTATCTCCTTCAGTAATCGATGCTTTAATAATAATTTCCGCCATTTCATCCTCAAGATATTTTTGGATAGCTCTTTTTAATGGTCTGGCCCCAAACTGCGGGTCGTATCCTTTTTCCGCAATAAAATCTTTTGCTGCCGGTGAAATTTTTAATTTGTAATTTAACGATTCAACACGCTTATATAAATCTTTTATTTCAATATCGATAATTTTGTGAATCTGTTTTTTATCCAATTGATTAAACATAACAACATCATCAATTCTATTTAGAAATTCAGGTGCGAAAGCTTTTTTTAATGCTTTTTGAATAACATACTTGGCGTTTTCGTTGTCACTTTCCGGTGTTTTATTAACATTAAACCCAACACCCTGACCAAAATCTTTTAACTGACGTGAGCCAATATTTGAGGTCATTATAATAATCGTATTTTTAAAATCGATATTCCTGCCCAAACTATCAGTTAACCGTCCTTCATCAAGAACTTGTAACAAAAGATGAAAAACATCAGGATGTGCTTTTTCAATTTCATCCAGAAGTACCACCGAGTAAGGTTTTCTTCTCACTTTTTCTGTTAGTTGACCACCTTCTTCGTAGCCAACATACCCGGGAGGTGCACCAACTATTCTGGAAACGGAGAATTTCTCCATGTACTCGCTCATGTCAATTCTGATAAGAGAATCGAGACTGTCAAATAGATAGGTGGCAAGTACTTTTGCAAGTTGTGTTTTTCCAACACCTGTTGGGCCTAGAAAAATAAAAGAGCCGATCGGTCGGTTAGGATCTTTCAAGCCTGCTCTGTTTCGTTGAATTGCTCTAACTATTTTAATAATTGCTTCCTCCTGGCCAATAACTTTGCTTTTTAAATCTTCCGCCATATTCATCAGGCGTTTCCCTTCAGCCTGTGCGATGCGTTGTACCGGAATACCTGACATCATTGCAACTACTTCGGCAACTTTGTGTTCGTCAACTGTTTCCCGGTGATTTATCAATTCCTTTTCCCAGTTTTCTTTTTCCTTATCAAGTAGTAAAAGCAAGTTTTTTTCTTTGTCTCGGTGATTGGCTGCCAACTCAAAATTCTGACTTTTTACAGCGGCAATTTTTTCATCTTTAATTTTTTCAATTTTTTCCTCCAGCTTAATAATATTCTCTGGAACATTGATGTTTGAAATGTGCACACGCGAACCAACTTCATCCAGTGCATCAATTGCTTTATCCGGCAAATACCGATCTGTAATATATCTGGCAGTTAATGTTACACAACTTTCTATTGCTTCTTTTGTGTAAATTACATTATGGTGATCTTCATATCTGCTTTTAATATTGTTCAATATTTCAATGGTTTCATCAACCGAAGTAGGATCGACCATTACTTTTTGGAATCTTCTTTCCAGTGCCCCGTCTTTTTCGATATGCTGCCTGTATTCATCAAGTGTAGTAGCTCCTATACATTGAATGTCGCCGCGAGCCAACGCTGGTTTTAGCATATTTGCAGCATCAAGTGAGCCAGTAGCACCTCCGGCACCAACTATCGTGTGGATTTCATCAATAAACAATATTACATTGGTAACTTTGGCAAGTTCATTTAAAATTGCCTTCATTCTTTCTTCAAACTGACCACGGTATTTGGTTCCTGCCACAATTGATGCAATATCCAAACTAACCACGCGCTTA
>JBFHJA010000314.1:0-5691 GCA_041596165.1 Draconibacterium sp. | reverse complement strand
GAATGGAACTTGAGCTTATCAAAACAAAAAATGGGGAATATTACCTGATTGAAATAAATCCGCGCATTCCAGCCTGGGTTTACCTTGCAGTCGGTGCCGGGCAAAATATTCCGGAAGCCCTGATAAAACTGGCTCTTGGAATGGAAGTAAAACCGATGACTGAATATAAAATCGGGAAAATGTTTGTACGATATTCCTATGACATGATTGTGGATTTGGAAAAATTCGCGGCACTATCAATGAATAAAGAAATTTGAAAAGAGAATTTTTCGCAAAGGCGCAAAGGCGCAAAGACGCAATGAATAATATGCAATTATTATAAACTAAGAAACAGTAAACAACGCTTTAGAATGGAAAAATTAAAATACGAAAAACCGGTTATCAGCAAAATAACAGCCGGTGTTCCCAATAAATTTGGCTTGCCTTCAAAGCAAAAAATAATTTCTGCAATAGATGGTATCCCGGTTTCAAAACTGATGGAAGATTATGGTTCGCCCTTATTTGTACTTTCAGAAAAAACAATCCGCGATACTTTTGCCGAAGCAAAAAGGGCATTTGAAACACGGTATCCACGCGTACAATTTGCCTGGTCGTACAAAACAAATTATCTCGATGCTGTTTGCAGTATTTTTCACGATGAGGGTTCGTGGGCAGAAATTGTTTCAGGATTTGAGTTTGAAAAAGCACTCTCCCTCGGTGTAAACGGTTCGAACATTTTGTTTAACGGTCCCGAAAAATCAGCAGAAGATTTAACCCTGGCAATCAATCACAATGCCTGCATTCACATCGACCATTTCGATGAATTGTATTTACTGATTGAAACCACACGTAAACTCAACAAAAAAGCGCGGGTTGCAATTCGTGTAAATCTCGATGCAGGGATTTATCCAATATGGGACCGCTTTGGATTTAACTATGAAAACGGTGAAGCCTGGAACGCAATCAACCGCATCATGCTGGCTGAAAACCTTGAAATGATTGGTTTGCATACCCACATTGGCACTTACATTATGTCAACCCCTGCGTATGCAATTGCAGCTTCTAAATTATCAAATCTGTACATGGCAATTCATCGCAAATTCGACCATTGGCTGAAATATATTGATTTGGGAGGAGGATTTGCGTCAAAAAATACATTAAAAGGCGCATACATGCCGGGAGCTGAAACCTGCCCATCTTTTGACGATTATGCTGAAGCGATTTCAAACGCTATTATTTCTTCTGAAATTCCACACGAAAATTTGCCTGTACTTTTTTTGGAAACCGGTCGTGCGTTAATTGACGATTCCGGTTATCTTCTCACAACCGTTTTGGCCAATAAACGCTCAATAGCCGGAAGACGAACAATGGTAATTGATGCAGGTGTAAACCTGTTGTTTACTACGTTTTGGTATAATTTGGGTGTTTATCCAAGTAAGGAAGTTTCAAGCTATGTGGAAGAGTCGACCATTTATGGCCCTTTGTGCATGAACATTGACGTTATTCGCGATGCAATAAATTTTCCTCCGGCAAAAGTTGGCGACCAGTTGGTAATTGAACGGGTTGGAGCTTACAACATGACACAGTGGATGCAGTTTATAACCTACAGACCAAATGTTGTTTTGATTGATTTAGACGGAAAAACACATATTATCAGAAAAAAGGAAAGCTTAGAATCGTTGCAGCGTTTTGAAATGAATCCTAAAAGATAACGGTCGTATGACTGAGATTAAGAGTTTCCGAATAAAAACACCCTTCGACTACGGTCAGGCTGAGCGTAGTCGAAGTCTGGTTTTACTTGCAAAACTACATGGAATGATAATTATATTTGAAAACAAAGGCTGAACAAACATGAAAAACCAAACCTTATCATTCAAAGAAATTCTTGAATCAACATTAAACAGCTATTCGCAGGTGTTTTTTTCGACCTCGAAATTACTGGCTGTCTTTTTGATTGTCATAAGTTTTTTTGATTACGGAGCTGGTTTGGGCGGATTGATTGCCGTTGTAATTGCCAACGCGCTTGCCTGGTTTTTGGGGTACAACAAATACTTTTTTGTTTCAGGTTTGTATGGTTTTAATGCTTTGCTGGTGGGGTTGGGCGTTGGATTAATTTATCAGCCTTCTGCCGAAGTCTTTCTTTTAATTGCCATTTCAGCTGTATTAAGTTTTTTCCTTACTGTTGTATTTCAGGGTGTACTTGGGAAATATGGCTTGCCATTTTTAAGTGTTCCATTTTTGATAGCAATATGGATTGTTGCGCTTTCGGGAAACAGTTTAACGGCTTTAAACATTAGTGAACGCGGAATATTTACCTATAACGAACTGTATGCACTCGGCGGTCAATCCTTCATTAATTTTTATGAATTTTTGCAGAATAATATCCGCTCAACGTTTGTAAAAATTTATTTCCATTCACTTGGGGCGATTTTTTTTCAAACCCATTTATTGGCCGGAATTATAATTTCGCTTGGATTACTTATTTATTCGAGGATATCTTTCGTCCTTTCAATCCTTGGTTTTTCAGTGGCTTATATTTTCTATCAAATTGTTGGGATTGAATTTATTTCGCTTGGATATACTTTTATTGGCTTTAATTATATTTTAACTGCAATTGCGTTGGGGGGATATTTTCTGGTTCCCGGCAAGGTGAGCTACGGATGGATTATCATTTTGCTGCCCACTGTTGTTTTGATTACAATCAGCACGCAACAAATATTCACAATGTTCAAAATTTCCCCTTATTCTTTGCCTTTTAATGCAGTAGTTTTAATGTTTTTGTATGCACTAAAATTTCGGGAGCAAAGACCAAAATCGCTTATTGAAACCCCTGTTCAACTAGGGAAACCCGAAAAAAACCTCTATTTACATTCGGGAAATATCAAACGGTTTCCGGCAGCCTATCCGGTTTCAGCATCGTTGCCTTTTTTGGGGGAATGGACAGTAAGTCAGGGACACAATGGCGAGCACACCCACAAAGATGCCTGGCGCCATGCCTGGGATTTTATCATTACCGACAGAAGCGGGAAACAGTTTAAAAATTCGGGTGATTTCGCTGAAGACTATTTTTGTTTCGGAAAAGCGGTAATTTCTCCTTTCGACGGAATTGTTGTTGAAGCAGTAAATACAATACCTGATAATGTAATTGGAAATGTAAATACAAAACAAAACTGGGGAAACACGGTAATTATCAAGCACAACGATTATTTGTATGCCAAGTTAAGTCATTTGAAATACCATTCGCTTGAAGTTAAAGCCGGAGATTTTGTTAAAAAAGGACAACCTGTTGGGAAGTGCGGAAACTCAGGCAGGTCGCCATTTCCGCATCTTCATTTTCAGTTTCAAATAACCCCGCACATTGGTTCCAAAACTTTCGATTATCCTTTTGGGCACTATTTGCTAAAAACAGGAAACAGTTTTGTGCTCGAAAGTTTTGATTTCCCCCAAACGGGCCAGGTTATAACAAGTCCGGCAATTAATGCAGTTTTGGCAAAAGCCCTTCATTTTATACCCGGCCAGCACTTAAAAGTAAATGTTGAGGTCGATTCAAAAATAAAAAAATGGCAAAAACAGGCCGGAACCTTTTCGTGGGTGGTAGAAACCGACGTTTTCAATACAACTTATATCAGGTGTGAAAAGGATGGCGGACGGGCTTATTTATACAACAACGGCAATTTGCACTACTTTACCAATTTCACCGGAACAAAAAATTCAGCACTTTACTGGTTTTATTTATCGCTGTATAAAGTCCCACTTGGCTTTTTGCCAAACAGTAAAATTACAGATACCATTCCGTTGAATCAAATGTTTGGTGGTTCGCTTAAAATATTACAGGATTTTATTGCCCCATTGTACCTGTTTTTAAAAGTCGATTTTGAATTGAAAATGAAAGAGGCAGGAGATATTTTATCATCGGGGGATATTGAAATGGATGCTGTAATCAGCAAAAAAATATTGGGAAAAACCAAACAGAAATATTACTCGAAATTGAAAATTAGTCAGGAGGGTGAAATCGAAATTTCTATTGAATTTAAAGAGGCAAGAATCAAAATATTATGTCAAAACGAATTGGAATAACAATCATTTTACTGCTTTTTTTGTTTGCAGTTTCGGCACAAAAAAAACTGAGTTATGTAGAAGTCGATAGCAAATCATTCGAGCTTTATCAGCAACAGAAATGGAATGAACTCATTGATTTTTCAGCAGAAGCACGCGACCAGGGAATCGATTTTTTCTATTTGCAGGCACGAACCGGAATTGCCTTTTACAATTTGAAAAAATACAGGATTGCTTTCGACTGGTTTCTGAAAGCATGGGAAAACGACAAGAGTTTTGAGTGGCTGCAGGAATATTTATATTATAGTTTAATTTATAGCGGTAGAACTTTAGAAGCAACAAAATATGCCCATAATTTTAGCAACAATATTCAACAGAAAATCGGATATAAAACAAGAAAAATTACAAATATTGCGCTCGAAGGAGGATATGCTTTTAATCCTGATTTTAAAGAGCTGATGCAGTCAAACCTTCAAGAAACAGCCGGTGTGGAAGACAACTACGGTGAAGCTTTTTTCCTGAAGAATTATCATTTTGAATCGTTCGATTTGAGTCATTATATCTCACCAGGTATAATGTTAAACCATAATTTTACTTTTATTGGTATAAACCGGGAAGAGCAGGTTTTCTGGGGCGAAATGATAACTTTCCCAATAAAAAACAAACAACTTCAGTATTTTGTGAATCCGGTATTTGTCATGGGCAAAAAGTGGTATGTTTCAACTGCGGCAAACCTCATTTGGGGCGACTATTCCTATTATGCAGGGGATTCATACAACAGCCAAAAATATTTTTATCAGGGAACGGTTTATCTTCGCGACCTGGTTTTTTCGGCATCTACGTGGATACATTATGGAAATTTTTCACCCGGCGCTGAAATCGACTATGGAAATTTTAATAACGAAGGATTTGGTCAGTATTCAGCCTGGTTAACCTACTATCTATTTTCAAATACAAACTTATATTTCACGCCCCGCGTATATTTTAAAAGCGATTCGGAAAATGGATTTGACTACAATACTTTTGGAATTTCGGGAGGAATGCAATTGGGTCCGGTTCATTTTACAGGACAATATTTGAACGGCGATATGAAAAATTTTATTGAACCAGCCGGTTATGTTGTGGCTAATTTTCCGGGCAGGTCGGAACAAAAATTTACCGGGAGTTTATATTTTCCGATAGGTAAAAAATATCAGTTTGTGTTGAGGTACATAAACCAGAATGTTTTTGAAAAATATCAGGTGTACACTAATGGAACACTGAGCAATTCAATGGAATACGATTATACAAAACATACATTAACAGGTGGAATATCATGGAATTTTTAAAAAGAAAGATTGTTTTATTTATGTTGATTGTGGTTTCAGTCCCACTTTTTGCACAGGTTAACCAGGCAGCGCTGGAAGCCGCATTTTCGAGAAGTTATACCGCAGAGAAAAATGGTGATTTTTCGGCGGCAGCGGATGAATTAAAAAAAGTGATGGACGAATCGTCATATGAAATTAACCTGCGGTTGGGTTGGTTAAAATACAATGCGGGGTTGTTCGACGAATCTGTTATTTTTTATTCGGCAGCACAAAAACTAAAACCATATTCCGAAGAAGCCCGTTTTGGTTTGATTTTACCGAAAGCAGCGCAGGGGAAATGGAATGAAGT
>JBFHJA010000313.1:0-5694 GCA_041596165.1 Draconibacterium sp. | reverse complement strand
TGGGGCTCATCTTTTAAACTGTCTTTTTTATTTCCAAAACCAATTCCTCCGGCGAGCATAATTACTTTATCGTAACCATATTTTTTAAACTTTTCAAAATGTTCGAAAGTTAAAACTGATCCTGTAATTATTGGTTGCCCAAATTTATTCCCAAAGTCGCTTGCGCCGTTAGATGCTTTTATCAAAATCTCCTCGGGAGTTTGATACAACCAATCACGTTCTTCGGTTGCCTGTTCCCACGGACGCTCAGCTTCTGTTCGCGGATAAGATGTCATATAAACAGCGGTTCCGGCAATTGGCAAACTTCCTTTTCCTCCGGCAATTCTGTCGCGGATTTCACCACCCGTGCCAGTTGCAGCACCATTAAAAGGTTCAACAGTAGTTGGGAAATTGTGGGTTTCAGCCTTTAAGGAAAGTACAGTTTCAATATCTTTAATTTGAAAGAAATCGGGTTTATCCTGTGTTTTAGGCGCAAATTGTTCGACAACCGGACCTTGAACAAATGAGCAATTATCTTTGTAAGCTGAAATAATTTTATTTGGATTTTCCTTTGAGGTTTTCTTAATCATCTGGAACAATGACGATTCCATCTCTTTTCCATCAATAACAAAAGTTCCGTTGAATATTTTATGACGGCAATGTTCTGAATTTACCTGTGCAAAACCATAAACTTCGCCATCAGTAAGTGGGCGTCCCATCTCTTTCGAAACATTTTCAAGATATTTTATTTCGTCGGCACTCAATGCAAGTCCTTCTTTTTCATTGAATTCAGCAATATCTGTAATTTTCAGAATAGGATCAGGTTGTTTATTTATTGTGAAAATTGTTTGGGTCAGGTTTTGATACAAACGTTGCAACATTGGGTCGTAATGCGCCTTTTCATTTTCCACATTAAAAAATTCCTCCATCCTCAAAATGCCTTCAATACCCATGTTTTGCGTAATTTCTACAGCATTCGTACTCCAGGGAGTAAGCATTTCTTTTCGAGGCCCCACAAACCAACCTTCAAGCGCATTCTCAGCAATATAAACCGATTCGGAAAATAACCAGTTTAACTTTTCAATGTTTTCCGGTGACAACGAATTTGACGTGTGAACAGCGATAATACTTTTGTTTTGAGTTCTGAAAAATTGAATCATTTTGAAGCGATTTATTAATGGAAAATGTTTTTAAACACGAGGCAAAGATAAAAAATAATCAGGGGGATTAAATTCAAGTTTTCAGTAAGGGTGTGTTAGTTTTCAACATCAATAAAGTTAAATTGGCTTAAAATTAGGGTTGGTCAGTAATTTTCTCTTTACTTTGGACAAAAATTGAAATTCAATGAATCGTATTTTTATTCTTATTTTACTTATTTCTCTGTTTTCATGCAGTCAGCAGCGGAGTTTTCAAAAAGCATATATTGGTAAGCCACAATCGATATTGTCAGGGAAATTTGGCCACCCCATAAATGTTATTGACAACGAAAATGAAAAAATATATGTTTATGAAATTGTTAAGGAGTTAAAAAGCACCACAATAAATCAGGGTAAACTGACTATGGACCCGATGGTTTCGCCCATGGTTGAGAAAACTGAACGTTACTATTTTACAGTTAAGGATGAAAAAATCGTTAATGTAATAATAGAATCAGAATATGACAGATAGAAAGAATTTTAAAACCAAAACGATTTGAGTTTAAATAAATTTTATAGTTTTGCACCACGTTTTTTTTGAAATTGTATTTGTCGGTTTAGAAATGCCTTTAGCTATCGTGAAGTTGAAACGCCAACTTACTGACAAATAGAATTTAAAGTTCATTAAATTATTGCCCAGATGGTGAAATTGGTAGACACGCCAGCTTGAGGGGCTGGTGCTCGCAAGGGTGTGCAAGTTCGAGTCTTGTTCTGGGCACTTTAACAAAAAACTAACGCAATATATTGAATTTCAATATATTGCGTTTTTTATTTTCAGAATATTTCCCTGCATTTCCCCTGCATTTGTCTAATTAATTTAAAAAAAATCAATTAAAGATTTAAGCAGATTGCATTCGATGAATTTAATAACCTAAATGGGCGTGTAATCACAAGCCCAAGAATCTTTAGCATCTTCGATAAAATCACAATTCAATATCAGGCTCCTTTTGTTTCCATAATATTTGAAGAACGCCGCTTGCATGCCGGTAATAATGACCCCGAAGGTCTTTGGAATAATCATTTAGAATTTGATTTCCGGCACCATTAAAATCGCCGCATTTATACAGAGCCCGTCCTAAAATCAATTCACGTAACGAATTATTCCGGGTGCTTACATCATTTTTGTCGGCTGGAGCAAGTTTTTTTGCTGTTTTAATATCGGGCATGGAATGTCCACGCACGCCGGGCATTCCCAGTACTTTAAACAAAGGCTCTGCTCCTTTCGGATCTCCAATGGTTTCGAGGGCAATAGCCACCGCCCTGAAATGTGAAAATTCGCTTTCGGGAGTTAGCTTTTCCATTAAGCGGAAAATATTTGGAAGAATTTCTACATGTTTTGTTCTACCGGCTGCAATAATCAAACTATCCAGATAACTGATACTGCGCCCAAACTGTCCCATTCCCCGGTAATTCCAGCCTTCATCCCAATCCTCATATCCATCAATTGCTTTATTTAGTTCCTGCCATCCTGCGGGATTACCCAGCATTCCAAGAATCCGGGCGTAAACTAGTTTATCCTCATCATTTTGCGAAAAATAAAATTGGTCGGAAAGTGCGGCAATACCTTTTTCCTGATCCCACAAAACCATTTCCAGACCTTTCAAATCATTTGTAACTGTTTTAGCAGCTTCCTGTATTTTTTCGAAGGGTGGAGGATAATTGTCGATATCAGTAAGGACATGTTCGGGCAAACTTCCAACTTTAACCAATTCTTTTTGAAGTGATTTAATATCTACATTCCGTATTTTCTGATCGTTTTTTGCAGCAATGGCAGCTGCCCAACCAACTGCATATCCCTGATTTTGCAGACAAGGCTGCATGCGTATTACGGGCATTGCATCACGATGCGCACTTGCACCAAGCCCTGTAACCGCTATTCCGTTTAAGCCTTTAGGAAGCAGTGCCCGGAAAGGTACAAATGCAGTAACATCTTCACCACTGTGTGCCGGAGGTTTTAACGAAAAGAACGGATCTTCAGTAAATCCGTGCGTATCAAATGAACTAAAATGTACAGAGATGATATCGGGATAAGTTCTACCATTGTATACATCCAAAACTGAAACTGTAAAATCGCCAATCATGCGGCGACGTTCTCTTGTTTGCGGTATCTTTCCAATGTCATATTGTTCTCTGAACTTATCTTTGGCCACAACAAAAGACCGCCATACATCGAGCATGTCGGTATCATTTATAAAGGTCCAATCGGTATTATTATAAAAGTCATTTGGATTTTTAAACGGCAGTCCGGCTCCCTGTACCGCCACCGAAAGTCCATCAGTATAACTGTAATCTGCCCCGGCAGCAATTGCAATATCGGCACTTCCGGAAGAATCAATCACCGTGTGCCCCAAGACTACACCTTTCCCTTCAGGAGTTGCCACAACCACACCTTTGATCTGTCCATTTTCAACGTAAGCACCAATTCCCATTACGCCAAACCAAATGTCGCCACCAGCCTTTCTAATTTCTTTTCTGAAATACTCCGTTTTCCAGTCGAAAACCCATTCGCCCAAAGAACCTTTTTGTCGGGGATTATCAGGACCCATATTTTTGACGCCCAGGTCAACAATATTTGTGTAACCTTCCCTGTAGCCATGATAATATTTGCCAATCATTCCCATTGTACCCATTCCACCCATTCCATGCATATAATCTAAAACAAGTGTTTTTGCCCCATGTTGAGCAGCTCCCACACCAGCAGGAGCACCGGCAGTTCCACCACCCATTACAACAACATCATATTCAGCAAGAACGGGCAAGGTGGTATCTTCAGATTCAACTTCCCCCATGTTTAAGGATGGCCGCAATCCTTCCAGCAATTCACCCACATCACCGGATACAATATTGCCATTTACAGATCCTTTAATTATTGGTTTTTTGATTGTAGGCGCCGCACTGGCAATAATTGCAGCCTGATTTCCAATCCGTTCACCTATTCGAATTATTTTTCCCGGCTCAAGAAGTGTTTCGGCGGCCTGGTCACTCAGATTTGCACTTCCGCTTAAAACAAAAATATTGTCCAGCTTGCGCGGTTGAAATACTCTTAAGTTGATATTTTCCAAATCTACATTTGCATTGTTCCATTGTTTTTGGCCCACCATTTTGTCGGGTGGATTTTGAAATAATAAATCGGCAGACTCTACCTGATTAGCATCCCAGGTAACATCGCGAAAAATTTGTTCGGCATTGGCAAAGGAAGCCCAGCTCCCATCTTTCATGTCAATTTGCATGGTATATTCCATGGCATTATACCGAATATCAGCTTTGGAAAATGAGCTGTCATTGGCGTTTCCAGCCGAAGTCCAGTTTATTTTAATAGGTTCGGAATGCGTTTTGACAGAAAGGCCGGGAATATTTTTTATATCGTTTCCGGCCACTGTAAATTTAAAGGTTTGTTTTCCAGAAGGATAAACGCCAAAATTAGCTCCGGCCATTCGGGCAACCAACGCCCGGGGAGTGGAATCTATAATTGTTTTTGCAATTATGGCCTGTCGCCCTGAACGGTTGGCAATTACCACACCAGCTGGTTTCCCTTCATCTGTTAAAATATCGGTAACATAGCTAGAATATAAAAAATCGATATTGTTGTCTATTAATGCGTTGTCGAGGGTATGCTTTACGTGCATTGGCGTTGGTAGTCCTTCAGCAAAAATTGCTTCCCCCAGTTCGGTATTCAAAATGCTTTTATCGCTGGTCCACATACGATATGTACCACATATATCTTCACCAAGGTATGGTTCCTGAGCGACAAGAAAAACTTTCGCACCTGCTCTTGATGCTTCCACCGCCGCTGCAACAGCCCCTGAAGAACCACCAATTACTACAACATCTACATTAAAGGCTACCGGAATTTTACGTTTTGATTGGAAACAAAATTTCTTTTTATCCTGATTATCAAAACTATTAAAAGCAAAGGCACCTGAAGTAAGTAAAAATGCAGAACCGGCTGCAGAGCTTTTTAAAAAATTACGACGTTTCATAATAAGTAAATTTTAAGGTTTAAAGTTTTGTTTTAGGCAATAGTAATATCTCGATTAAAAAATGATTTTCAATAAACAAGTAAAATGGTCAATTCAGCAACGGATATTATCATTCCAACTGAAAAGGATATCTATTTTGGCAAAGAAAATCCTCCACCTCTGCTTTGGCAAATTATCCAATCCGTCTTTCATACCAAAACGCAGGAGTGTACCGGGTTGCATTTATTCCATGAATACGTTCAATGATAAATGAATAAATGAAATAGCCCAGCAGCAGAATGTTTACTGAAACAAAAAATGCAATCATAATTCTAAAACCCTTTTTCTAGTTTATTTGGGTTAAAGTCAATATCTGTTTTCTTTTTTCCAGTTCATTTTTAAGTTCATCATATGAAACGTCCTGAACCGCACAGTTTTTATCGATTGCCATACACGCTGCAACTGCCGCCGATTGTCCAAGAATCATAAAAACCGGTTCCATGCGAATAGAGCCAAAGGCAATGTGACTGCTGGATACACAAACCGGTACAAATAAATTT
>JBFHJA010000312.1:0-5695 GCA_041596165.1 Draconibacterium sp. | reverse complement strand
ACAAAATCTTTCAGAAAAAATAAAAGAACTTACAAAAAACCGGGGTGCCGATTTTGGTTTTGAAGTTGTTGGAATTTCTGAAACCGTGAATATTTGCATCAACAGTTTGCGAAAAGGAGGAACAGCAGTTTTAGTAGGCAACCTGAAACCCGAAGTTACCATTCCTTTGCAAAAAGTTGTTACAACTGAGCTGTCACTTTTGGGGAGTTGCGCAATCAACGGTGAATACGAACTGGTTTTGGATTTGCTTGCATCCGGAAAAATCAGTGTCGACAAAATGATTTCGGCAGTGGCTCCACTTTCCGAGGGAGCCAGCTGGTTTAACAGGCTGTACAGCAAGGAACCGGGATTAAATAAGGTGATTTTGGTTCCGGAAGCCTCCCCCGACCCTTCCCAGGGAGGGTAAAAAGAAAAAAGAAAGTCCGTAGGACTTTAATATAAATAACCCCGGGATTCATCCCGGGGATCAGCAATAAACATAAACAACAAGGTGCATCCACTGTGGATAATTGAAAAAATGGCTATCCATGCACCACAAAACCGAAACTCGCATGAAAAACGAAATACAAACTCAAAACTCAAAATCCCAACCCCGGAACTCTCTTTTCAACATCGCAATCCTCGGCTGTGGAAAAGTAGCCCATCTTCACGCAAAAGCAATTCAGAATTTACCAAACGCGAGACTGGCAGGTGTTTGGAGCCGTTCAAAAACTACAGCAGTAACTTTTGCTACTCAATATCAAGTTCCATTTTATACAGAAATCGGCAAACTTGTTACCGATGAAAAAGTTGATCTTGTAATTATTTGTACACCCCACCCTTTTCATTTGCAACCAGTTTTGGAGGCTGCAAACGCCGGTGCAAATATTCTTGTTGAAAAACCATTGGCTTCAACTTTGGAAGATTCGGACAGAATTATTTCAGTTTGTGCAAATGCAGGTGTAAAACTTGGAGTAATTAGCCAACGGCGCTGGTACGAACCGGTGATTCGGGTAAAAGAAGCTATCGAAGCAGGAAAAATCGGCAAACCGGTTTTTGGCACCATTAATATGCTCGGCTGGCGCGACAAAAAATACTACGATTCCGACGAATGGCGTGGCACATGGAAGATGGAAGGCGGCGGTGTTCTTGTGAACCAGGCACCTCATCAACTTGATCTTTTTCTATGGTTTATGGGCGAAATAGATGAAGTTTACGGTTTGTGGAAAAACCTGAATCATCCTTATATTGAAGTAGAAGACACGGCAGTGGCAATCGTAAAATTCAAGAGTGGTGCAATCGGGAATATCATTGTAAGTAATTCGCAGAAACCCGGCATTTACGGGAAAGTGCATGTTCATGGTGAAAACGGTGCTTCGGTGGGTGTGCAAACCGACGGTGGAGCTATGTTTATTGCCGGAATGCAGGGAATTCTTGAACCTCCGGTTAACGATTTATGGACTGTTCCGGGCGAAGAAAAAATGCTGGAGCAATGGAAAGCTGAAGATTCGGCACATTTCAGCAACATAGACCCAATGGTTTTTTATATGGAACGGCAGATTGAAGACTTTCTAAAAGCTATTCAAAACAATACTCAACCCTTGGTTACCGGAGTAGACGGACGAAAAACGGTGGAATTATTTACCGCAATTTACCGCTCAACCCGCGATAATAAACCAATAAAATTCCCTCTTCATCCCGAAAATGGTACTGATATGGATGGGAGGATAGCATAAAACTGACTTATTAATATGAAAACTGACTTTACAATTTATATCCTGTTATTGTTGTTTTCCCTGCAGCTTAATGCACAATCGGGCAAAAAATCAGCAAAGTCTGAAACGATTTTGAGCGTAGAAAAAACTGATGGATTTGTTGCCCTGTGGGATTTTAAAGAAAAAGAAGGTCACACCAGAAAAGCTATCGGGATGGGTAAGTTTCCCTTAAAGGAAGAAAACGGAACACTTCCAAGAATCAACGAAGGTCCTTTATCTGGTTATTCTGCAAAATTTGGCAACAAAGCCTTCCTTAAACTTGAAAACGCAAAAACTGAGGCCTTAAATATTTATGGCGAAAACCAGGGTGTGACTGTAATTGCCTGGGTAAAATGGGAAGGAAATACAGGTTTTGTAGGTGGAATGTGGAATGAATACCAGGACGGAGGAAAGCGTCAGTACGGACTATTTGTTTCGTTACCCTATTATAACGGAGCGAACCAGGTTTGCGGGCACATTTCAAAAACAGGGAAACCAACACCGCCATTTCCTTATTCCATCGATTATTCGGCAAGTAAACAAATTGTTGCAAAGAACGAATGGCAATGTGTAGCTTTTACCTACGATGGAAAATATATCAAATCATTTTTAAACGGTGAATTTCAGAAACGTGAACCAGAATTGATAAAAAATACTAAAGGTTTTGAAGGTTTTCCCGATGGATTGATTCAAACCAAAAATCCTTATTATTTCCCCGATGGAATGGGGAACAACGGTTCTGATTTTACAGTTGGTGCAGTTTTATTGAAATCGGGAATGGGCAACTTTTTTAATGGACTCATTGGTGGACTGGCAGTTTTTAACCGGGCTTTGAGTGACGAAGAAATACAAAAACTTAGTATTATGCTTAAATAAAAGAATATCTGTCAAGTGGTTTCGATCTGCTTGGCGTATACAAAGAATGGCAGGTTAAAACCAATTCAGAAAAAACTATCCCTTTTTCAATGCCTCCAAAACCTTTTCAGGGGTCATTGGCATTTGGTAAAGTCGAGCTCCGGTAGCATCGAAAATAGCATTGGCAATTACAGCTCCCATACAAATTATTGCAGGTTCACCACCTCCCTGTGGCGGTTCATTTCTGTCAAGAATTACGGTTTCGATTTTCGGTATCCACGAGAATTTTGGAATTTCATAAGTGCCAAAATTTTGTGTTTTTATTTTACCTCCTTCAAACTCAATGTCTTCGGTTAAAGCGTATCCAAGCCCCATATTTATACAGCCTTCCAACTGAATTAAAGTTCCTTCAGGATTAACGCAAAATCCCATTTCCTGAGCACAAACAACCCTTAAAACCTGAACATGGCCTGTTTCTTTGTTCACTTTTACTTCGGCCATATGCGCAACGTAAGTTCCTGCATCAAAACCACAGGCAATTCCAAATCCCCGTCCACTTGGTGATTTCGAAGGTTTCCAGTTAGCTTTTTCTTTCAGTGCTTCCAAAACGGCAATCATTCGCGGATCTTTTAGATTTTTCAATCTGAATTCAATGGGATCGATACCGGCCTTTGCAGCCATCATATCAATTTGTGACTCGCGGGCAAAAGTATTTGTATTGTTTCCGGGAGCGCGCCAGGCACCGGTTCCGAAAGGATGAACATCGCGGGCAGAGTACCCTGTTGTTTTTTGATTAGGCGTTTCATAAATGGTATCAGACCCGCGAGATCCGGCGAAATACTGGTAATAATCCCAGAAAGTAATATTTCCGTTTTTATCAATTCCTGAACTAATTTTTACTACTGCCGCCGGCCGGAATGTATCATAAAAGAATTCTTCCTTTCTATCCCATGCCACCATCACAGGTTTTCCTGTAATTTTTGCCAAGCGTGCGGCTTCAACTGCTTGTCGATGTGGAGATTTGCCGCCAAAACCACCTCCAACGAAAGGAGTAATTACGCGAACATTTTCCAATGGAAAACTCAATTCTCTGGAAAGAGATTCCTGCGCCTGAAAAGGTGCTTGTGTTCCAATCCATGCAGTTGCTTTTTCACCTTCAATAACTACCACTGCTGCATGTGGTTCCATGGTAGCATGTGCAACATATCCATCATGAAATTCGCTTTCAATAATTTCAGAGGAAAGTAACTTTCCGGCAGAAAGATTTCCAGTGTTGTTATTTTCCCTTGCTTCTGCATTGGAGTTTAGCAGATATTTAAATATAGTTTTTTCATCTACATCCTTTTCATTGAAAGTATAAGTGGCTTTTACTTTTTGAATTGCCCAATCGGCTTTTTCAGGATTTTCATGTAACACAGCAATAAAATCACGATCTTTTACTACCTGAATACCCTCAATTTCCTCCGCTTCCAATGTATTAACGCTAGCAAGGGTTGCACCATGTGAGGGTGGCCTCAGTATCCGGGCATACAACATTTCGGGCAATCTTATATCGGCAGCGAATTTTGCTTGGCCGTTTACTTTAATTATTGCATCCTGATGAAGAAAAGATTTCCCCATAATTTTAAATTCTGAGTAATCTTTAAATTCTGGTTTTTTATCCAGATACCGGGTAATCTTTTGGCCCTTGGTCAAATCGGCATAGGAAACTTTTTTATTTGACTTATTTTTTACAGAAATTACTCCGTCATTAATTTCAAGCTCGCCAATACCGGTTCCTAGTTTTTCGGCTGCCAATTCGAGCAGAACTGCCCGCGCTTCCGCAGCTGCTTTACGCATAAATGGTGAAAAAGCCCGCGTTGTTAATGAACCATGTGTTCCTCCATCCCACGGACAAAGGTCAGTATCTCCCATTATCATTTTCACGCGTTTCACACTTACATCCAACTCGTCAGCCAGCATTTGCGGAAGTGAAGTAATAATTCCCTGACCCATTTCAATTTTTCCAACCATGCACGAAACTTCACCATTTTCGGCAATTCTGAGAAAAGCATTGTAATCATCGGTTAAGCTTCGCCGTTGTTCCGCTTCGGCGCCAACAACTTCGAATGGATTACCTATCTGAAAAAAAACATATAATCCACCACCGATAATCCTGAAAAAATCTCTTCTGTGAAGAGGTATCATAACTCCACCTTTGGGGTTGTATTCTTCGTAAGATTCAGCTTCTTTCATAGTTTTTGATTTAAATAGCCGGAAAACCAAACCACTATTAATCTCATAGGCAATCCGGTAATGAAAATAAATTATTCCTTTTTCAATGCCTCCAAAACTCTTTCTTTAGTTACAGGTAAGCTAAAAACCCTTGCCCCGCAAGCTTCAAAAACTGCATTCGCAACGGCGCCTCCCATGCAAATAATGGCTGGTTCGCCTCCGCCTTGTGGAGGTTGATCCATGGCATCAACCCACACTGTTTCAATTTTTTCGGGAATGGTTGAAAATAACGGTAAATCGTAATCACCAAAATTTTTGGTTTTTACTTCGCCCCAATCGAATTTAATATCTTCGGAAAGAGCATAACCAAGTCCCATATTTACACAGCCTTCGGCCTGGATAATTGTTCCTTCGGGGTTGATAACCTGACCCATATCCTGACCCACAACCGCCCGGGTTACTTTCACTTTACCAGTTTTGGAATCAACTTTAACTTCAACAATTATTGTTACAAGCGTTCCGGCATCGGTTCCAACTGCAATACCACGGCCAGTGCCTTTGGGAGGTTTTGCTGAACTCCATCCAAATTTTTCAGCAGCAATCTTCAGCGAGTTGATTGCCCGCTGGTTATTCATGTTTTTTAGGCGAAACTCCAGTGGATCCATACCAATTGCATGTGCCATAATATCAATCTGCGATTCGCGTGCAAAAGTGTTTGTTGAGTTTCCGGGCGCACGCCAGGCACCGGTTCCAAATGGATGAACGCCTGATTTGTCAAGTGTGCTTGTTTTATGGTTTGGTATACCATAAAATAGTTCAGTTCCACGGTCGCCTGCACAATAAATATTGAAATCCCAGTATTTTATAATCCCTTCTTTTGTTACTCCTGAATT
>JBFHJA010000311.1:0-5703 GCA_041596165.1 Draconibacterium sp. | reverse complement strand
TGAGCAGTTTTCGAAAACACAAATTGAACAGATTTTAAAAAACAATTTTGGCTGTAAAAAGATTTTATGGCTCGAAAATGGATATCTGGCCGGAGATGATACAGATTCACACATTGATACACTTGCAAGGTTTTGCGATGAGAATACTATTGCTTACGTAGGTTGCAACAATCAAAATGACGAGCATTTTAGTGCTCTCTCGGAAATGAAAAAGGAACTTCATAGATTTAAAAATTTCGAGGGTAAACCATATAATCTTGTTGAACTTCCCTTTCCAGATGTTTGTTTTGACCATGAAGGAAATCGTTTGCCGGCAACATACGCCAATTTTACGATAATCAATGGCGCTGTTTTGGTCCCAATTTATGGATTACCTCAGGATAATGAGGCATTGGTACTCCTGAAAGGCTGTTTTCCTGAAAAAGAAATACTTGGAATAAATTGCAGGGTTTTGATTGAACAACATGGCTCGTTGCATTGTGTAACAATGCAATATCCGGAGCTGATTAAACTGAACAAAGAAATCTTATAAAAAATGAATAGCATAAAAGCAGGATTAATACAAATGACGTGTGTTTCCGACAAAGCAACAAACATTGAAAAAAGCGTCGATAACATTAGAAAATGTGCTGCAGCAGGCGCTGAACTTGTTGTGCTTCAGGAATTACATAGCAGCCTTTATTTTTGTCAGACCGAAAATACAGATATGTTTGATTTGGCAGAAACAATACCTGGGCCTGCAACCGATATATTTTCGCAGATTGCAAAAGAAACAGGGGTTGTACTCGTAACTTCACTTTTTGAGAAACGGGCAGCCGGACTTTATCACAACACTGCTGTGGTATTTGAAAAAGACGGATCTATTGCCGGAAAGTACCGAAAAATGCACATTCCAGACGATCCTGCTTATTACGAAAAGTTTTATTTCACACCCGGTGATCTGGGTTTCAACCCAATAAATACTTCGTTAGGAAAACTTGGTGTTTTGGTTTGCTGGGATCAATGGTATCCTGAAGCAGCTCGTTTAATGGCTCTGGCAGGTGCTGATTTATTGATTTATCCAACTGCAATAGGTTGGGAAAGTACTGATAGTTCTGATGAAAAAGAACGTCAGTTAAATGCCTGGATGATTTCGCAACGCGCACATGCCGTGGCAAATGGATTACCTGTAATAAGTGTAAACAGAACGGGCTATGAAGCGGATCCTTCAGGCGTTACAAACGGGATTGCATTTTGGGGAAACTCTTTTGTAGCTGGGCCACAAGGCGAGATAGTTCATCAGTTTTCGGAAGATAAAGAACAAAATGAAATTGTAACCATAAATCTTTCACGTTCAGAACAAGTCCGCAGAATTTGGCCATTTCTTCGCGACCGGCGAATTGATGATTATGATGAACTTTTAAAACGGTTCAGGGATTAAATTGCGAAATACCGCATTAAATTTAATCCCTGAACCAAATGAAGTTATCCCCTACTCTTCTAGACCAATGTATGCGCAAGTTTCGTGGGAATTGCCAGGAGTAAGCTTTACCATATTATTAAATGCATTTACAGTTTCGATACAAACAAAAGAATGGAAAGCATCATCGGGCAAATCATCAATTTTACTGCAAGTTTCTTCCCAAGGGTTCCAGACAGTTGTTATTTTACTACCTGATTTGTCCACCTTTATTCTCCGGCCAAATACCGGATCGTGGATTACACAGGCATTTTCTGTGTCATAATAATGCCTTGTTTCCGCTTTGTGTATTTCGAGTTTCTCGGTTTCCTGCATAAAGTCGCCCGGTTCAAGTTGGTTGTAATATTTTGTGTTTTGTAAACCTTCAATCTTTATTTCTTCAATTGACGATAAACTAAAATAAGAATGTAAGGCGCATGAATACTCAAAATCTGAGGAAGAAGTATTTGTTACTTTTAATGTTACAGAAAGTGTTTTGCCAACAATCACGCTCAATTCAGCACAAAAATCATATTCCCAATATTTTTTTGTTTCAGACGATGAGCAAAGTTGCAGTTTTACTAAAGTTTCGCCGGTTTTCAAAGAAGCAGTTTCAATAACATCCCAGTACATTAAACGACCAAAACCATGCATTGGCTTTGAAGAATCAGTTTTATGCGGACCAAACCAGGGGAAACAAACCGGAATACCGCCACGAATTGGGCTACCCTCAATGAATTTACTTTCCGGACTCATCCATAATATTTCCATTGTATTATAAGGCTTAAAGTTCGTAATATGCGCGCCATACAAACAAATGTCAACATCAGCAAATTTGTTCGCAACGGTTATAAACACCAAATCTTCCTCCAATTCCGCAAATCCAACTTCTCCTTCAATACTGAATTTTTCTTCTAATGCCTCAATGTCAATCTTCATACTCGATCTCCTAATTTTTAAATGAATATTATCGAAATTTGATTTATACTGATTAATAAAAAATCAATAAAACCATTTAGCCCGCAAGTTAACAATCATTTTTATGAACTAAAACCAAAAAGAACTAACCGTCAAAAAATTGGAATCTATCCTGCCTTGTCAATTCAATTGTATTTATTATCAGTATTTTACACTTCAATAATTGGATGATGCATCATTTTACTGTTCAAAACTGCAAAATCACCAACTAAACAAAACCAACTCAAAAATGTTATTTTTAGCGTTTAAATGTCACAAAAGCCGGAAATAGTAAAGCATGTCGTTAGAAAAAACAGAATCAATAACAACTACCAAAATTTCAGTTAAAGAAGCCCTTGACGATTATTATATTGTTTGTTTGAGTCGTCAGTTAAGTTTGCTTGGTCGTCGGGAAGTACACAACGGGAGAGCACATTTTGGTATTTTTGGCGATGGGAAGGAAGTAGCGCAAGTTGCATACGCTAAATGTTTCCAAAAAGGCGACTGGCGCTCGGGTTACTATCGTGATCAGACTTTCATGCTCGCTTTGGGATTGCTTCAACCCGAAGAATTTTTCTCAATGATTTATGGTGAAACAAACGAAGAGCTAAACCCATCAACTGTTGGGCGAAACTTCAACAACCATTTCAGCACTCAAAATATTGATAAAAACGGGGAAATTAAAGACCTTCTTTCCAAATATAATTCAGCCTCCGATATATCTTCAACAGGTGGTCAAATGCCTCGTTTGCTTGGACTTGCGCAAGCATCGCAAATTGTACGCAAAAAACCTGACCTTAAAAAATACTTAAAAAATAATGTGTCAGGTAACGAAGTAGCTTTTGGGATGATTGGCGATGCAAGTACATCTGAAGGAGTTTTTTGGGAAACAATAAATGCTGCCGGGGTAATGCAGGTACCAATTGTTGTTGCTGTTTATGATGATGGTTTTGGAATTAGTGTTCCGGTTGGGTTGCAAACCACAAAATCAAGTATTTCGGAATCACTTAAAGGATTTAAGAAAGAAAAAAATACTAATGGAATTGATATATACAGTGGTAAAGGTTGGGATTATGAGGAATTAGTAAAAATGTTTAATACCGGGGTTGCTAAAACAAGAAAGACACACATTCCGGCAGTATTTCATATCAAGGAAGTTACACAACAACAGGGGCATTCGACCTCTGGTTCGCACGAACGATATAAAACCAAAGAAAGACTGGCGTGGGAGGTTGATTTTGACTGCAACAGGCACATGAAAGAATGGTTACTGGAAAGTGGTTTGGCAAGTACCGAATTACTTTCAGAAATTGAAAATAAGGCAAAAAAAAGAGCTAAGGAAGCCCGCGAAAAAGCTTGGTCAAATTTTGTTGGCGGATACAAAAAGGAACAAGATGAATTGCGGGAGATTGTAACTAAAATCGAAAACAAAACCACACTTCAGAGCTACCGATTAATAGATTTCGATAAAATTACACAAAAAACATTTCTTACCAGACGCTCGCATTTAAGCTTTGCAAAAGGACTTTCATTGAAAATACACTTGAGAAAAGAAGTTCAGCAAGAAAGGACTGAATTAAAACAGTGGATAAAGGAATTCGAAGAAAAAAGTGCGGAAGCGTATAACAAACAACTTTATCGATCCGGCACTGATTCTACTTTAAAAGTAACCGGAAAGCCGGTGTTATATGATGATGATGCATCTGAAGTAAACGGCTCAGAAATCATCAGCAAAAACTTTGACAAGCTTTTTGAAAAATACCCAACCCTTGTAACATTTGGACAGGACACGGGCAAACTTGGAGATGTTAACCAGGGAATGAAAGGTATTCAGAAAAAATATGGCATTGAAAGAGTTTCGGATGCAGGAATCCGGGAAGCAACAATTGTTGGACAGGGAATTGGTTTGGCATTACGCGGTTTTCGTCCGATTGCCGAAATACAATACCTGGACTATGTAATTTACGCTCTTTCGCAGCTAAGCGATGACATTTCGACTTTGCAATACCGAACCAAGGGAAAACAGGCTGCTCCCGTTATCATACGCACGCGAGGACACCAGCTGCAAGGAATCTGGCATGCTGGTTCGCCTATGCAAATGTTGTTGGGGTCAATACGTGGAATGTATTTATGCGTTCCACGAAATATGACACAGGCTGCAGGGTTTTACAATACTTTATTAGAGGGTAACGATCCGGCATTATTGATAGAACCACTAAAAGGATACAATGTAAAAGAGAAAATGCCGTCAAATATAGGCGAATACAGAATACCTCTTGGTGTGCCGGAGATCCTTCGCGAAGGAAATGACGTAACTGTTGTTACTTACGGATGGAACTCTCATCATGCTATTAAAGCAGCACGGTTGCTGGCAAGGTTTAAAGGTATTTCTGTTGAAGTGATAGACGTTCAAACACTGCTTCCATTCGATATTAACCATACAATTTTAGAGTCGGTAAAGAAAACAGGAAAAGTAATCTTTGTGGATGAAGATGTTCCCGGTGGCGCCACAGCATATATGATGCAAAAAGTAATGGATGAACAAAAAGCATTCAACTACCTCGATACAGCGCCACGTGCACTTTCGGCAATGGAACACCGCCCGGCCTACGGAATTGATGGCGAGTATTTCTCGAAACCTAATGTTGAAAGGCTTTTTAGAAATGTTTATGAAATGATGCGGGAGGTGGATGAAAAAAAATTCCCTGAAATGTAAATGAAGAATTAAATAATCAATATCATGGCCAGGCAAAAGGAAGATTTTTATGATAAATTAAAGCGGTATGCCGAAAAAACTGAAAATCTGATGGACGGACAAGTTGAGAAACTAAAAAAAAGTTTGGTTATTGATGATATTGATGGATATATAAATAAAGCCGGGGATTTTGAGGAAGATAAAATTGACAAGTTTAAAAAGAGTGACGTCCCTGACAAAGTAGATGATTTTGTTGAAAAAACAGAGAAAAAAGCAGGAGAAGTAATTAAAAACAGTCAGGAAACTGTCTATAAAATATCAGAAAAAGTGGATGGTTCTATGGATGATATCCTAAAGAGAAGCAGCAAAAAATCAGAAAAACCTTCAGATTGTAAAACCGATTAATTTGAAATAAATTAAATTCTCATTAAAATACTGTTACAAAAAAGAGAAGGCCTGCAAAAATGCAGGCGACACTGTTTCACGAAGTGTGTAAATAAAAAATACCGAGGGTTTAGCTATTTATAGCTGGACCCTTTTTTCAAATATTACAAGGAACTGATTTAGGACAATTCCCCAATCCCGAATAGGCATTGACCATTTTTTAGTAGCT
>JBFHJA010000310.1:0-5707 GCA_041596165.1 Draconibacterium sp. | reverse complement strand
GGACGGTAAAAATGTAAAAAAAGGCGAATTTATAGTTCAGTTGGATGCCAGCCAGGTGATGTCGGGGATGCGGGAGGAAGAACAAAATATGGAAAAACAGATGGCCGACCTGAACAATGCAAAAATCGACAGTGCAGTAACATTGACAAACATGCGCGAAGAGATTAAAAATGCTTTACTCGATTTGGAATACAATAAAATCGACCTTGAACAATCAGTTTACGAATCGGCTGCATACCAACGCAAAGCACAAATGACCTACCAAAAAGCGGAGAACCTCATAGAAAAAAAACGAAGAGATTACAGATTGGAACAAAACAGGCTAAAAATGCGCGTGCGCCGCTCTGCCGACGATGTTGACAGAAGCAACAAAAGGATTGAAAAATTCAAGGAAGCTTTAAAAGCTGCCCGGATTACTGCACCTGAAGATGGTATTGTAATATTTGGCAAAAGCTGGGACGGCAAAAAATACAGCAAAGATGACGATGTTTCTACCTACGAATTTGCGCCGCCCATTGCAACTCTTCCCGATATGTCGACAGTGATTTCGGAGATTTATGTAAAAGAAATTGACATTGCAAAAATAGAAGTTGGCGATAGTGTACGGGTATCTTTTGATGCATTGGAAGGCACTGTAATTATGGGCAGCATATATTCCATAGCCCGGGTTGGAGAAAGCCACAAGGATTTCGATATGAAAGCGTTTAAGGTCATCATCCACCTCAATCACACCGATGAAGGTTTAAAACCTGCAATGTCAAGCAATAATAACATTGTTCTTGCCAATGTTGATAATGTGATTTCGGTTCCTTTAATTTCGGTTTTTAAAGAAAACGGAGTGAAATATGTTTATTTGAAAACACCGGATAGTATTAAAAAACAGGAAATAAAAACCGGTTTTGAAAACGAACAATCCGTTTTGGTTGAAGAAGGACTGAAAGAAGGCGATTTGCTGCTTTTGGAACAGCCGGTAAAAGCGATGGAAGTGGCGGAAAACAAATAAAATAATTAAGAAAATATCCGATAATGAACATTCAATAACCAACTCTCAAAGATTCTTCAAATTGTAAATTCAAAATCGAGTGTTCGAAATTGGGAGTTTAAAAAATTATTTGTGCTTATAAAATTCCTTTTAACAAAATAATATCCCTTCTCCCGTTCAATAATACCAATGTTTCCATTTCATTTGTATTGTTATTACAGATAAAAGAATGATTGATTCATATCCAAATATTTACTACTTCAACCCCACCTGCGATTATGCAATTGCGAACCAAAATGCAAACTGGCAGTCCAATAAGATTTTGCAAAAAATGGAAGCAGATTTATCAGCACTTCCCCTATTTTTTGGTGATAAAAATGATTTTATTTTAGTTGAAAAGCTCCCTTCGCCTGAATTTATTGATTCATTAAGGAAATTAGACATCGATATCCCAAATTTTATTTTGAGAAAAGAGGCGATGAACAATCCCGATTTTATTCAACTTCGCAAAAACATTTTAAAACCCTGGGGATGGAGTCCGGCTGCCCATAAATTCCTATCACCGCTAAAAAACTCATGTTCTGTTGAATTTCAGCAATCGCTGGTTTATAATTGGAAACCTGAACACCGCGAAATAACTTCAAGAAAATTTGCTTTGGGGATTTTGAAACAGTTGCAATCAACATTAAAAACTGACTTCATTTTATCAAGCGAACAAACACCAATAATCTGCACTACCCAAAACGATTTTGAAACTGCCATAAAACAATGGGGAAAAGTGATGACAAAAGCGCCCTGGAGCAGTTCTGGCCGGGGTTTGCAACCCATTACAAAAACACCTGTCCACCCAAAAGTTTGGGAAAAATTAATGGGAATTGTAAAAGAGCAGGGCTTTGCCGTTTCTGAACCTTTATTAAATAAAGCGCTTGACCTTGCACTTCTTTTCGAAATAAAAAAAGGGAAGGTTGAGTACCTCGGCACGAGTTACTTTTACACCAACAACAAAGGACAATACGAAGGGAATTATTTGAACGGGTTGCCTTCCGGTATTGATAAAAGGATAGTTGATTTTGCAAAATACACAATTGAAGAAATCCGTCAACCGATTATTTATGCCCTGGAAAACAGCAAAATGGCTACTTTCTATGAAGGCGTTTTTGGGGTTGACACATTGATTTATTATGACGAAAACAACAAGTTAAAAATCAATCCCTGTCTCGAAATCAATGTCCGCCACACAATGGGTTTGCTTTCACTCCGGCTTGAAAAATTGATTTCAGAAAATAAAAAAGGGGTTTTCAGCACCTATTTCCAGCCGGGAAAATCGTTTCACGATTTCAAAAAAGAGATGGAAAAAAAACACCCTTTAAAAATTACGGACAACAATATAGAATCAGGATTTTTTGCGCTTACCGATGCGCAACAGGATAGTTTGTTTGGGGCATTTATTTTGGTATAAAACCGGAAAATAATTTCTCTCTTAACGAATTTCTCATTGTGTAAACCACAAACCGACATTATTTTCAGTAACTTTAAAACGCTTTTTTAAATTTAACTACAACTGATAACTAATCTATTGCACCATGAACGAGAATGATTCCAAGCCTACTCATCCGAGAAAGATTACAAACAAAATTTACAAAAAAGAACTAAAAAAACTTCAAATAGAATTGATAAAACTCCAGGAGTGGGTGAAACACGAAAAGCTAAAAGTTGTAGTAATATTTGAAGGGCGTGATGCTGCAGGCAAAGGAGGTACAATAAAACGGATTATACAGGTGTTGAATCCCCGTATCTGCAAGGTTGTGGCATTGGGTACGCCAACTGAACGTGAAAAAACCCAATGGTATTTTCAGCGTTATGTTGCGCATTTACCTGCTGCCGGCGAAATGGTATTGTTCGACAGGAGCTGGTATAACAGGGCCGGAGTTGAAAAGGTGATGGGGTTTTGCACCGATGACGAATATTGGGACTTTTTGCGCGCTTGCCCCCGGTTCGAAAGAATGTTAATTTATTCGGGTACAATTTTAATAAAGTATTGGTTTTCGGTAAGCGAAAAAGAACAGGAAAAACGCTTTAGATCGAGGATAAAAAACCCTACAAAAAGATGGAAACTCAGCCCAATGGATTTGGAATCACGTAAATTATATGTTGATTTCTCAATGGCAAAAGATGAAATGTTTGCTTATACCGACACAAAAATTTGTCCGTGGTACACCGTAGATGCAGATAACAAAAAGCTTTCGCGGTTAAATTGTATTCATCACCTGTTATCAATGATACCTTACAAGGATTTAACGCCGGATCCAATTGAATTACCTCCCCGGACTGACAGCAAGGGATATGTGCGACCTCCTATTGAAGAGATTACTTACGTTCCGAAAGTTTATTAATTCTCATGGGTTTCTGTCAAATTGAAAAGGTGGTTTGCCTGCTCCGTCAGAAATCCGGAAAACAATTTTTGCACCCCATCAACATCAATATAATTTCTTTCTGTAAGTTCAAGATAAGCGTAAGTCCAAACCATTTTTTCAAAAACATTTTCACCCTTCACATCAACTTCTTCTTTTGATGCCAAAGTTGCAGTTTGTCTTAACATGCTTCCTTTTTCGCCTTCAATTGTATTTTTCATTGGAATTCCTCCAGCGACAAGCGCTTTGCAGGTAGATTCCAAATCAGGCCAGTCTTTTATTTTTTGGTCATTTATTAAAACTGCAAAATGATTTACCGCATTTCCATGAATTAAAACCCATGCGCCAAACTGAGATAAATCATTTATTTTTAACACATCTTTCTTTAACGGGATATTCCAGGGACGACGAAAATATTGTGCCAGATCTTCAACAAGATAATCGGCGGCCTCAATGGGTAAAATCCTGTTTTCTTCCAAAATCCTTAATAATTCCAAACTCTTGTTTGAGAGTAAGTAATAGGTATTGTGAACTGTGTCGTTAATTACACTTTGTGCCCAAGCAGGCATTTCATTCACCTCGAGTTGGCTGACAAATATTTTTGGCAATGTTTCATTCGGGTGTTCAAAGTGTATTGAATTTAATTTCTTTTTTGGGAATTTGTATTTAGTAACCGGCTTATATCCCAAAAAATTCAGGATATGTTTAATCGCCCTAATCCCTTCGGGTTGTTCCCCTGTGTGTGTATTAAACGTTCGAAATGCGATATGGTCTAACGCTATTTCTCCTCCTTTTTTAGCCACTAAATCAACATATTGCCTGGCATAAGGGACTCTTTCAACAAACTGTTCCCATAACTTACCGATCAGCAATCGGACAATTTCTTCTGTAGTTCGTTTCATGATGCCTGTTTTACATACATAAACAGAAAAACAGCCATTTTGGTTACCAATCAACCTATGTTATACAGTATTTTTTAATTAAGAATTGTAGTTGCACCAATTTGTCTGAGGGGTCTCTTTCATGAATGCAAGTACATCCTTTTTGTTGAAAAAAGAAGTTGCGCCGCGTCGTGTTGTATTGAGTGCCCCCGAAGCATTCCCAAATTTGAGTGCTTGCTGCATTGATCGCCCATTGAGATAATAAACAAGGAAACCTGCAGAAAATGCCATGCCCGAACCAATATTGTCAACAGCTTCAATTTTGTAACCGGGGTCAGAAAATGCTCCTTTTTTATGGTGGTAAGCAAAAACCCCATTTTGCCCTCTTGTTATTAATACAATGTCAATTTTATATTTCTCCGAAAGCTCTGAACTAAACATTTCCAGCGATTGAGCATCGATACTTAATTCTTTGCTTAAAAAACCTATTTCCTTTTCCTTAATCCTTACAATATTTGTACTATGTAAAAGATTTTGGACAACAGTAGCATTGAAAAAATGCTCAAACAATTTTAAATCGAAGAAGTGGATTGAGTCCGGCGATTCTTTTATTAATTCACGCAATGTATTTTTCGAAATTCCAAAACGTTGCGGCAGCAGTCCGTAAAAAAGGCAATCAGCATCTCTAACCAATTTTAAAGATTTGGCAGAAAATTCGATATGGTCAAATGCAACATCAGGTGTTACAATATAACGCGAGTCAAAATTATCATCAAAACTGATATGAACCGTCCCCGTTGGAAATTCGCCATCAACCTGAACATTTTCATCTGAAATATTCAATTCCTTCAGTTCATCAAAAGCTTCGTTTCCCAGTTCATCATCGCCAACGCGTGAAAGCAAAAAACCCTGCTCGTTAAATGAATTGCATCGAAAAACGATGTTTGATGGTGTTCCTCCCAATACTTTTCCGTTGGGCAAAATATCCCAAACTACTTCGCCAAATGCTACAATCTTTTTATTCATCAAATCATCTTTCAGAGGGGGCAAAAATAGAAAATATTAAAAAACGATTCAAGTTAAAAGTTGTTGTTATTTCAGGAAAATGAAAGTTTTTTTAATTGCTGCATCTATTCAAAGTAAAACGGGGTGTAATTTCACCGTTTGAGAACTATTGATATAGAATCAAAGGCAATATAAAGCACTGTTCTCAAACAAATTCATTTTTAAACCGTTCCTCTTTAAAAGAATTTAGATGAATTATCTGGCGCATATGTTTTTATCGGGCTCTAACGAACAAACCATGGTTGGCAATTTTATTGGCGATTATGTAAAAGGCAACACCTGGAACAAATTTCCTGAAAACATAAAAAAAGGAATTTTGATGCATCGTCGTATTGACTCGTTTACAGATACGCACCCAAAGTTCAGAG
>JBFHJA010000309.1:0-5723 GCA_041596165.1 Draconibacterium sp. | reverse complement strand
TTAATTGAGCTTTGGTTACCAACAATAACTTCCTGAGTTAACATACCTACAAAGGAGAAAACCAAAGTGGTATTTTCGGGAACATTTGAAATGGAATAATTTCCATTCAAGTCAGTAACTGTACCATTTCTTGTGCCTTTAATAACAATAGTTACACCAGGCAGTGGCAATCCTGTATCATCTGTTACGGTTCCGGTAACTGATTTTTGCTGGAATTCTGCAAGTGACGTGTTATTTAAAACTTCCGGTGTAGTTAACACAATTATTCTGTCCTTAATTGTGTAATCAACATTGGTACCTTCAAACAGGGAATTTAAGACTTTCTCTATTTTTTGTTCATCAGCTTTTACTGATACTTCTCTGTTAACATCAACAACTTTGCTGCTAAACATAAAATAAAACTCGCTTTGGTCTTCAATTTTTGAAAGTACCTCCTTAACAGTGGTATTGTCCATATTAAGACTCAGTGTTTTGGTTTGAGAATAGGTTTTCGATGCAAAAACACTTACAACTGAAATAAAAATTAAAAAACAAGTTAGTTTCATAATCCGTAATAATTTCTTCAACCCTGCAATTTTAACAATTACAGGCAATTCAGTAATTTTTTTCATACTTTTGTAATGATTAGTTTAAGATTCCCTGTATTATAGTACAGGGTTTTTATTTACTCTCTTCAGGGAAGTGTTAGCGCATTTCCCTGTTTTTTTTTACAGATATCTTATTTCATAGGCAGATTAATTTTAGTTAGGTTACGTTTATTTTAATTTCGTTTCTCAATAATTATTTTTTGTTTTGAAAATGTTCCGTCCGCTAATTTTTTTCGGGGAAGTACCTTATAGGAAACTGGAGTAGCAATTGCCATTAAATCAAGAATCTGAAAAAGGGGTTCATCCACAAAAGTAACTGTATATAAATATTCCTTTATGCTATCTGACACTTCAATTTCAACATTAAACATACGATTGAGTTTTTCAACTACTTGTGTAATTGTTGCATCTTCAAACACCATTTTACCATCTTTCCAGGCAATATACTTTTCAACATTTCCCACAGTACTTATAACTTCACCGGTTTTAACATTAAAGTTAATGTGTTGCCCAGGTTCCATGGCACCAATAGTTTCAATTTTTCCATTTGCATTGTTTTGTTCCAAAACTACTTTTCCATCAACCAATGTTGTTTCAGTAAAATCTTCATCGGGATATGCAAAAACATTAAAAATAGTCCCCAATGCTTTCACATTCAATTTTCCTGTATTCACAATAAAAGGTTTTTCGGGATTATGAGCTACTTTAAAAAATCCTTCTCCCGATAATTTTACTTCTCGTGTATTGTCTGAAAATACCTGAGGATATTTTAATTTGCTTCCTGAATTTAAATGAACTTCTGTACCATCCGATAAACGAACCACTGTTCGGGAACCGACTGGAGCAATAATCTCCAATGATTCAGCTGCAAGTTTTTCATATTTTACTGATTCCATTCTCTTTTCTGAAAGAGTATAAAAAAGGAAGGCAAGTACAGGAATTAACAAGATAGCAGCAGCCCTTGTAAGCCATTTTGTAACAAGTGTTGTAGTTGATAATCTTTGTTCTGTAAATATATTTTTGGAACTTTTAGAATCTATTTTCTTTTGAATTTTATCGAACAGCAAACTAAACTTCTCATCGTCTTCCGAATTTTCTTCAGGATAATAGTTATTCCATTCATTGAAAATATCGTTTCTGCTTTCTTTGGAAGAGGCTTCTGAATTAACCCATCGGTAAACTTCATCCAATTCTGCTGCCGTACAGCTATTATTCAAAAACTTTATAAGAATTTCCTTTGTCATTTTCTGTACTTAAGTGCCTCCTTTTTTAAAGGAGGCACATTAATCCAATTAATTAAACTAAACTAAATTGATGAAATTAAGTTTTTTTCGTTTTGATTCAAAGGTAATACGTTTAATCCCCGCCAAGGGAGTATATAAAAATGATTTTATTTTTACTAAAGAAACAAACAGACAAATAACACACTGATAGTCAAGTTGGTATCAAGGTTCGTTTTTAAGAAAGAAAGTGTGTTTACCATGTGTTTTTTTACAGTATTCACCGATATTTCGAGCTTTTTTGCAATTTCATCATGTGTTAGTCCTTCTTCTCTGCTTAATAGAAATATCTCTTTCTGACGGGGTGTTAGTTTGCTTATTAACGAATGCAGCTTTTCATTTAATTCATTAAATTGAATTTCATCTGTCAGGTCAGGGGCATTAAAAACTTGTTGAATAGTTTTTAGATGTTCAAGATATTTCTTCTCCTGTATTCTTTTGCGCAACAAGCTAATTGTAGTGTTATAAGCAATAGTAAAAAGAAATGACTCAAATGATGAATAAATATCAATTTTGTTTCGGGATTCCCAAATTTTTATAAAAACCTCCTGAACAATTTCTTCGGCATCAGCTTCCTGTTTTATCATCTGCAAAACAAAGCCATATAACCTTTTGCTGTATCGTTCATAAATATTATAAAAAGCTACCCTGTCATCTTTTTGAAGGAGCAGGATTAGTTCTTTATTTGATTTACCGTTTTTCAAAAATGGTTTTGTTAGTAATGAATTACAAATATATTCTTTTTGGCATGAATCCATGTATTTGAAGCAATCTTCCTAATTTACACAAAGGAAAAATCGAGGTATTACTGAACTAATCGTTTGGTTTTTTTGTTGCTTAGCCAGTCGAAAATTAAGGCGATAATGACGATACGCATATTGGCAATAAAAAAGAAAGATTGCTAAAGTGTTAACCTTCACAATCTTTCTTCATTTGACAATCATTTGTCGTAATTAAAATGTACCCCGGACGGGATTCGAACCCATGACCTACTGCTTAGAAGGCAGTTGCTCTATCCAACTGAGCTACCGAGGCGTACCTTATTTTTTGCGGGTGCAAAGATAGGATTCAAATCACAATAAACAAATTTCTATTTTCGAAAACTTAACTTTATCATTTGAACCCGTATCTTTTGACTTCGCTTAAAGCAATTGAATTCCGTTTACTTTGCATTTATTAATCATTTCATCGGGCCAGATGCTCGATTGGATTTCGCCAATATGCGCTTTGCGTAAAAAATACATGCACAAACGTGATTGTCCGATTCCACCGCCAACAGTTAGCGGCAGTTCATTGTTTAACAACATTTTGTGCCACATTAATTCTTTGCGCTCTTCCTTATTTCTGATTTTTAACTGGTCGAGTAACGCTTGTTTGTCAACCCTGATTCCCATGGATGAAACTTCAAACGAACGTTTCAGTACGTCGTTCCATAAAATGATATCACCGTTTAATCCTTTGAATCCATCAACTGTCGGAGTGCTCCAATCATCATAATCGGGTGCCCGTCCATCGTGAATTTTGCCATTTGGCATTTGACCACCGATACCGATTACAAAAATTGCCCCATACTTTTTAGAGGCTTCGTTTTCGCGTTCAAATGGCGTCAAATCAGGATATTTTGCTGCCAGTTCTTCTGAATGTATAAAAGTAATTTCTTCAGGTAGTTCCGGTAAAATATCAAAATAGTTTTCCGAAACATGAAATTCTGTACGAACAAGAGCCGCATATATTTTACGCACTACATATTTTAGGAAATCGAGATTGCGATCTTCGTTTGTTATTACACGTTCCCAGTCCCACTGATCAACATACAACGAATGCATATTTGTTAACTCCTCATCCGGGCGGATTGCGTTCATATCAGTGTAAATACCAAAGCCTTCCTTGATTTGCAAATCAGCTAAAGCCATTCGTTTCCACTTTGCAAGCGATTGCACTATTTCTGCCACATCCTCATTTAAATCTTTCATTGGAAACGAAACCGGGCGTTCAACGCCGTTTAAATCATCGTTAACACCTGTTCCCTGTTTTACAAAAAGGGGGGCGGTTACACGCCTTAATCGCAATTCGGATGATAAATTGAGTTGGAAAAAATCTTTTATCTGCTTAATAGCTTGTTCGGTTTGATATACATCAAGTACCGATTTGTAATTTTTTGGAATAAATAAGTTCATATAATGTTATTTAATTTCTTTAAAACAAAAGTATAATTCTACTTACAAATTAAAAGAAAACCTGTAATTAAACTATTAGTATTCCGAATTTAATTCAATACCAATGAAAATAATAAAAATGGCGCAGTGTATCCTAGTAACTGTTGATTGCTATTTTTGCAAAATCTGACAATGGCAAAATTCGAAAAAAACATATCCCGGCTTTACCTGATAAAAATCTCGAAATGGTTTAACCTCGTGATGCCTGTTGTTGTGCTGTTTTACCAGGACAATGGAATGGGGATGCAGGAAATCTTTACACTAAAAGCCATTTATTCGGTGGCAATAGTTGGCATGGAAGTTCCATCGGGCTGGATGGCTGACGTTTGGGGACGTAAAAAAACTTTATTTGCAGGAAGTGTTTTGGGAGCAGCAGGTTTTTTGATTTACAGCTTTTCCTTCGGATTTTGGGCTTTTGCTGTTGCCGAAATTGTTCTGGGAATCGGACATGCCTGTGTTTCAGGAGCCGATTCGGCTTTGCTTTTTGATAGTTTGAAGGCATCAGGAAAAACGGAACAATACACAAAAAACGAAGGTAGAATTACTTCAGCAGGAAATTTTGCCGAGGCATTTGCCGGAGTTTTGGGCGGGCTGCTTGCCGCTGTAAGTTTGCGCACCCCTTTCTATTTTCAGTTTGTGGTGGCAGCAATTGCAATTCCGGCAGCTTTTACATTGGTTGAACCTAAAATCCATACCATCGAACACATTCATTCACTAAAAAAAATTGTCAGGAATATAAAAAGTACATTAACGCATAACCACAATTTACGGATCTCAATTTTACTTTCGGCAATTACCGGAACGGCAACTTTAACTTTTGCCTGGCTTGTGCAACCTTATTTTTTAGCTATTGATTTGCCAGTTGAAATGTATGGCATATTCTGGACAGCACTGAATTTAACAGTTGGCGTTTCATCCGTTTTTGCCCATCGGGTTGAGCTGTTTCTCGGAAAAACTTATTCGCTTTACGTAATAATTGGTTTACTTACGCTTGGATATTTCCTTTCAGGAAGTTTTATTTCGATTTGGGGAATTGCATTTTTATTCCTGTTTTACCTGGTTCGCGGCATAGCAACCCCAATTTTAAAAAACTATATCAATCAATACGCACAAAGCGATATCCGCGCAACAATACTATCTGTTCGTGATTTTATTATCCGGATTATTTTTGCTGTAATTGGTCCACTTTTGGGTTGGATGACCGATAATATCAACCTCGAAAGCGCATTTATTTTTGCCGGTGCGATTTATTTGATTTCAGCGTTTGTTGTGGTTTTGCCTTGGATAAAAAAGAGGACCTCAAAAGATTAATTATATAACTTCTTTCCAAGCTGGATTAAGCAAATGCCCATATTTCGTCATTAAAGCCTGCATTTCAATGTGTTGCTTATTAAATGCTTTCATCATCCATTCTTCGTGGTCAATTTTCTTTGCAGCTGCAAGTGCTCCATTGTATTCCTTCATTTCTCCCAAACCATAATGACATTCTGCTTTATTCACCTGAATCCAGAACATTTCCTGGTTGTCATCAGCTTCATTAAAATCTGCAAGACCTGCTTCATTCCCGGAAACAGCTTTTGAAGCAATCCTGTTTTTACGGTCCATAATTTCATTCCAGTCTTTTTCGCACATTTTATGTA
>JBFHJA010000308.1:0-5724 GCA_041596165.1 Draconibacterium sp. | reverse complement strand
GCCATAAATTCTGAATTGGGAATTAATGCAATGACAAACGATTTGGGCAGTCGCGAAGTTATCGACAAAGTTTCGCAGTTGTTTTGGTTTCCCGCCGAAGTGGATGTTTCAATCCGCCCCGGTTGGTTTTACCACGAAAGTGAAGATACACAAGTAAAATCGCTTGCAAAAATGGTGGATATATATTTTAGTTCGGTTGGCCGCAATGCAGTTTTACTGCTAAACGTTCCACCCGATACTCGTGGTTTGATTCATGAAAACGATGCAGCACGCTTAAAGGAATTTCGGGCATATTTAGATGAAATGCTGAATGAAGATGTTTTGCAAAATACCACTTCTACCAACAAAAAAGCTAAAAAAGCAGTTGACGGAAACGACGAAAGTTATTGGGAAATCACAGAACTTCCAGCCGTTGCTGAGTTTCAACTTCCCGTGAAAAAACGTTTTAATGTGTTTTCAATACAGGAGTTTATTGAAAAAGGGCAACGGGTTGAAAAGTTTAAAGTGGAGGTGATGATTGATGGTAATTGGAAGGAAATTGCAAATTCAACAACTATCGGTTACAAAAAAATGCTCCGTTTTTCAGCAGTGGAAACTAATCAAATCAGACTTACTATTGAGGAAGCGCGCGATGGTGCTTTGATTTCAAACTTTAATTTGTATGAGGCACCTGAATTGCTTAGTGACCCTGTTATTCAACGCGATAAAAATGGTATGGTTAGCATAAGCGCAGAAACACCACATCCGGTAATTACTTACACGCTTGATGGCTCGGAACCTACAAAAGATTCCAAACGTTTTGAGGAAGCTTTTGCCTTGCCTGAAGGTGGCGAAGTAAAAGCCAGAGCTTTTGTAAACAATTTTGCCGATGCAAGTGCCGTGGTTGTTGAGAGTTACGATATTTGTCCGGCCAAATGGAAAGTTGTGGAAGCAGATACGAACCACCCGAACAACCCCGCTGAAATGGCAATTGACGGGAACAACTCAACCATGTGGCACACACCATGGGGAAATGACGTGGCCAAACAACCGCACCATATTTCGGTAGATTTAGGTGAAACATTATTGTTGAGAGGATTCACTTACACTCCCCGTGCCGACCATAACAAAAGCGGAACTGCATTTCGTTATGCATTTTATGTGAGCGATAACGGAATAAACTGGAAATTAATTCCTACAAAAGGAGAATTCAGCAATATCAAAAACAATCCGGTAAAACAATTTGTAACGTTTGAAAAACAAGAAAAAGCCCGTTACTTCAAATTTGTGTCGAAAGAAGCAATTAATGGTGAAGATTGGGTTTCTGCAGGAGAAATTGGGGTTTTGACGAAATAGGGTTTTACATATCTAAATTTCAAATTTGTATTGGATCAATCATCAATAAAAAACAAATGCAATGAACAGTAAAACTTTACTAATTCTCGGAATTGTTTTAATTCTTGTTTCTTGCTCGAAACAAAAGACTCAGAATCCAGTTGTCAGCCACAAGCTTGTTTTTAGTGAGTTGGCTTCGGTATGGGACGAAGCAATTCCTCTCGGAAACGGCATGATTGGCAATCTTGTTTGGCAAAAGGAAGGCAAACTCCGCTTTTCGCTTGATCGTGCCGATTTGTGGGATTTGCGCCCCATGGAAAATATCGACTTCGACAAATGGAAATTCAAAGATGTTTATGAACATTGGAAAAACGATAAATACGAAGAGATTCAGAAGGTTTTCGATGTTCCGTATGACCGATCGCCGGCGCCTTCGAAAATACCTGCCGGTGCGCTTGAATTTGATGTTTCTGAATTAGGAAAAGTAAAGCAGGTAAGTTTGGATTTACAAACCTCAACTTGCACAGTTGAATGGATTAATGGAACAAAACTCACAACATTTGTCCATGCCGAAAAACCGGTAGGCTGGTATAAATTCGAAAACCTGCCTGAAACAATTAACATTGAACTTGTTTCTCCAGCTTACAATCGGGAGGGAAGTAACGAACGTGCCGACCAGTCAACAGGAGATTTAAACCAACTTGGTTACCCTCAGGGCGAAATTGTAAAAAGAGAAAACTCGTTTACCTACAACCAAAAAGGGTGGGGCAGTTTTGCCTACCAAATTAGTACCGAATGGAAAAATAATGGTAACGAATTGGTCGGCTGCTGGTCGGTTTCATCAGAAAATGAAGGTTGGGATCTCTCCCCAAAAGCAAGTGAAGTTGTTGTGAAAGAAATGGTCTCGGGATATAAAAATTCTTTGGGAACACATTTAATTTGGTGGGAAAATTATTGGGCACAATCTACTGTTTCAATCCCTGATTCGCTTTTAGAAAAACAGTATTATTTAGAAATGTACAAGTTCGGTTCAGTTGCCCGTGCCGATGCGCCGCCCATTTCGTTGCAGGCGGTGTGGACTGCCGACCACGGAAAACTTCCACCATGGAAAGGCGATTTTCACCATGATTTGAATACACAACTCAGCTACTGGCCGTCTTATACCGGAAATTACCTCGGTTTGGAAGAAGGTTTTTTGAATTGGTTGTGGAAATACCGCCCTGCATTTAAAAAATATACACACGATTATTTTGGCGTTGGCGGGATGAATGTTCCCGGCGTTACCACTCTGGAAGGTGAACCCATGGGCGGATGGATACAATATTCAATGGGACAAACAGTTGCATCCTGGCTAAGTCACCATTTTTACATGCACTGGAAATACACAATGGATCGCGATTTTTTGGAAAACCGTGCATATCCCTGGATAAAAGATGTGGCTGTTTTTCTTGATGAAGTATCAGTAAAAGAAGAAAATGGAAAGCGGAAACTTTTGATAAGTTCAAGTCCCGAGATTTATAATAATTCGCGTGAAGCATGGTTTGCTGAAACTACCAATTTCGATTTAGCCCTGATTCGCTGGACCTTCGAAAAGGCATCAGAATTATCCAAAGAATTGGGGTTAAACAATGAATCTGAAAAATGGGATCAGATTTTATCCGAATGGCCTCAGTTTGACATAGATGCTGAAACTGGTTTAACTTTCGCTCCTGGAGTTCCATACGTGGAGTCGCACCGTCATTTTTCGCATTTGATGGCTTTTCATCCGCTTGGATTAATTGATGTTTCAAAAGGTGAAGCCAACAAAAAAATTATTCAAAATACATTGCGAAATCTTGAGGAAATTGGTCCCGACTACTGGTGCGGCTACTCGTACAGTTGGGAGGGAAATTTGTATGCCCGTGCTTTTGAAGGTGAAAAAGCAGCCCAAGCACTCCGCATTTTTGCCGAATGTTTTTGCCTGAAAAACTCTTTTCATGTAAACGGCGATCAGTGTAAAGCTGGTCATTCAACTATGACTTACCGACCGTTTACTTTAGAAGGAAACTTTGCTTTTGCCGCTGCAATTCAGGAAATGTTAATTCAAAGCCACACTGGAGTTATTAAACTTTTTCCTGCAATTCCTGCAGATTGGAAAGATGTCAGTTTTGATAATCTCAGGACTTATGGTGCATTTTTAATTTCAGCAAAAATGAAAAACAGTACAGTTTCCGAAGTTGAGATTATTGCAGAAAAAGGTGGTGAATTAGTACTGGAGAATCCTTTCACAGGTCAGGAATTCAAAACAGATTTCAAATATGAAGTGAAAGATAATAATCTTGTTTTCGAACCAAAACCTGGTGAAGTAATCAACCTTATATTGAAATGAGTAAAACTGGGGATTTTTAATGGCAATTATGTTTTATTGCTTTTATATCTGTTCGGTTTTCATTGCTCTCCTGTAGATAATTCAGCCACTTTTACTGATAAGCAAGGGAAATGTTTTTGGTGTAACGAAAATGTTTAAAGGATATCAACAGTAATTGATTATGGTATTGAATTTCATGTCGAATTTAGAACTGACAAATTTAAAACTAGTAATATGGGAATTTGTCAATGGAAATAAATGAAACTATTGTTTTGAAAAGTGAACAGTGTCATCGTTTCAAGTTTTAATCGTTCAATATCTGAGATTTACTACCCAGCGGTTTCTCACCGATTGGCAGGTTAGCGACTCCGCTGCATCCTTCTTTTTTGAGTAACCATGTCTTTCAAATCGGGGCTAAATAAGCAGTGAAACCCACGGCTCAGCCACGTTTGTTCAAAAAACAACAAAACTTGTATGGGCCAAATTATGAGAACTCGAATAAAAAAACTAAACTTGAAGAACAAAAAAATAAAATCAAAATGATACTTAAAAACCTAATCAACCTAACTTTAATTATAACACTTTTTAGTTGTACTCAATCCAAAACATCCAAAATCTTCGAACAAACAAAAAACTACCCTGAAGAACTTCAGCAATTGCATAAAAATGTGTTAACCAATTTGTTGAGTGGTAACATTGATTTGGCTGAAGTAAAAAAGAATCTCGATGAATTAAATGACGATGGAACCTGGGCAGATATAGATTATCCAAGTAAAACCCGTGGTTCATGGTCACCGCGGACACATCTCTCCCGTTTATTGGAAATTACCAGGGTATATCAAACACCGGGAAATGAATTCTACCAAAAAAAGGAAGTTTCTGTAAAAATTCATGCTGCATTAAACCACTGGTTAAACAACGATTTCCAAAGTCCCAACTGGTGGCATCCGGTTATTGGTACTCCCATGGGATTAAATCCTATCCTGATTTTAATGGAACCCGAACTTTTCAAAGAACAACTTGAAAAAGCAATGCCAATTTTAAATCGTTGCGAAATTGGACGCACGGGGCAGAATAAAGTATGGCAATCGGGGAATGTATTGTTTACTTCACTTTTAATACGCGATGTTGAGATGGTAAAAAAGGCAGCGGAATCCATAAAGGAAGAATTAGTTGTTAGCACAAACGAAGGGGTTCAGCCCGACTGGTCGTACCATCAGCACGGTCCGCAATTACAGTTTGGAAACTACGGACTTTCATACGCTGGCGATATGATCAAGTGGATTTCTATACTTCGGCAAACTCCCTTTAGTTTTGATGAAAGTAAAGTTGAAATACTCCGGAATTATTTGCTTGAAGGATTACAATGGGTGGTTTGGCAAAACGAAATGGATATAAGCGCATGTGGACGGCAGATAGGACCTGATCAACCACAAATAAAAGCCGAAAGTGTAGAGAATGATTTTGTGAAAATGCAGACTTTAGATCCTGATTTTGCAGATAAATATAAGAATGCAAGTGATTATAAAAACCTCTCCGGAAATAAGCATTTCTGGCGGTCAGATATTCAGATTCAACGAACTCCCAATTATTATTTCTCTGTTAAAATGGCCTCGGAACGGGTAATTGGCGCCGAATCTTGTAATTCTGAAAATTTACAGGGTTATTATTTGGGAGATGGCGCAACATATTTGTATCAATCGGGCGATGAATACAAAAATATTTTTCCGTTTTGGGATTGGAAAAAAATACCTGGAACAACAACTTTACAGGATGACGAACCACTGCCGGTTCTTACCGCAAGTGGGTATCGCATTCCAAGTAATTTCGTGGGAGGAGTTTCTAATGGTGAAAATGGAATTGCTGTTTTGGATTACAACCGGCTCGGTTTGCAAGCCCGAAAATCGTGGTTTATGTTCAACGAAATGGTGGTTTGTTTGGGGGCTGGTATTAGTTCAGAAACGGGTTTTCCGGCTACAACTTCGGTAAATCAGTCGTATTTAAAAGAAGATCCCAAAATTGAAGTTTACAGTAGTTTAGATAAAAATTGGCCGACAGATAGG
>JBFHJA010000307.1:0-5727 GCA_041596165.1 Draconibacterium sp. | reverse complement strand
GTGGAAGCTGCTTTTGTGCGTGAAAAAACCAGTCCGGCCAGTATGACCAAAAACAGCGGGAGAACAGTTTTTAATGCAAGTAAAAAATGCGCCATTAATTTTTAATTCAGTTTTATGGTAATGCTCTATTTTTCAGATCGTTTTTATTTGAAAGGAATGGAATAATTGGTTGGATTACACCTCCTGATTATTTTACGAAATAATAGTCCAACTCTACGCTTGGAGAGAGAAGAGGGAGAGTCACCAGAACATGGTTTTTAATTTTTCTACACCGTAAGTACCCATTCACCGTAATTGATATAAGGTCGCACATCGGTAACCATCATTCCACCCTTTATGGCTGCTGCAATTCCCAAATCTCCATCCTCAAAAACCTGGCAATATTTTGGTTCAATTCCTATTAACTGAGCACATTTTAAAAAAGTTTCAGGCTCCGGTTTGTGTGTAACTACATCATCAGCCGTAACTATTGCATCGAAATATTTTTTTATATCCAATTCATTTAGTTGAATCTCAGCACTTTTTCTACCCGCACCGGTTCCAACAGCCATTGGTATTCTTCCGTAACTTGCTTTAACAATGGAAACAACTTCATCGACGGGCTTTAAAAAATGCGCCATTTTCCAGAACATTTCCTGTTTTAATTTTACAAGAGTTTCAGGTTTTTCTGAAAGACCATATTGCTTAACAACTCTTTCGGCAAATTCAATGGTTGGCCTGCCGGTCATTTCGTGAAGGATATTTGGGTCGAATGTGAAATTGTATTTTTCGCCTAATTTATTCCATGTAACCAAATGTACAGGCAGCGAATCCGATAGTGTTCCGTCTAAATCGAAAATCAGGGCTTTTGCTTCTGCATGAACTTTTATTGTCATTATCAATGATTTGCCGCGAAAGTAAGATTAACAAGTCAGAATTTGACTTTCAATGCGTTTTTTAGGGAAGATTTAAAAATCTGTTAAAGGAAATGTGTCAACTGGAAAACCAATCAGCCCCTTTGCTGAATCAGGATAATGTTTCAAGGAAAGGGCTGGTTGGTTAAATAATTATGCTCCAATTTGTATTATGTCATCAAATCAAAACATTGTCTGGCAATTTCAAGTTCTTCATTTGTAGGAATTACAAGAACTTTGGTTTTTGCTTTTTCAGTATTTATTTCGTGTATTTTATTGCTGCGTTCGGCGTTTTTTTCCTGATCGAGTTCAATCCCAAAATAGTCCATGTTTTCACAAACAAGTTTGCGTGTTATAATGTCGTTTTCACCAATACCAGCGGTAAAAACTATTGCATCAAGGCCGTTCATTGCGGCTGTATAATTTCCTATATATTGCTTAATCCGGTATGTGTACATTTGGTATGCAAGCACGGCATCGGGATCGCCTTTTTTATAGCGTGCACCGATATCACGCATGTCGCTGTCGCCTGTAAGGCCCTGCATACCACTGTTCCTGTTTAGTACTGTTGCAGCTTCTTCAATGGAATATCCTTTTTGTTCTACAAGAAAAAATATAATCGATGGATCGATATCGCCCGAACGTGTTCCCATAATCAAGCCACAAAGTGGGCCTATCCCCATTGAAGTATCCATACATCTGCCTCCTTTAACGGCTGCCATTGAAGCACCATTTCCGAGATGGATTGTAATTATTTTTGCATCCTTTTTTCCCAGATATGCGAGTGCTTTTTCCGAAACATATTTGTGGGAAGTTCCGTGGAAACCATATTTTCGAATACGCATTTCGCTGTACATTTCTCTCGGAATTGCATATCTGAAAGCAACTTCGGGCATGGTTTGGTGAAAAGCAGTATCGAAAACACCTACCTGGGTTGCATTGGGAAAAACAGTTTCAGCAACTTCAACCCCTGTTAAATTTGCTGGATTGTGAAGTGGTGCAAGCGGAAATAATTCTTTAATTTTTGCTTTTACATCATCGGTAATTACAACTGTATCTGTAAAGGTTTCTGCTCCATGAACCAAACGGTGTCCAACGGCCTGTATTTCTGATGGATTTGAAATCACCCCTATTTCTTTGTCAGTTAGCAACTCCGCAACTCTTTTTAAACCTACTGTATGGTTTGGAATCGGAAATGATTCCGTTTTCTTTGTCTCTACTCCTTTTAAAAAAGTTTTGTGAACAATTATCCCTTCATCCAATCCAATACGTTCAACTATCCCGCTCGACAATGGCAGTTCTGTGGTCATATCAATTAACTGATATTTTATGGAAGAACTACCTGCATTAACAACTAATATATTCATTTGCTTTTTACTTTTTACCTTTTAAATGTTTTCCTGTGCCTGAATTGCTGTGATAACTACCGTGTTGAAAATATCATCTACAGTGCATCCACGGCTTAAATCGTTAACAGGTTTGTTTAAACCCTGCAGCATTGGGCCAATTGCCAGCGCACCGGTTTCACGTTGTACTGCTTTGTAGGTATTATTCCCTGTATTCAAATCCGGGAAGACAAGCACATTTGCCATTCCCGCAACCTCCGAATTTGGCATTTTGCTTTTTCCTACTGCCGGGTCAACTGCTGCATCATATTGAATTGGACCTTCAATTTTCAAATCGGGTCTCAGCAAAATTGCTTTTTCTGTTGCGGCTTTTACTTTTTCAACTTCTGCACCTGTTCCCGAAGTTCCTGAAGAATAAGAAAGCAGGGCTACTTTCGGATCGATTCCAAACGCTTTTGCCGACTCTGCTGATGAAATTGCAATTTCAGCCAGCTGATCGGAATTGGGATTTACGTTTACCGCACAATCTCCAAAAACGGAAACATGATCATCCAAACACATAAAGAATACTGACGATACAGTGTGAACTCCCGGCCGGGTTTTTATAAACTGTAATGCCGGAATAATTGTATGGGCAGTAGTGTGTGCCGCTCCTGAAACCATTCCATCGGCATGGCCTTTGTAAACCATCATTGTTCCGAAATACGAAACATCGAGCATTGCGTCCTGGGCCATATCCTCCGGAATATTTTTATGCTTTCGCAATTCGTAATACGTTTTCCAGTAGTCTTCGTAATGTTCTGAGGTGGCCGGATCGATAATTTTTATCTCATCGCTAAGTTTGACTCCAATTTTTGCTGCCTTTGCCAAAATATCTTCCTCTTTGCCTAACAAGGTTATGTTTACCACATTCTGTTCAACCAAATGTACTGCAGCTTCCAAAATTCTTTTGTCTGTCCCCTCGGGTAATACAATATGTTTTTTCGAAGATTTTGCTTTTGAAACAAGGTTATATTGAAACATCCGTGGCGTTAAAACATTTGTTTTAAAGTCTCTGTGTTTTTTTAGCAGCGATCTTTTGTTCACAAATTGTTCGAATGTGGAAATGCACAATTCAATTTTTACTGTATCTCCCGGTCTGATCCTTGGTTTTATTTTACTTATTCTTGTTGCAGCCGCAAATGTTGCATCCTGTACCAAAATTACGGGCATAACATTTGGCAAGCCTTCAATGAGTTTTAGGATTGGTTCTTCAAGAGCTATTCCTCCCGTAAGCACAATTCCGGAGATATTTGGATAATTTGCTGAAGCATTTGCCTGAAAAGACCCCACAATAATATCTGACCGGTCGCCCGGAGTAATGATGAGGCTGTTTTCCTCAACTCGTTGAAGATAATTTCTAAGCTGCATGGCGCCAACCTCGATTCTATCAACCTGGTTATGCATAAAATCTTCACCCAACAAAATATCTCCGCCAATTTCTTCAAAAACCTCCTGCATTGTAGGGCTGCTTAGTTTTTTTACTTCAGGGATAATTCCAATCGATGTGCTGGGGGAAATTACATTTGCCAATTCCTCTTTCATTATATCGAATTTGCTTTCATCTACCCTGTTCATGAAAGCTGCCTGGATTTTAACATCATTATCGGCATAGGTTTTTATCGACAAATCAAGATTTGAAACCGCATCATGAACTTCTTTATTTTGAGCTGAACTTACAAGATAAGTGGGTAGTGAAAGGTTTTTGGCAATTTCAATGTTTAAGTCAAACTCAATAGTTACACCTTTACCAACAAAATCAGACCCTTCAACCACAACAATATCGAAACGTTTTTCAATGTCTTTATATTTCTCTATAATTTTGTCGATTAACCGTGCTTCATGCCCTAAATCTTTGTACTTAATAACTTGTGAAATAGTGAATCCATATGCTTCTTTATATTCCATATCCAATTTGAAATAGGAAAGCATGGTTTCAATGTCATTATCCTTTTGGCCTTTAACAGTATCATTAATTACAGGTCTGAAATAGCCAACTTTGCTTGTCCTTGAAAGTAACCAGTTTATCAGGCCGAAAGTTACAAGAGACCGTCCGGTCCTCGATTCTGTATTGGTGATATAAATTCCTTTTTTCATGTGTTTAATATTGTTAGTTTTTGTTATTAATCTCCCTAAAACTGTATTATTCAACTGTCTGAACAGCAAATTCAATGGTAGATCTACCTGTCATCCCGAACAAAATATAAGGATCGAAAATGAAGCCGTTTATCCCGCCTGATTTATTCCAGGTTGCCAATTGCACCGGAAGCGAGTCCGATAATTTTCCGTATAAATCGAAAATCAGGGCTTTTGTTTTTTGATGAACTTTAAAAGTCATTCTCAATGATTTGCCGCAAAATTAATATTCTCGTTGTAGATATTGTTTAAAAACGTATATTTTTAAGGATTTTTAAAAATCATTTTAAATGATCCAAATCAACGAAAAACCAAAATTATTAACCTATGAAACTTGTTGTTTTACTTTCGGTAATTACTGTAATTACCATCGCATGTTCTGATCAGAAAAAAACTACACCCGAAATTTTAACACCACAATGGGAACTTGTTTGGGAAGATAACTTTGATACTCCGGGGCTGCCCGATACTACAGTCTGGGGTTACGAAGTGGGCTTTATCCGCAACAGGGAAGCACAGTATTACACCGAATCGCGCCTGGAAAATGCGCGCGTGGAGAATGGAACCCTTGTTATTGAAGCCAATACTGACAATTGGGAAGGAAACAAAATTACTTCGGCCAGTATAAATACCCTCGGAAAGAAAAGCATATTGTACGGTAGAATTGAGGTAAAAGCCAAATTGCCCACTGGAGTTGGAACATGGCCTGCAATCTGGATGCTTGGTGAGAATATGAAACAAATGGGCTGGCCGGCTTGTGGCGAAATCGATATTATGGAAAATGTGGGATACGACCCGGATACAATTCATGCAAATATCCACACAAAAGCATACAACCATTCAATTGGCACTAACAAGGGAAACCGGATTGGAATTGAAAAGCCTTTTGAGAATTTTAATGTTTATGCGGTAAACTGGTTCGAGGATCACATGGATTTTTTTGTTAACGACTCACTCTATTTTTCATTTCAAAACGAAAGAACAGGCAACAATGCATGGCCATTCGACAAAGCACATTATTTGTTGATTAACCTTGCCATCGGAGGAGACTGGGGTGGCAGAAATGGAATTGACGACGCTATTTTTCCACAAAAATATTTTATCGATTTTGTGAAAGTTTATAAGCTGAAAGAGTAATAAAAGGATCTGTAAGATGAATTGAAAATAATTTCTTCCCGCCATGTTTTAGCTATTCACAAAACAACGATATTTGCGAATCCAAAAAACGGAGCTTTGTAATCAATGCAATGAATACAGTAAAAAAGGAGGCTTGGGGTTCGCGGCTGGGACTGATACTTGCAATGGCAGGAAAT
>JBFHJA010000306.1:0-5729 GCA_041596165.1 Draconibacterium sp. | reverse complement strand
TGCGTCGAATTTTAATTGCATCTGTTTTTCAGCGTATTGCATCAGATTTGTATAAACTTCAACAATATTGTACCCATAAAAAATGACGAAATTGAATATTTTCTGAAATAAATTCCATGACATGGCCAGCACGGATCCTAAAATAAAACCCGGGATTGTTCGTCCCAAAATGCGGACCGACAATTCCAGTAATATTGATTCGGTAAGAATGGCGATCATCGGTCCAAAAATCACGGCGCTTGGTGACATGGTTTTTAAGAGTGCGCAAATTACACCGGCGCGCCAAAACAATCCATTTTCCTTCCATTTGTAATTGGCAGAAATAAGCAGTACAATGGCAATTGCTGTAAGTATATTGCCGCTAAAGGGGATTCGGAGGTTATGCAAAAAACTGCCAAGTACAATTTCTGATGATGCCCAAATGGTGCCTAAAATAGAAGCTTTTATCCATTTTTCATTTAGATGATGAACACTGTTCATTGAAAATGAATTATTATTTGTTTCAGAAACCTATGGTTCATGATTTCAGCTTAAAAAAACATAATATTTTTGAAAATATTGAGGTTTGACGCTATTTGCAATTCAATTAATTATTTCTGATGCAGGTTTTTCAATTTGAGTTTCATTTTCTGCCGGAAAAACATTGAACTCGTCACCAAATGAAGCTAAATATTCAATACTAAATGCGCGGAATGTATAACTTATTGGTAGTAAAATAACTGAGCCAACAAAAGGAATCATAATTAGGAAAAGGCCGATGCAGCAAGTCATAACAGACGCTACAATTACGACTATTCCAACAGCTATGCTTAGTACAAAAACAAAAAGGCCATAAATAAAAAAGCTGCCCATATTGTAAACTGCCAAAGCGAAAAATTTTGACCAGGCACGCATTGCGGAAAGGTTGTATTTATACATAATAGGCACAACAAAATCGTTTAAAAAAAGCGATATATATGCGTTTAATGCCAGTAGCCCTATGAATGTAATTATTATTCCGATGATAAAGCTATAAGTTGCTTCACTGGGAATCAGTTTATTATGGATATTTTTAAATATGCCAAAACTGTACACTAAAAACAGGATGAACACAGCAAAAATAAGCCAACCATAAAAGAATTTCCACCAGAAAAGCGAATTTCCCTGTTTTCTGTATTCATTCCAGGGGTAAACAACTGCGTCTTTATTGTTTATCACATTGTATAAAAACATAAATTTTCCACGCGAGTTTAGCCAACTTAAAACAACGGCAATTGTTCCCAATAACAAAGCCCCAACTATAATTAAAGAAAACCAAAATGGATTAGAACTCATCCAATCCCACACAACTCCGGGATAATTAAAGAAATCATCCCAATTAATGTCTTTAAATTTATAGCCTGAATTACTGCCACTGCCACCGGTGCATTCTGTTATTCCGGCGAGAAACGCTGTGAATCCGATATTTATCCATTTTGAAATTTCGAAAGGTTGGAATAGCGCATTTTTCATTCTTTTGAAACCATTTGTCAGGGGCAGACTGTAATTGGTATTCATTAGCTTGATTCTTTATGATTTCACAAATTACAAAAAAATGCCATTAATCGGAAATCATTATTTGCCAAAAAAGAAAACCCCGGTTCATATGAACCGGGGCATTTGATTAGATATAAAGGATTAGAAAATATGTCTATTCTTCTTCCTGTTCTTCAGCATATGCTTTTAACAGTTCTTCCTGTACGTCGGTTGGTACTTTTTCGTAGTTGTCATAAACCATTGTAAATAATCCTCGGCCACCGGTAATCGAGCTTACTGAAGTTGTGTATTTGTACATTTCTTTCAAAGGTACTTTTGCCGTAATTTTTTCAAGTCCTTTTTCCGAACCCATACCCATAATCATCGCGCGACGTCCTTGCAGGTCGCTCATTGCATCGCCCATCCTGTCAGAAGGTACCCAAACATTAAGGTTATAAATTGGTTCAAGAATTTTGGCACCGGCATTTTTAAATGCTTTACTGAAAGCATTTCGGCCGGCGAGTCTAAATGAAATTTCGTTTGAATCAACCGGATGCATTTTCCCGTCGTAAACGTAAACCCTGATATCACGGGCATAGGATCCTGTAAGTGGGCCTTCTTCCATTTTTTCCATTATACCTTTCAGAATGGCTGGCAGGAAACGGGCATCAATTGATCCACCAACAATACAATTCAGGAATACAAGTTTTCCACCCCAGGGTAGTTCGTGAACCTGTTCTTCGCGGATGGAAAGTTTTTGTTCCTTATCACCAAATTTGAACATTTTTTTAGGTTCAACACCTTCTTCAAATGGTTCGATAATTAAGTGTACCTCGCCAAACTGGCCGGCACCACCCGATTGTTTTTTATGGCGGTAATCTGCCTGTGCAGGTTTTGTAATGGTTTCGCGGTATGGAATTTTTGGCGCAAAAGTATCCACAGCAATTTTGTATACGTGGTCGAAATACCATTTCAGTATGTTCAAATGGTATTCGCCCTGACCCTGAACAATTAGTTGTTTTAATTCCTTTGAATATTCAATAATAAATGTTGGGTCTTCGTATCTGATTTTATTTAAAACTTCGCCTACTTTTTCATCGTCCGAATCATTTTTTGCTTTCATCGCAACAGTAATTCGCGGAAGTGGGAATTTTATAGGCTGGAATTTTGTCTCAGCATCTTTAACTGTAAGGGTTTGGTTGTATTTTGTTTCTTTTAATTTAACAGTGCAACCGATATCTCCAGCCACAAGTTCTTCCACTTTTTCCCGGTTTTTACCCGCTGAAACAAAAATTTGAGAAAGTCGTTCCTTGTTGCCGGTGGTAGTGTTAATCAGATCGAGTCCTTCTGTAATTTTACCCGACATAACCTTGAAATAGGTAATTTCTCCAACATGCGATTCCACTGAAGTCCTGAAAACAAATAAACAAGGTTTTCCTGATTCTTCCATTTTTACTGGCTGACCACTGATAATCGGACACATTTTCCTTTCATTGGGTGCCGGTGCAATGTTGCTGATAAATTCAAGTAGCCTGCCAACTCCTATGTTTTTCTTTGCGCCTACACAAAATACCGGGACAACACTTCTGTCCAGCATCCCTAATTTTAAGCCTTTGCGCATATCATCTTCGCTTAATGTGCCTTGCTCAAAATACAATTCCATTAACGATTCTTCGTTTTCAGCAGCCATTTCAACCAGCTGGTTGTGCAATTCGTCGGCTTTTTCTTTTTCGGAATCCGGAATATCCAGAATTTCAGGTTTGCCACCGTCCTTGCCGTATTTGTACATTTTCATCTTCAAAACATCTACTATTGAAGAGAATGTCGGGCCAGCGTCAACCGGGTATTGAACAACAGTAACTTTATTACCAAAGGAATTTTTACATTGGTCAAGCGACGAATCATAATTTGAATTATCGTGGTCCAGCTGATTTATAACAAGTATCAATGGAGTTTGCATGGTTTCTGCATGTCTGGCAGCACTTTCAGTACCTGCTTCAACACCGTTTGTTGCATTGATAGTTAATAATCCGAGTCCGGTAACATACAAAGAGGAAACAACACTTCCGCAAAGGTCGTCCATTCCAGGAGCATCAATAATGTTGATTTTTTTACCGTTACATTCGGTGTAAAGAAGAGTTGGATAGACTGAATTACCATAGTCTTGTTCAATTGGAGTGTAGTCAGAAACTGTGTTTTTTGCAGTAACTTCACCTCTGCGATTTATAACCCCACCCTCGAAAAGCATAGCTTCTGCAAGGGTGGTTTTCCCACTGCCGGCATTACCAATTAAGGTGATGTTCCGGACTTGATCCGTTTTATAAACTTTCATTTCTATTGGTTTTTATTTGTTTAAAATCTCCTTTTTTGCCAATCTTTTGTAGTAAGGCCACCAAAAATAGTAATAATTTGTTAACAATCAAGGCCGCTTAAAACAGTTGAATTTGTTATGAAAAACCTGTAATTTTTTGTGTTTGCTTAAATAAGTGTTTATGAGGAATTTAGTTTTTTACATTATAATCCCTTTAATTTAAAGCATTCTAAATAAGATATTTAATGTGTTGGCAAACAGGTGCTTATTGAGGTTGTTTGACGCTTTTAAGTTAGTCGAAAAGAAATTTGATGCCATCTGTAGACTTATGGTGCTGTTGTTTTTTAATTGTTCTTATTTAGATTGATTATAAAAAAAGAAGGTCAAATGGGTTGTAAAATGAAATTTTAATCTACATTTGCCTCAATTATGTGACAAAAGTCACCTTTTGATAATGATAAAAAATTCGACTGACATAAAAATGGTTTCAATGGCATACGCAATGATGTGGATGTGTTGTAATATTTTATATGGCAGAAGGAATAAATAATAATTAATCAGGTTGATTGTAGACAAAAGCCCTTCTGTTAAAAGCAGAAGGGCTTTTTTTTAGTGGACTGTTAGAGAATGAATTGACGAATTATGAAGCAAACAAAATACAAACGTAAATCTGCGGAAAAAGGATATCGAAGTGTAGTGAAAACAATTTCGTGGCGTGCGCTTGGCACCATCGATACAATAATTATATCATGGATAATTGTGGGCAATTTTCGATTTGCGGTTTCTATTGGCGGTGTTGAATTGTTTACAAAAATGTTCCTCTATTATTTCCACGAAAGAATTTGGGCGCGCAGCAGTTTTGGCCTTGAAAAAGTACCGCCAATTGAATATGAAATTTGAAATTAATTAAAAATGAAAAAGAATTTCCTTCCTATATCCATTGATATTTCGAATCAAAAAATACTGATTGTTGGAGGCGGTAAAAGCGCTTTTAAAAAATTGAAAATTTTGAAGCGTTTTGATGCAGAAGTTGAAGTTTTAGCGTTAAATGTTTGTCTGGATATCAAACAATCAGGGATTAAATATGTTGAAAGGGGATATGAAAAATCATTGTTGAAAGGTTATATTATGTTGTACTCCTGTACAAACAATTTTGAACTCGATAAACAGATTTTGGAAGATGGAAAGGAAATGGGTGTTTTGGTGAATATTCACGATAAACCCGAATTATGCCAGTTTGTTTCACCTGCCATTTATAAAGACAGAAATATTACAGTGGCAGTAGGTTCAAATGCAGAGAATGTGCATGAATCAATTAAAATACGCAACGAGATTCAGGAATTTTTAAAAACAAGGAATTATAAAATTGATTAACACGAATGAAGACAAATCCTTTAAGTGAAAAACAATTGTCGGCTTTAAATGAGCTGACCAAAGAAATAACGCCCGAACAGATTATTTGGTTGAGCGGGTTTTTGGAAGGAAAGATTTCAGGACTTAATCCTGCAATTAATGGTACAAGCGTACTTCAAAATGTTTCATCAGTCGCAAGCCAGTCCGAGTCGCAAGCCAAACTTACAATTTTGTATGGCTCCGAAACAGGTAACTCAAAAACGCAGGCCGAAAAGTTAGCACAAAAAGCAACATTCAAGAATATTGCAGCAACTGTTTACAGCATGTATGACTATAATTACAAAAAGCTGAAGGAGGAAGAAAATGTTGCTATAATTGTAAGTACCCATGGCGAAGGTGACCCCCCAGACATGGCAGAAGATTTTTACAAATTTATTACCGGCAAACGTGCACCAAAGTTGCCTAACCTCAACTATTCGGTTTTAGCGCTTGGCGATAAATCTTACAAATATTTCTGCAAAACTGGCGAGGATATCGATGCAGGTTGCAAGGCAACAGGTGCATTCAGGTT
>JBFHJA010000305.1:0-5733 GCA_041596165.1 Draconibacterium sp. | reverse complement strand
ATTTTTTAGGTGAAAACATTTTATTTAAAAATAAAAAAAGCAGGTCAGCTGGCCTGCTTTATATTTATAATTCAACGTAATTCGTATTTTTCCTCCCTTCGGGAGGTCAGGAGGGGCTTTTATTCGTCGTTCATCGATGCTAAAAATTCTTCCATTGAGTTGGCGCGCATCAATCGTGTCTTCATAAAATCCATGGCTTCCAAAGAATTCATGCCGCCAAGGTAGTGACGCAAAATCCAAAGTTTGTCGATAATTTGTTTTGAAAACAACAAATCTTCGCGACGCGTGCTGGATGCCGGAATATCCACCGATGGAAAGATCCTTTTGTTCGAAAGTTTCCTGTCTAACTGTAACTCCATGTTGCCTGTTCCTTTAAATTCCTCGAAAATCACATCATCCATTTTCGAACCGGTTTCAGTTAATGCAGTTGCAATAATAGTTAGGGATCCACCTTCTTCAATGTTTCTTGCAGCTCCGAAAAACCGTTTTGGTTTGTGTAGTGCATTTGCGTCAACACCACCTGAAAGTACTTTTCCCGAAGCAGGCTGAACGGTATTATATGCGCGAGCCAAACGAGTAATCGAGTCAAGCAGAATAACTACATCATGTCCGCATTCCACCATTCTTTTTGCTTTTTCGAGAACAATATTTGCTACACGTACATGTTTGTCGGCAGGTTCATCGAAAGTAGATGCAACAACTTCTGCATTTACGCTGCGTGCCATATCTGTAACTTCTTCAGGTCGCTCATCAATAAGCAGCACAATCATATAAACTTCAGGATGATTGGCTGAAATTGCATTGGCAATTTCTTTGAGCAACACTGTTTTACCTGTTTTTGGTTGTGCTACAATCAAACCGCGCTGACCTTTTCCGATTGGTGCAAACATGTCAACAATTCTTGTCGATACGTTATCGTGTCCGTTTCCGGTTAGTTGAAATTTTTCGTTTGGAAAAAGCGGAGTCAGATGATCGAAAGGAACACGATCACGAATATAGTCGGGACTCCTGCCGTTTATTTCGAGTACTTTGATTAATGGGAAATATTTTTCGCCTTCTTTGGGTGGGCGAATTGTACCTTTTACTGTATCGCCGGTTTTTAAACCCATCAGTTTTATTTGCGATTGCGATACATAAACATCATCAGGAGAATTAAGATAATTGAAATCGGATGAACGTAAGAATCCATATCCGTCAACAAGTATTTCAAGTACACCTGTATTGGTTATAATTCCCTCAAATTCAAATTGGCGGTTTTTGTGTTTGCTGTTTTGATTTTGATTTTGATTATCGTGTTTTTGTTTATTTTGTTTTTTCGGTTCGTTATTTTCCTGTTCAATTAACATAGGAGCAACTTCTTCAACTGGGTTTTCATTGTTTATTGAAACTTCTTGCTCGTCACTAATTTCCACATCGAGAGGCTCCCTTTTAGCCTGTTTTTCAACCCTGAATTTTTCTGGTTTATTCTCTGGTTTTGGGTGGAAAGTTTTTTCCTTTTTATCTTGTTTAGGTTTTAAATCTTCAGTTTGCACAGGTTTTTCCGGAACACTTTTATGTTCAGTTTCCTCTATTGCAGGTTTTTCACGACCAAATCCTTTGATAATAGCTTTTATTTGTTCCTGACGTGACTGTACACCTGAAGAATCTGACTTTGCATGTTTCTTTTTGCCAGTTTCAACTTTCTCGCGCTTTAAAACTGGTTCAATACGTTCGCGCCGTGGTCGGTTACCACGCAAATCCTCTTGTTGCGTATTGCTTTGTTTATCTGACGAAAAGGGTTTCTTAACCAGAAAAGACTTAATTCCTTTTTCTTCATTTGCAGGTTCCTTTGCCACATTTTTGCGTTCAGATTTTTCTGCTTCCTGAATCGCCTGTGTATCAAGTATCTTGTACACAAGATCCTGCTTTTTTAATGATTCAATCTTTTTAATATTAAGCTCTTTTGCAATCTCCCTTAGTTCGGGAACAAGCTTTTTGTTCAATTCTAGAATATCGTACATTGTTAAAATATTATGCTTTTTTTTGGTTAAAGTGTTGAATAATAATTCGGAACAATTGAAATGGGGGAGAGAATCTTATAAATTCGGGTGCAAGTATATTAAAATACTTTATACCAAACAAGAATATAAAACTCTTTTTTAATTTTCTCCTTCTTTATCAGCTAAATTATGATTTAAAACCTTACAATACAACAATTCTACCTTCCCTTTTTACATCTTATTTAGATGTATGTATGTAAGTGTTTTTATATACGCAATGTTTTTTAAAAAGGTTTATAGCCTTATATTATATTTTAGTTTCAACCTCACTGCGCTTTCGTCCATTATAAAGGTGTTTTCGGGTTTATTAAAATTCGATGTCCATGCCAGAATAATTTCATTGCCCGGTTTAATTATCCATTGAAAACGTGCCTGCCAGCCTGCAACGTTGCTTGCATTATCATATTGGAGGTAATTATAAAGAGTAAGGTTGGGGCTAAACAATACATTTGCGTTCATTTGAAAAATATTTGCGGTAAATTTTCCATCGGGTAAGGTAATATTGTTTTGCGTAACAGTTCCTCCAATAAAAAAAGGCACGGCAATTTTCCAGTTTAACTGCAATTCAATATCATTTCTTTTGCCATTGTAAAAATCTCCAAACTGATAGCTTGCTTCTCCATAAATATTTCGCGCACCTTTTGTTTCAATCTCGATTTTTTGCTGCCACCACTCGTAATTTCCTGTCGGGATGACAAAATCCTCAAAAATATTAAAGTCTTCGACTAACGATTCATATTGACTTACGAGTGAATATTTGATTTCTTCTCCTGACATAAAACGAATTCCAAGTGGTTGAATTTCAAATTCCCTTGTTTCCAAAGCATTCGTTTCCAAATTACTAATATGATTAAAACTTCCACCAATTTCGATTTGCATAATTCCCCATTTATTTGGTCGGGGCCCCAGCATCAATTCGCCATAAGATTCATTGATATTGGTGCGTGGAACAAAGCCCATGCCTGCAACAAAGTTTTTCCCAATTTGATGATATCCTAAACGGGCTTTTACAAAATCATTCGGATATACAACTTGCGTTCCCCATGACACATCGTTACCTTCAAACTCTTTTGTATTGGATTTTAAACCAAAAAGGAAAAACGAAGCATTTTTGTTTTTTTGAAACGTTGATGTTGCAAGGTTCATATCTGCTCCAACTACCGTATTTTGTTCATCGCCAAGTGCATTTCCATAAGTACCGATTATACCGGCTGAAGATTGTTTTCCTATGTTGCGTGTTACCCGCGCCACTGAAAAGTTATTATTTCCCATGTCACGATCATCATTTATATACATCATTCCAATGTTCCAATCGTCAATCTGTCCGGTCAATTTTGCACCAACATTTATGGGAATTGGGCCTCCCAGCGAATCCAGCCCCATTCGTCTTGAAAAAAAAGGCATAATACTTTTTGAAACCGGACTTGTATCATCAGCATCAATTCCAAACTTAAAATGGCTTGCGCCATCCAGAAAAAAGTCACGTTTTTCAGGATAATGAAGGCTAAAACGGGTTAGATTTATCTGGCGATCGTCAACTTCGGTTTCGGCGAAATCAGTATTAATAGTGAGTGAAGATTTTAAGCCTGGCGTAATCTGATAAAACAGATCAACACCTCCTGTAAGCTTTGGGTCAATGTCTTCACCTTTCTTTGTGTTTAACCCTGTAACCAGATACGGAGAAATGTCCAATCCGATTCCCTGTGTAATATCCTCAATGCCATCTAAAATTCCTGCATCGGAAACCTGGAATTTATGTGCATTCAAGTTGGCAACTGGCCAGTAGTCAGTTTCCAAACTGTTTACAATATTTCTGATGAATTTCACTCCCCATTGCGTACTTTCTTTGTCAAATCCCATTGTTTTGAAAGGAATGGCCAATTCGGCTTCCCATCCCCAATCTGTAATTTTTGCTTTTCCTGTCCAAAGTCCATCCCACTCTTTGTTCAAAATATTACCATTTCCACTAACCAGAGCATCGCCGATGGATCCGCGTGGGCCAACTTGAAACCAGTAGCCATTTCGCTTATCAAGATATGTATCTATAATAATCTGAATGCGGTCATCATTTCCCAGGCTCACATCACGAGCCATTTCCTTTGCTGTAATTTTGGATGGATCATCCCAACATTTTACAGCAAAATATATGTTGTTTGCATCATAGCAGGTAAGAAAAATAGTTTTTTTGGAGGCAGGTTTACCCTCAAAAGGTTCACGCTGGTAAAACTCGTCAACGGCAAAAGCTTCGTCCCAAACTTTTTCATTAACATAGCCATCAATTTCAGGCGGTGTTATTATCCGGATGGCCTTAATTGTTTTTTGTGCATTGATGACTTCAAAAAAAAATAAAGTGATGGTTAGTGAAAAGATAAGTTGTTTCAATTGATTTAGGTTTAAAATTTAAACGGAGCTAATTTAGTAAAAAAATGATAGCTGAAAATTTGCTTTCAATCGTATTTTTCAAGTCACTCCGTAATTTCCGAAAAACCTATCCAGGAAACATCCTTCCTCAATTTTAAAAAATATAATTAGGCAACCTATTTTATACCAACAACACGAATTACGGAAGCCAAACCCTGATGAAATGCCCCTTCATTAAGTATGATTTCAGAATCCGTTATATTTAATTTTGACAATGAACTAAAATCATTTTTCATATCCACTTTAGAGAATAACAGATCAATAGTACTCGGTCCTCCTGACGTATTATTAATTTGATTTTTGGAAAATCCCTCTAAAATTAATGTCCCTCCGGGTTTTAAGAATGACAATAATTTTTTATGATACTCCGCACGTTTTACAGGATTTATATGTGCAAAGATCAATGCAATACAATCGAATGAACCAACAGGAAATTCAGCAAATTCATAGTCTGCAATTCTGTAATCAATTGAAACGCCCTTTTTCGAAGCTAATAATTCTGCTTTTCTTTTTCCTTCAATACTTGAATCAAAAGCTTTTACCTGCCACCCTTTTGTTGCTGCATAAACTGCATTCCTTCCTTCACCCTCAGCAGGAAATAGAATATTTCCAGGCAGCATATTTTTAAGTTGATCTTTAAGAAAATTATTTGGTTCGATGCCATAAGCATAATCATTTGTTTTATATCGTTCATCCCAGAAATTATTCATCGTTTTTAAAAGTTTGAATACTTGAACAAAAAAATGAATTGGAGGTTCAACGATTACTTTTATAAAAGTATTTATTCTTGATCATCTTTTATCAAAATATAAAATCACAGTGCTTCTGTTTTATGGTATTTTGGCTATTTTAATATTTCACTAATGTTGATTCTATCATGCCAACTACCTATTAACCTACAATTTCCAAATTTAATATAATAAATTTTTATTTTTTACTGAATATGATCTTCTATTCTTATTAAGTAAGTGTAAGGTTCAATTGTTGAAATATTTATAATTGTAAAAAAGAAGCGTGTCCCCCATATTGTGAGACACGCTTTTTTAAATTATTTAAATAAATCTTAAGCTACGAACGAGACCATATTTCCTGGTCCTTCCAATGAAAGAGCATGGACGCACGCTATCTATTCTTTCTTAAATATCACTTTGCCGTTGTAAACATCTTCACCCAATGACACACGGTATATAAACATTCCGTTAACTATGGTTTCAGGTCTGAACTCGGCTTCATAGCTTACCCCTCCTTCTACCGGCGCTTCGAAAATTGTTTT
>JBFHJA010000304.1:0-5753 GCA_041596165.1 Draconibacterium sp. | reverse complement strand
TATTGATTAGTTTTTTATGTCATGAACTGCTTTTTTTCCGGCCAAAAATTTAATTGCCTGTAAAAGTAGTTTTCGGTAATCTTCCGATTCAAAAGTGCGGTAATCATGGCCTGGCTGAATATAAACCACCTGCGAATTATTGTATTTGTGTTGCCAGGCAATATATTCCATGCTTTTCGGATGGCGGGTGCTGAGTAAAGGGATAACATCGTCGGAGATACGCACGTTACCATAAATTTCGTCAAAAAAGCGTGGCTCTTTTAGACCAACTGTAACCGGCGTATAATTTTCAACTTTGCTGTAAACCCAAATATCATGCTCATAATTTGATTGCTCCTCTTTTGGAATGCCCCTGGCTGGTTCAACATATTTGCCGCCGATTATTTTTTCAAACTCAGGCCAGTCCTGATACGAAGCAATTGTATGGTGCAGGAATAAAAGAGGTTTTCCCCGTTGTGTCAATCTCAAATATGCGCTTTTTTCTGCTTCCGAAATACTTTTCCACATGTCGTAAAATACAAGCACATCAAAGTCTTCGGCCAAATCCTTTATCAGTTTCTGATTGGCTTTTGGTTGCTGAAAATGTTCGTATTCTATCCCGGGCATTGCATCGAACATTTCGAAAAACTGCAATGTATCAAAAGCATGACCACCCGTAACCAGCATAACTTTAATTTGTTGTGCAGAAATAAAAGACACTGAAATCAGGAAAAAAAACAGAAAGAAGATGCTCCGCATTGGTTTAGTTTTTTGTTTATCAGAATTTTATTCGTTTTTAATTAATTGTCCTTAATCGCAAGGTATGTAACTCCCACTAAAATTTAGTCATGCCCGTTCGTGAAAAACCGCGCATTAAATTTCATGTTTGTTTCATGCATTAAAAATAATAATTTCATTCAATGTTATTCGTTTTTGTTGTTAAAGTGAATTAAAAACCGGGCAGAATAAAAATAATACATGATTTTACCTGATGTTAACCAAAAGCTTACCTAAAAAATCATCATTCCGGATTAAAAGTTAATTCACAAAACCTTTTCATCCGGTAACAGTTATTAAATTAATTAATTTTGAAATCCATTCAGATTTTTCAATATTTACAATTTCACATAATTAACAGTAATAAACACATAAAAATGAAAAATGTACTTCACCTTAAATTCTTCCTGTTTTTCGTGCTTGTAGTAAGCTTTACAGGATGCGATATAAATAACAATGACGAACCTGAAATAACAGATGAATATCTTGTAAGCTTTGAAAAACACAAAACGTACAAATTATCCGATATGAAAACTGTGTTAGCCTTATATTCAAATCTTTACCCTGACTTAAAGAATATTTCGGATAATCTGGAACATGATATTGATGTTTATACCATAAGCTATACAACAAAATTTAAAGGAAACGATGTTATTGCTTCCGGGCTTGTTTCCGTTCCATCGGCGGCAGGAACCTATCCGTTAATGAGTTACCAGAACGGAACAAACACTTTGCACAGCGAAGCCCCATCCGTTAACCCTGACAATCAATTGTTTTTATTGCTTGAATTTATTGCTTCAACCGGTTTTATTGTTTCAGTACCCGATTATCTGGGATTTGGGGCCTCATCGAATATGTATCATCCTTATCTTGATAAAGAATCAACTATCCAGACCGTAACCGACATGTTAAAAGCTGTTGAAGAATTGACTGCAAACCATTTAAACTTTGAAGCCAGTAACGATTTGTATATTACAGGATATTCGCAGGGGGGATGGGCAACCATGCAGTTACAAAAAGCAATTGAAGATAACACGATTTCTGAGTTCAATTTAAAAGCAAGTTCATGTGGAGCTGGCCCATATGATCTGCGATATGTAAATGATTATATTCTTGACCTCACAACTTATCCGATGCCTTATTTTATTGGATATGTTTTTAACAGCTATTTGAATTTAGGGGATATCACAAACCCTGCAAGTGATATTTTTAAATCACCTTACGACCAGCGTATTTTGACCTTATATAACGGCACAAATTCGGGTGATGAGATAAATACACAACTTACAAGCGCCACTGTAGATTTATTTACAAGTGATTACAAAAGCTCTTCGAATACAAATACCAAATTTTCGTCTGTAATTTCAAGTCTCGACAAAAACAGTATTGCGGCATGGAAAACAAATATTCCAACCTTGTTAACACATGGAACTGCAGATAATTATGTACCTGAACAAATTTCGAAAAACCTGTATAATGATTTCGTGGCAAAGGGAGTTGAAGCTTCGAAAATTCAATACATTGCAATTCAGGGAGCAGGGCATACAACAGCCGTAATTCCATCGGGCGTTGCTACTTTTAACTGGTTTATCAGCTTGAACGATGCTGAATGATTAAGATATTTTTCGATTAAGACAACTGTTTTCTGTCAAGGTGTAAATGAATCTACCGCAAGCATTGTTTTGAATTTTGGCAAACCGGCAGCTGATTTTATCATCACCGAAATTAATGGCGATGGATTTCTTGTTTATTCCAATTTGAATATGCAGAAAGTAGGACTTAATACTTTGAGCCTGAATTGTTTTAACAGGCAGAATCACCATGTATCGTCCGCTCCCATTACAGATTAACAGATTTTAAAAAATGGGGAACATAAGCTCTCTGCAAAACTGATCAAGAAATAACCCGACAAAACCTTTGCAAATCAGTTGTCCGGGAGAAGCGGAACTTGCTAATGGATATCAGCACCATTTAGGGCTCATTCGGGTATATCTAAAGCTTATTTACAATTTTCAGGTGCTTACTTTTAAATTTCAAATGCAACATTTCAAATTTCAGCAGCCTATTCGCAAATTTCAGCAGCTTACTTTTAAATTTCAACAGCCTATTCGCAAATTTCAGGTGCTTACTTTTAAATTTCAAGTGCAACATTTCAAATTTCAGCAGCTCATTTGTAAATTTCAAGTGCAACATTGCAGATATCAGGAGTGTTGAGGAAAAAATAATAATTAAAACAGCACAAACAGGTAAGTGCATTGAAAAACAAGTGCTTTCGCTGTTCAATACAATGAGTAATGAACAGGAAAGCAGATGAGTATTACAACAGATTATATCAGTCTTTTAAATTGCAGTTTGCTGATTTGTTTGAATTGGGGGCTTGATGAACCAAACACTGCCTTAACATAATTTTTTACCGTCATGGCAGTATCGCAAAGACCTGTAACGTCAGAATAGAGTGCACTGTTGCGGGCAATACGGGCATTGCTCCACGGAACTTCGCTTACTATAACTGCATTATTCTTTGCTTTTAATTCGTCCGCCCATTCATTAAGGGTTGTTACTTTCAAATCATCTTCATTTGGAGTATACTCCTCAATTGCGGCGAGGAGAGTAACCAATTTGCCAAAGTTTTCGGCTCGGCTGTCGAAGCTCATTTGCGACGAGGAGACATGTCTGACTTCCTTTACAGGGGTTTCGCCTTCCACCGCAGGTACTGGTTCAACAATAGCAGTTGCCCGGGTGCCTTTTACTTTGCGTGCAACAGTAAGCACCTGATCGTAAACCTGTTCTGACACTCCCGAAGCTTTTAGGGAATTCATTACACGGGTAACAAGCTTGCTCAAGGGCAAAAAAAGGATTTCGCGGGAAGCCACCGCTGAGTTATAGGCGGGAATTGTTGTGTTTACGCCGGCAAGGGACTCAGCAGCAATGGAGGATATCTCCTGAAGGGAGAGCAACTTAATTTGATTGTTTGACGGATTGTAGGCCTCGCCATAACCCGCTACAAAAGTGATTAACTCACTAAAATTGGCCACATTTACAGCATGGCCACTTTCTGAATTGTTTGCCATAATTCAAATTTTTTAAATGGTTTGAAAAAATAAGATTGTTTGTAGTTTTTGCCGGCAAGCTTCCTGGCTGACAGGGGGTTACTGCCGGGGGTTTAAAACTGAGGATGAAAGTAATAAAGGGGATTGAAATTAGCAAATGTTTAACAACAGGTTTTGCGGGGTCTTTTTGTGCATTACAAATGCAGGACAACAAGCCCCCGGCGCAGACGAGGGGGAGGTTGGGTCTCTTTTGCAATCCGAAGCTTCGGTTTGTGTGTCGGAGCATGCAAATCCCGATGAATCGGGACAAGTTATGCTGTTTTGTGCGTTGGCTGTTTATTTATCATTGTCTGTTTAGTAGCAAATTGTCTGTTCGTTTCTGTCTTTTTACAATGAACGGCAACGGTTGGTAAATGAAGCGGGGCGGATTTCGGGAAGCGTTCATTTCCGCCAGGACTGAACGGCGATGCAGAATCCGCGGCTCGAACCCCATCAACCCGCTCTGAAATATGTACTTGTTATGCCGCCGTGCTTTTTATTTTATGCTATTCAAATATTTTTCCAACATTGTATATCCATCCGATGCAATTAAATTTCTATCATCCGGATTTACTTTGTTCAATTTGTTTTTATCCTCCCAGTAATCTGGCATTCCATCATGGTCAGAATCTTTTGGGGCAGGTGCATTTTTTAATTCAGGCCAGCCACCCACATCTTTTTGTGTATCAATAATTCCACATACAATTGTGGTGTCAGCAACATGATGCTGCTTTTTGTAACTTTTACCCTCAAACGTAGCATTACCTTCACGAACTTCCTTAATTATCCGGGCATCAATTTCATCTCTTTTGGGCAATATTGCTCCGGTATTTTCAAGCACAATTTTATATGCTTCTGCTGCTATTTGTTGATTAATTGGCATTGACGGCCAAGGATTTTCAAGTTTTATTTTATTTAAAGAGATTTCTGTTTGCACCCCTCCATTCCAGTTACCCTCCGAAACATCTTTGTTGCCTTCAACAGTATTTTCAGCTACATACCATTTCCCATAATCATTTTCACTGTGAATTGATGGATTTGCAATTCTGTGCATTATTTCACCTGGTCTAGTTGCTGGGCCAGGTTTGTAATAATTGGCGACTATGTTGAAATTTGAAAAATTGAATTTGTCATTTCCTTTTTGCTGCTTTTCACCGCCATAAAGACTTTGATAGCCCCAATTATAAATAACATTGTTTCGATAATCTGTATTTCCACTTCCCGAAGCCATCCGGGGATTACGACTCGAATGGTGGGCCAACAGGTTATGATGATAGGTGCTGTAATTACTTCCCCAAATTCCGCCGAATCCATGCGAACCTTTTACATGATTGGATTGACTCATACTTTCAGAAATTAGACACCATTGAACAGTTATACTATCACAATGATAAATCGACATGCATTCATCAACACTCCAACTTGATGAAATATGGTCTAAAATCAAATGCTTTGTATATCGACTAGATACAGCATCATAATCACCACCAGACTCATCTCCTAATCTTACTCTTATGTATCTGATTATAACATGGTCGGCATCAATACTGATTGGATTTTTCCTGATACAAATTCCATCGCCGGGAGCTGTCTGTCCAGCAATTGTAATAAAGGGATATTTGATTTTTAAAGGACTTTCAAGAACTATGGTTCCAGAAACTCTAAAAACAACAGTCCGGGGCACTGAAGCCTCAATGGCTGCTCTCAAACTACCTTCTCCACTATCATTCAGGTTTGTAACTTCATAAACAACTCCACCTCGACCACCCTTTGAAAATTTCCCATAACCTTCGGCTGTTGGGAATGCTAATTGTTGAGACCATAAATTTAAAATTGTCAAAATAGAAACTAGACCTGTTAGAATTATTTTTCTCATTTGATTCGTTTTGTTTATAGTAGAATATTTTT
>JBFHJA010000303.1:0-5761 GCA_041596165.1 Draconibacterium sp. | reverse complement strand
TTTAGAATTAGGATAAACGGCAGTAAAAACTTTGGGAAAATAACTGTCTTTCCCCTCTTTAAAAAAGCGATCTAAAAGCATTACAATGATAGAACTATCAATCCCGCCGCTCAAACATGAACCAACCTCCACATCGGAGCGCGTTCTAATATTTATGGCATTTACAAGAAGTTTATGCAGTTGTTTTACACTTTCATCATATGAAATCCTGCTGTCAGACTTGTTTTGAAAAGGTGTGTAATACTGGTGTTCAGTATAGTTGAAATTTTGAATATCGAAAATAAAACTGTGACCTTGCTTTACAGCAAAAACAGATTGGAAAAAACCTTCTGATTCCGGTTCTGCATGGCTCAAAGCCAAATAGTCGAAAACCGCGCGGTCATTCAAACCTGTTTTTACCCAACGGCTTCGGTGAAGTGCTTTCTCCTCGGATGCAAAAATAAAAGAATTGCTATTTAAAAAGTAGTAGAGCGGTTTTACTCCTAAACGGTCGCGAGAGCCAAACAAAATATTTTTTTGAACATCATAAATCACAAAAGACCACATTCCATTGAAATGCAACACACAATCATTCCCCCATTGTTCATAAGATTTTAAAACTACTTCAGTATCTGACTCAGTATAAAACTGATGCCCAAAACTTTGCAATTCACTTCTGAGTTCAATGAAATTGTAGATTTCTCCATTAAACGTAATCCAAAACTGCTTTTCTCTTGTACACATAGGTTGGTGCCCATTGGCAGAAATATCAATGATGGAAAGTCGACGGTGGCCTAAAGCCAAAAAATGCGATTCGTTTGAGTTTGAAATGTGCTCTTTGGGGCAATAAAAGTTTGGGTTATTTAAAGTTTCTGTTGGCGTATCGCTGCCGGCAAAGGGTTGTGCATTTTGCTTATTGATTAAAACGTAACCTTCATCATCAGGACCACGATGTTTAAGGTGGTTGTTTAATTGCACAATATCATCGCCAATAGCTGTGCAATGTTTAATTAAAATTCCTGAAATGCCACACATGAAAAGGTGTTCGTTTTAATTTTAGCCGAAAAGTATGCAAAATATCGCCAAATGCAAACAGTTGGATTTCGGCAGTTTTATGGTTAAAGTTAAGTTAGTTGAACATTCATATCAGTATTTGACAGTTTACATATCATATTAAATTTGAGTAATATCTATATTTGCAACGTATTTATTCTCGCTCAAATCTCAAAACTAAATATCTTTAAAAAAATGGATTTTATTCTCGACAACCAGGAAACGGAAAATAAGTTTCAGCAAATTTTAACACAGATAAAATTGCGGAAAAGTGGCGAAGTTTCTGATTTGATGAAACAAAAAGGCATTCAATACAAAATAAACTGGGGCGTTTCGATTATCGATTTGCGTGAAATTGCCAGTCAGTTTGAACCCGATCATTTACTGGCGCTGAAACTTTGGAACAAACAGTGGCGCGAAACAATGATTTTGGCAACTCTGATTGACGACCCAAAACAGGTTACCGAAGAACAAATTGATTTCTGGACAAAAACCTTTGAAAATACCGAAATTGCGGAGCAGGCTTCGGCAAATCTGTGGGTAAATTCAAAGTTTGCATTTATTAAAGCAATGGAATGGTGCCGGGCAAAAAAGCACATTGTACGTTACACCGGTATTCATTTAATTGGCCGACTTGCACTCACCAATAAATCAGCCATCGACGAAATGTTCGAACCCTTTTTTGAAGAACTGCCAACTTTGGCCAAAGACAGCACATTAAACACAACTTTCTACCGAACAATCCAGGCACTTGCCAAACGCTCTGAATACCTTTATCAGCAAAGTATCGAACTTGTACAAAATCTGCAATTAAGCGACTCGGAAAATGCTACAAAACAAGGCGAAGAACTTTTTGATGAACTAACAAGTGATTATTTCCGGGATGCCATAAAAAGGTAAATTTATCCCATGGCTGATAAGAGGTCATTCTTCCTTCCTTAAACTTTGAACCCGAAAATTTAAACTTTCTTCTGCTATCTTGTCATGAAAACTTTAACGGCAGGTTTTTTGTTTTAAACAAGAATACAATTTTAGAAATTTAATGTTGAACAATTAATTTTATATGAAATGATAAATTTGACAAAATCTTCAAATCCGGCTCTAAAAGAGAACATTTTCCATAAAGATTTCACCTACTCTTCGGATGCGATGACCATTAACGGAACAATGAACAAAACCGGGCTGATGCTATTGATTGTAATGGCAGCAGCAATTTTTACATGGAACAAATTTTTCGCTGCTGTTGCTGTAAATCCGGAAGGTGGCGCAGCTGCAGTTATGCCGTGGGTAATAGTTGGTGGAATCGGTGGGTTGATAACTGCACTTGTAACAGCTTTCCGTCCGCAAAGTTCAGGAATTTCAGCACCCATTTATGCTATTTTCGAAGGACTTTTACTTGGCGGTCTTTCGGCAATTTTCGAATCAATGTATAGTGGAATCGTAATGCGCGCCGTTGCGCTTACACTTGCGGTTTTTTTGGCAATGCTTTTTTTATATCGCTCCGGAATTATTAAGGTAACCGAAAAGCTAAAAATGGGAATTTTTGCAGCAACTGCCGGAATTGCCGTAGTTTACCTTGTAAGTTTTATTGGCGGATTTTTTGGGATGGAATTTTCATTCCTCCACGGAAACAGCAATTTCAGCATTGGATTTAGCCTTTTGGTAGTTGCCATTGCAGCTTTCAACCTTGTACTCGATTTTTCGTTTATCGAAAACGCAGCTGAACAAGGCGCACCAAAATACATGGAATGGTACGGCGCTTTTGGTTTAATGGTAACTTTAATCTGGCTGTACCTCGAAATATTAAGGCTGTTATCGAAATTAGCAAGCAGGGATTAAAAAACAATTTCAACTTGAGCAACTTTCCAAAGTTTGAAACTTTGGAAAAGTTGATAATCTACAAAAGGATTACATTTTCAAAAAGGAAAGTAATCCTTTTTTTTATGTTGAAGTTTTTATCCAAACGCTTCAAAACTAAAAGGAGAATAAGATTGTTTTATATTCATATTCTTGAAATTTAATTACATGAAACGACCATGCAGAAATGCTTCACAAACAAGCAGGATTAAATTAAGGGAGTTACATCCAATACCTTTGAAAACTTTCAATTTTAATTGGATGAAACATCTTCTACTTTTCGTTTCTGTAATTGCCTCAATTTCAGTTAACGCACAATAGTCGTCCGACCCTAAAGAAAATCTTTTACTTTCTATTCTAACATCCAATTCACGTTCACCAAGCGCGGTTTCCGATACTAAAGGTGGTGCATATATTGTTTGTAGTCGTTGGCCTATCGATGGCCAAAAGCTGGATGCTGCCGGTAAAATTCAATTTGAAAAAGGGGGGCAGGTTTTTGGAATCAGTGTTGAATGTCCGCTTACGACAAGTGAAAAAGCGGTTACCATTCCTGATGACAGTAGTGGTTTAATAATTGCATGGATGCAATTATCGCAGTATGGAATATTTGCTTCAAGAATTAAAGCTGTCGGGTCGACAGCCTGGAATAAGAATATATATTTAAATTTAAATAAACACTTCTTAATATCCCTCCTTATTGCCCCAAGATAAACCCTTGTGAAAAAAATCTGGCAATACCTAAAATACAGCTGTTTAAAAACAACCTTTTCCCCCGATGACAAACCTGAAAGAATTGCTCCCTGACAATGTAACCCAAATGACAAAAAACAAATAATATCAATCACTCATATAAAAAAATGTATCTATAATTTTTTTGCGGCTTTTTCGGGCACGACATATTAACATCGGCAAGCAGAAGCTAATTTTGTTTTGGCATCAATATCCTGACTAATACCCCAGGATAAAAATACCGATGAAATAAAAACCTGGTTTTGAAGAATCAGGTTTTTATTTCGGTTAGCTTTTATTGTTGATTCCAAAGCCGGTAAGGATCATTGTTAACCTGCATTTGTTCCAACAACAAAGCTTCCATTTCAGCTAATTTATTGGCATATTTTGGGTTGTCGGCCAGATTGGTTTCCATTTCTCCTGTTTTATTGTGTTCGGGTAAATATTCGTTTGGGTTTTCAGCTAAATTAAAAAGTTGCGTTTCGTGAATAGCACCGTCCATTACATCGTATTTGATTAATTTCCAGTCGCCTTTTTTCACACAACGCATGCCCGGTTTTGTGCCTCCTGCATACACACCGTACATTACATCTCGAACGGTACTTTTTTCTCCTTGTAAAACAGGCTTAAAACTCATCCCTTCCACCGTTTCAGGAATATCAATTCCAGCCAAGTCGCAAACAGTTGGCAGAATATCCAAAAGATAAATATTCCCCTCAACACGTGTCCCCGCTTTTATCCCTGGCCCATTGACAATAAATGGTACGCGCCAGGTATGTTCGTATAAATTTTGTTTGCCTGTTAATCCATGTCTTCCGATTGACATTCCATGGTCGGCGGTATAAATTACATAGGTATTTTCCAACTCACCCATATCTTCCAATTTTTGTAATACTTTACCAATTTGGATGTCAATATTTTCCGAACATGCATATTCTCGGCCCAGTTCGTTTCTTATTGTTTGCTCATCCCTGTTTTTCCAAACTCCGCTCACCAATTCCTCATCTCTTAAACCGGGATGTCCGTGAAAGAAAGGATGTGCGGGAAGATAATTATCCTGAAGCTCTGGTTGCTTAGGATTTGCCGGAGGTAAACTTGTTGTATCAGTGTGATTCACCGCACCATATTTTTCAAGCAACTCGGGAGTACCATTGCGAACATCGTGTGGATGCGAAAAACCAAAATAGATAAAAAACGGTTCCTTTTCCTGATTTTTCACTCTATCATCTAAATAATTCAAAACCTGTTTTCCATGCCAGGCACTACCGGTTTCTTCGGTTCCACCGCATTTTGTTGCATCGTGAACAACAGTAAATTGTTCGTTTGCTGCAGCATAAGAATTTCCTTTTTTACAGGTTCGCATGGTATTGTACCCTGCCCGGTTAAAAACAGCGCCGATTGTTTGCAATTCCAGACTATCGGGACAAAAGGGGCTTTCGTAACCGGCAATGAGTGGTAAATGCCAAAGGGTGCGCCCACTCATAATCATGTGTCGCGATGGCGTACAAACTGCACCACTCATAGAACCCATGTGGCGTGCACCTTCAAACACCATTCCTCCCTGAGCCAATTTATCAATGTTTGGTGTTTCCAATATCGATTTTGCATCGTAGATTTTTAAATCGAAGGGGGATTGGTCATCGACTAAAACAAATAGAAAGTTGGGGCGTTTTTGTTCTTTTTTGTCACAACCAACAAAAAAAAGTGCAGCAATAATTATCAATAAAAATAGTTTGGATATTTGTTTCATTTTTAATGTATTTTAATTCACGTTAAATTATAGTTCTATCTTTTTTAAACACATAAACTACCGTCGATAAAAGAGAAAGCTACAATTAGCTTTAAAGAATATTTTGGTTACTTCTTTACATTTGATTTATCTTTTTACAACTTTTCGATATAGACATAATAAGCTGGGTGAACTCTTCCTTCCTTATCAATTAATTGAGCCTCCATGTCGTATTTTCCGGCGGATATTTTTCCTTTAAATATTACTTCCGTCTGACCTTGTTCAATTTTTGTTGTTCCTTCGAGATTAGCAACATATAAATAAGCTTCGGTGAAATCAGTTTTCACACTGGCTGGCATGGCTTCATTCAATTCTATAGGTTTTTCAGCAGCCGGAAAAGTGGCATTAATTGCC
>JBFHJA010000302.1:0-5772 GCA_041596165.1 Draconibacterium sp. | reverse complement strand
TTAATGCACCGCTTAAAAGTAAACCAACAATAGAGGGAATACGAATTCGTTCGAAAAAAACCGGCCCAATTAAAAGAATTAATAGTATAAGCGCTATAATTATTACGGGTTCAGTAATGGGAAGTGAAAAATTGAAAATATGTAGAATTGTCATTTCGATATTTTAATAGTTGCAAAATACCCAAAAAAATACGTCTCGCAAAAGATAAATGAGTTACAAAAAATAAATGTGTTAAAATGAAAGTAAGGAATGCTTGTTTACGCTGTTTTTTCGGGTTTCCTTGAAATTTTAAAATGTTTGATATGAACCGCAAAGTTAAAACTGTTGCGTTTGTTTTTTTTCGTGTCTAAATTAAAGATGGGTTGGTTAAATTAATTCTGCCTTCAACTCCCGATTGCATTGGATAAACAAGGATAAAACTACTTTGGTGAAAATAGTTATTTAAATAACCCGGAACATTTTTCATATTTAACTGGTATGATATTTTCTTTTCCCTGCTCATGATAATAATTAATCCGTCATCGGTTTTAATTTCTCTCGAAACAATCAGAAAATCATCCCAATCCTCAAAATAATTAAATTCTGCATCAACTGGATTTTTAGAGTTTATATCTTTTATAATTTGTATTGTTTTTTCGTGGCCGTAAAACAAAAGTTTACATCCGGTATTTCTGCCAATATTCCAGATTTTTAAGAGCCAGAACGGAAAGCCAATTTCAATTTCAGCATTTTTAGGGATTATAATAAAGTGCCGTTTTATTGTAGAAATGGGTTGAACGGGTTTGTAAACAAAGGTTGTTACATTATTTATATTCAAAATCCCATCAACAAGAGTCCCCAGAAAAGATTCTGTGATTCCTGTTTTTATGTGCAGTCCAAGAATCAGGTCGGTAATGTTGTGCTCCCTGATAATACCGGTAATACCGTTAATTACATTTAAGTCGAATCGGATTAATTTATTGAGGTAAACGTCTGTGGAAGAGGCTGTGTGAACTGCTTTGTCCATTAATTTGTGGGCTTTTTTAACAGCGTTGCCGTCTGATGAATCGGTATTGATGATATTGAGGGTAAATATTCCTGTTTTATTTTCTTTCGATTTGATAATTGTACTCAAATGCACCAATTCATCAATAGTGTCAGGATTGCTGACCGGAATCAGAATTTTTTCAGAATTTGTTGTTTCATCGTTATCAAAAGATGCTGATTCCAGAATAGAAATATTTAATGCTCCTTTTTGAGCTACAAATGTGGCAATTGTGCATGTAACAAATATCATAACAATTGTACCGTTAAGGATCGATTCGCCAAGAAGCCGGATAGGTTCACCTGACTCGGTTTCGCCAACAATTATATTATAACCAATCATTACCGCTGCAAGTGTTGCAGCAGCCTGGGCATTGCTTAACCCGAAAATTAACCTTCGTTCATCTTTTGTATACTTGAAACTTTTTTGAGTGAGCCAGGCTGCCGTAAATTTTGCAAAGGTGGCTACTATGGTCATTACAACAGCAACTTTCAGTGTTTCAAAATCTGAAAAAAAAGCTTTGTAATCAACAAGCATACCTACACCAATAAGGAAAAATGGAATAAAAATCGCATTCCCAACAAAATTTATGCGGTTCATTAATGGTGAGGTTGCCGGAATTAAACGGTTTAACGACATGCCCGCCAGAAAAGCTCCTATTATGCCTTCTATTCCGGCAAGTTCCGCTAATACAGCCCCAAGAAATACCATTACCAGCACAAAAATATATTGAGTAACATTATCATTAAACCGTTTTAAAAACCAACGTGCAATTATGGGAAAAAACAGAATAATGATTAATCCAAAGATTATTACGGAAACAGTAAGTCTTACCCAGAATTCAGTGTTCACTTCCCCTGTCGTCATTCCAACAATAACCGCCAGTACCAAAAGAGCAAGTGTATCGGTAATCATTGTTCCTCCCACAGCAACATTAACAGCCCTGTTTTTGGTTACATCAAGTTTACTCAATATTGGGTAGGCAATTAACGTGTGCGATGCAAACATACTTGCCAGCAAAACCGATGTCATTATTGAAAACTGTAAAATGTAAATTCCTACAATCGTTCCAATTATCATTGGAATGGAAAAAGTATAAACTCCAAATACAATACTTTTGACGCTGTTTTTTTTGAATTCTGCCAAGTCAATTTCAAGCCCGGCAAGAAACATGATATAAAGCAGTCCTGCGGTTCCCGACAAAATAATGCCACTGTCTCTTTCAAGCAAATTAATACCGTTAGTTCCAATAATTGCACCGGCAATAATAAGCCCAAGAATATGTGGTATTTTAATTTTATTAAGAAGTAAAGGTGCAAAAAGGATAATGATAAGAATAACAAGAAACTTTAAAACAGGCTGAGTTAGGGGTAGAGCTGTATCGTAGATATTTAGCAGAATCATACTCTTTAATTCGTGTTGATACTAAAGTTTTCGACATTCTTGATTAACTGATTGTTTTGTTGAGGGAAAATTACAATTTTGTTATTGTTATTAAAATATTTCTCTAATTTGGAGGGAATATGATCGAGATAATTCTTGTAAGAAACGGCATTTTTTCGGGCTGAAATAAGCACAAGTAAATCATCGTCGTTTACGTTTTTCGATAAAACAAGAAAATCTTCCCATTCGCTAAATGCACTAAAATTCAATACACCTTTCCAGCCAAACTTTTTTATTTTCGAATTAATAACTTCATATGTTTTATTCATACCGAAAAGTACAATTGGTATACTGAGTTCGTTTGATAATTTCAGAATTTTCTTTAACCAGGTTTCAAATCCAAATTCTTTTTCTGACAATGGAGGAGCAAGTATAATTATACGTTTTTGCGAGACCAATAATTTTTCCTGATGGCAAATAAACAGGTTTTTATCAACTGTATTCACAATCGAATAAATCCTTTCTCCAATCAGTTTTTCCAATATCCCCGGTTTTTTTGGCCAGCCAAGTATAATAATATCTGCCATTATTTCCTTTGAGATTCTTTCGATACCGGCAGTAGCATTTATTGCAATTGTAGCAATTGTTTTAATTTTAATTTCGGCTGCAGCACCATGTTTTTCATACTTTTCCAGTTTTTTTCTGTTTAACATGATATTTAATTCTGTTTGGGTATCATTGGGCACAACCGACAAAACAGTAATTGGATTATCCGATTTTTTATCCTTAATAAGCAACGTAAAATCAAGTAATTTATTAATGTTCTTTAAATTGGCAATTGGCAGCAAAATGTGTTCACTTGTATTAAAATCTTTGTCAAGGTTTGTTTGGGAACCGTTTATTTCTGCAATTTGAATTTTTTTTGCAGCTTTTTCTGTAGCAAATGAAGCCACAACACAGGTTATAAGTATTAGTATAATAGTTCCGTTGAGCACATTTATATCAAGAATACCCGCGTTATATCCAACAAGTATTACAGCAAGGGTTGCAGCGGCATGCGAACTGCTAAGTCCAAAAATTAGCTGTCGTTGTGCTGATGAGTATTTAAAAGCGAGTTGGACGAAAAAGGCGGCAAACCATTTTCCAATAATAGCTGCCACAGTTAAAACTACTGCAATAATAATTGCTGTTGGTCCGCTTAAAATCACAGAAATATCAACTAGCATTCCTACCGAAATCAGAAAAAATGGTATGAATAGCGAATTACCAATAAATTCAATCCGATTCATTAGCGCCGAAGTATGCGGTATGGATTGATTTAATGCAAGCCCCGCAACAAAAGCTCCAATAATGGGTTCGAGACCTGAAAATTCAGCCATAAAAGCTGCCATAAAAACTACAAAAAGTACAAAAATGTAATGAGCATGTTTTTCGCTTTCTAATTTCTGAAAAAACCATCTTGTAATGCGCGGTATTAAAAGAAACATGATTGCTGAAAAAACAACTATTGAAATCCCTAACCGAATCCAAAACTGCTGGTCAAGGTTTCCCTGGCTGTTTCCCATGATTATTGCCAAAATCATCAGCACCGCAGTGTCGGTGAGTATTGTTCCTCCTACAGTTATGGCAACTGCTTCATTTTTTGAAACCCCCAATCTGCTGACAATGGGATACGCCACAAGGGTATGGGTTGAAAACATACTTGCAATCAGGAAGCTGGCATTAAAGTCATATCCCAATATGTACCGGCAGACCGGAAATCCAATAGCAAGTGGCAGTATAAAAGTGAAAAAGCCAAAAAACAAGCTTTTGTTCCGATTACTTTTAAACTCGTTCATATCTAATTCCAGACCTGCAATAAACATGATATATAACAAACCAATGGTCGAAAATAAATCAACGGCACTGTTGTTTTCAAGAATATTCAATCCAAACGGACCAATAATAATACCCGAAACAATTAATCCTATAATTCCCGGAATTTTGAGTTTCTGCAATAATATTGGAGCCAAAAGAATGATAAATAAAATTAAAGAGAATACTAGCACCGGGTTTGTCAGAGGTAGTTGAAATTCGTGCAATACATGTTCCAAAAAATCATTCATAATTTAGCTGCATAATGTTTGTTGCCTGTTTAAAACACCGATAAAGCGATAAATATATATCTAAAAGATTGAATTGCAACTGAAAGTTTAAGGAGGCCATAAATTTTTAAAAGGAATTATTTATAAAGACTCAGCCAAACTATTTTGAATCATTTGGTACAGTGGAAATAAACCGCGCCGTTCTGGCTTTACATTAAAGAAGGAAAGCATCCCATTACATATTTTCAAAAATGAGATGCCTTCCTGATTTTACCTCGACCTCACTTCACGGCGCATAAACAAAGTGTATGCGATAGCAAAAAACACAATTGTACCTGCAATTAACGCAGTTACCTGCGGCCAGACAAGGTTGAGACTTTGGCCCAATGGCAGCGGGCTTGGAATTGCACCGCTCATTTGCTCCATGGTTAAAGGCCCCAAACTTCGAACCGATGGCATTAACAATGTTGTGGTGGCATCGTCGAACAACTGTCCGGGATTAAACCTCATAATATTTTGAACTATCCGTTGAAAATAAATTAAATGGTTTTCACTTACAAAATTGGCTGGCGCTATTCCTTTGGCAATCAGGTTTACAATCATATTGTAGAACACGCTGAAAAACAACCAGATAGAAATTCCTGCCAAAGCAGAAGTCGATGCCTGTTTGAATTTTACGGAAAACAAAATCGATAAATTCAACCAAAAAGCCACATAAATAATGCTTATAAGCGAAAATGCAACGATGCGTAAAAATTCTTCAGCAGTGGGCGGAATTCCTATAAAAATCAACCCAAAACCCAGGACTAAAAAACCAAGGGTAAAAATCAAAACACTTAAAACGATTAGCGCGGCAACAAATTTTGCATTCAAAACAAAATCGCGGTAAATGGGTTGTGCCAAAATTCTGCTTAAAGTTCCCTTGTTTTGTTCAGAGTTAATTGAATCGAAACCCAAACTAATCCCTAAAAGTGGCCCAAGAAAACTGATAAAAACTATAAACGGGGGCAGTGTGCCATCGGAAATGGTAAAAAGTTTTAAAAAGAAAAATGATCCTTCCGGTTCGTTTGGATCTATTGCCGCCGAAAAATTGGAAAGCGCAGTATATAACGAGCCCAAACAGGTAAGCGATATCAGCAAAAGCATAATGATAAACCGCCAGCTTTTGACAATGTCTGAAATTTCTTTTGAAACAATAACCCAAAAAGGGCTTAAAACCTGATTCCCGGAATCTTTTTTGGTTTGAAGTTTCATGGTTTTTTCTTTTTGCTTGTTATTTT